>NC_004193.1:2026878-2347608 GCF_000011245.1 Oceanobacillus iheyensis HTE831
AAGTCACGAGCAACTTTTATACGCTCTACGACTTCTTGTCTACGATCTGTTTTTAAATAATGTAATTCTTCCTCTAATTTATCTTTTCCCTCTTGTGTCATGTAATAACTTTTTTCAACTGTCATCTCTCTACACTCCTTCTTTTCACTTTCCAAATAAATAAGTCTTACAACTTATGCTGGAAACATTTACAATATACTAAAGACTACTATGGCAGATTTATTATTAATTTTCAATATTTCTTACCGTTAATTATAACCCTCTAGATAATATTTTTTCTATTTTAGAAGCCATGATATCAATTGCGACATGATTTTGTCCACCTTCAGGTATGATTATATCGGCATAACGCTTTGTTGGTTCAATAAATTGCAGGTGTGATGGGCGAACATTCTGGATATATTGATCGATTACAGAATCTAACGTCCTACCGCGCTCTTTGATATCTCGCATTAAGCGGCGAATTATTCGTAAATCTGCATCCGTATCAACATAAACCTTAATATCCATTAAATCAACTAAGCGTGGATCTTCAAGTATTAATATACCTTCTACAATAATAACTTCTTTTGGTTCTACATGAATAACGTCTTTTGACCGAGTATGAATTTTATAATCATATACAGGTTTTTCAATTGGTTCATTATGCATTAATTGCTGTAAATGTTCTATTAATAAATCATTATCAAACGCCAATGGATGATCATAATTGGTATTTAATCTTTCCTCGAATGGTAAGTGACTTTGATCTTTATAATAATAATCCTGCTCGATTACCAAAATCGATGTTTCTGTAAATCGTTGACAAATGGAGCGAGTCACAGATGTTTTTCCTGATCCACTTCCTCCTGCTACTCCAATTACAACTGGTTTTTGCTTTGTCATGCCTTGCTCCTCCTAATTTCCTTCTTCTAGCTTATAACTAATTGCTACACCATCACCAATTGGTAAGATCGATGTTTGATAATGTGGATGGTTCATTAGTTTTTCATTATATTCCCGTAATTTTTTTACCATACTACGAAAACGTTTAGGTGTCTCCTCTGGTGCTGCTACGTACCCTCTAAATAATACGTTATCTGTTATGACTAATCCACCATTACCCACCATTAAATCGGCCAGTTCTAAAAACTTGCCGTATTGACCTTTTGCTGCATCAATAAAGATCGTATCAAACCTCTCATTATTTTCCTTCAATCTGCTCATTTCTTCCAAAGCGTCTCCATGAATCACCTTTATGCAATCATCTTTGTTCAAATTGTTAATATTTTCAACGGCATCACGGTAACGTTTTTCATCTTTTTCAATCGTGACGATGGAAGCTTGGGTATTATCTTGCATTCTTAATGCCGAATAACCTATCGCTGTCCCAACCTCTAGAATCCGTTTGGGTTGGTGGATTTGTAACAATACTTGTACAAAATGCATACTCGTTCTATCCATAATAGGTATATTGTTTTCTTCTGCAACAATTTCAAGTTGGTCTGCCCATTCAGGAGAATTAGGAGTTAAACCTGCCAAATAATCTAATATCGTATCATCCATTGTCTTCCCTCTCATCTAAATGAAAACGGAATGTGAAGATATTCTCTCCACAACTCCGTTTAATTAATATATTCTTCTCTATTTTCCACATGCTGTTCAAAATCCTCTGCGAAATGGAGATTTCCTTCTGAATCATGAAGGAAATATAAGTAGTCAGATTCCTCTGGTTCGACTACGGCTTTTAATGAGTTTTCCGCAAAGTTAGAAATAGGTCCTACAGGAAGTCCTTCAACAAGATAGGTGTTATAAGGTGACTCTATCTCTAAATCTTCAAATGTAACTACTTCCTGATGTTCACCTAGTGCATAGATGACTGTAGGATCCGTTTGTAATTTCATTTCATTCTCTATGCGATTGTAAAAAACTCCCGCAATTTGTGGACGCTGTTCTTCTGTTGCTGTTTCTTTTTCAATAATACTCGCAAAGGTAATTGCTTCATGTATCGTAAATTCTGTTGATTCCACCTGTTCACGATAACGATTATATACGGTTTGCGTTTGTTGAAGCATTTTTTCGATAATAGTATCAATACTTGGGTCCTCTTCATAAAAATCATAGGTAGACGCAAATAAATATCCTTCTAATGGCGTTCGTAAATCTTCTTGTAATATTTCTTCCGTTAATATATCCGGATACTTTTCAATTAATTCTTCTATATATGCTTCATCGTTAATTCTTTCAAGAAATTCTTCTTTTGTAAAGCTTAAGTTCTCACTATAAATCTCTGCAATCTGGTCCACTGATAAACCTTCGGGAATTGTTATTCTATGCGTTGCTTCCATAACAACTCTACCTGTTTGCAGTGACTCAATAATTTCATTAAAATCCATGGATGGTGTAAAAGTATATTCTCCCGCTTGAAATTCAGTAATATTATTGAACTTCGTGTAGAAACGAAAAACTCTTGCATCTTTTATAATGCCATTCTCTTCTAGCGTATTAGCAATCACTGAAGTAGAAGAGCCCATAGGAATTTCTACAGCAATTTCTTCATCACTATCAGGGTCAACAGGTTTTAAAGAACTATTAATATATAAATATCCTGAAATTCCACCAATAATTAATATGAGTACCATTGCGATAATTATTATGGATACAATTTTTCTAACAGTAGAAGCCTCTTCCGCTCTTTTTTTCATATTATAAAAGAAACCACCCTGCTTTTCTTTATTCGACACTATGTATCCCCCTTTCATCCGCTATATTATACTAAAAAACGCCAACATATTCCATTATTATATCAAAAGCTTCATGAATCCGTAAGAGCCGTACAAACTGGACCGCGTCTGACGGAGATATAGGAAACACGATGCTACGACAGTAGCAACGATTGTTTCCTTATCGTACAGAAGACTCGGGAAGTTTGATAGGCTCTGATTCATGAAGCTAGACGAATCAAAAGCTTCATGAATCCGTAAGAGCCGTACAAACTGGACCGCGTCTGACGGAGATATAGGAAACACGATGCTACGACAGTAGCAACGATTGTTTCCTTATCGTACAGAAGACTCGGGAAGTTTGATAGGCTCTGATTCATGAAGCTAGACGAATCAAAAGCTTCATGAATCCGTAAGAGCCGTACAAACTAAGACCGCGTCTGACGGAGATATAGGAAACACGATGCTAAGAGGATAACATATAAAAAGCTGATGCCCCTTATAGGCATCAGCTCACACTATTTTATTGTATTAAGCTTCTTCTTCTTCAGCAAGTGTATTTAACATTTCTTCTACCATTTGCCATTCATCATCAGATTCAATTGGGAAAAGCGTAAAGTCTTCATTTTCCTGTTCTTCGAATCGAAATGCATAAACCTCAACTTCTTCTTCTTCCGCCTGTTCAGCGGGAACGACTGCAATGTAAGATTGTTCCGTTTCATCTACATCGAATGTAAACAATACTTCAAATAAATGTTCGTCTCCATTTTCATCTGGAATAATAATTCGTTCTTTTTCTTCTAGTGCCATATAAATCCTCCTTCCTAAAGGTTAGCTGGCTATAACATCCGAAGGGATTTATTTATTTTTGGTCCAAATAACCCTGTAGGATCATAACAGCTGCCATTTTATCAATAACTTTTTTTCGCTTACTACGACTCATATCTGCTTCTAGTAGAACACGTTCAGCTGCCATTGTTGTTAAGCGTTCATCCCATAGATCAACGGGAATTTGAAACACTTTTTCAATGTGGTTGGCATAGCGTTGAGATGCTTCTCCACGTTCGCCAATAGTACCATTCATGTTCTTAGGCAAACCAATAATAGCTTTTCCTATTTCATGTTCACTTATTATTTTTTCTAATTCTTCATCGGCAGAGGACAAATCATTTTCATCCCATCGAATGGTTTTGACTCCTTGAGCAGTCCAACCTAATGCATCACTAACCGCAACGCCAATCGTTTTTGAGCCGACATCTAAACCAATTATTTTCATTTAGTCTCCCTGTTCTGTTCTAGATAAAACTTAACAAGTTCTTCAATCACTTCATCACGTTCTACCTTACGAATTAAATTTCTGGCATCGTTATACCGCGGGATATACGCAGGGTCACCAGATAATAAATACCCTACAATCTGATTGATCGGGTTGTATCCTTTCTCTTGCAGTGATTCATGCACTGTCATCAAGATTTCCTTAATATCCTGATCAAATGGTTCTTCTGAAAAATTGAATTTCATCGTTTTATCAATTGAACTCATCGTGACACCTCATCCCAATTAGCCTTCTACAAATATTTTAACATGTTTGTGGTTATTATTATACTTTTTTCCTTATGAACATACAACCTTCAAGATTATTTGACCGTATCTACTATATATTGCTCCACAGATTGGAGAGCTTCTTTAATTTTAGAAGGATCTTTTCCACCTGCTTGAGCCATATCTGGGCGGCCTCCGCCACCACCACCACAAACAGTAGCAGCCTGTTTCACAATATTTCCTGCGTGCATGTTCTTCTCTAGCATATCTTTTGTAACACCAGCAACTAGTTGTACTTTACCGTTGTTTTCAGCAGCAAGTAAAATAACTCCTGAAGAAAGCTTTTGTTTTAATTCATCCATCATCGAACGTAATTGATTCATATCTTTCACGTTCACTTCTTGAGCGAGTACAGGTACACCTGATATTTCTTTAACCTCATCAAGAATCGAAGAAGCTTCTAAGTTGGATAACTTAGCACTTAATGAATCCACTTGTTTTTGTGAATCTTTTAATTCAACTTGTAATCCTTCAATACGCTCAGGTAATTGTTCTTCTGAAGTTTTTAGTTTTTGAGCACTATTATGCAAAAGATCCAGTTTCGTATTTAAATAATCATAAGCCTGTTTACTTGTCACAGCTTCTATACGACGTGTACCTGCTCCAATACCTGTCTCCTGTACAATTTTAAACAAACCAATTTCCGCAGTATTTATTACATGACACCCACCACATAATTCAATACTATAGTCTCCAATTTGAACAACTCGAACAATATCACCATATTTCTCACCAAATAAAGCCATTGCTCCCATTGCTTTTGCTTCATCAATTTTCTTACTATCAATTGCTACAGGTAAGGATTCCCAAATTTTTTCATTCACTTTTAATTCGATTTGCTGTAATTCCTCTGCTGTAACACCATGGAAATGGGAAAAATCAAATCGAAGTCTTTCTGGACGAACTAGTGACCCTGCTTGGTTCACATGACTACCTAATACATCTTTAAGAGCTTGATGTAATAAATGAGTAGCTGTATGATTTTTAATCACATGATTTCGGAAAGTCCTTTCCACAACAGCATGAACAGGTTGATTTATTTTAAAACTACCTTCTTTGATTTCAATTTGGTGGATATGATCTCCGTTTGGTGACTTCTGAACATCGGACACATAAGCAGAAGCATTTTCTGAATATATCCATCCGTTATCAGCTACTTGTCCCCCACTTTCGGCATAAAATGGAGTCTCTTTTAAGAAAACATAAAGTACATCTCCCTGATTTGCTTCTTCAATTTGGTTCTTATCTTTTACCAATGCTTCGATAGTAGTTTCTTTTTGTAATTGATCGTAGCCAACAAACGTACTGTCTACGTTTATCTCAGTGAAAATCGTATCCTGCACTTGCATAGAATCCACTTTTTGTCGGGCATTTCTTGCGCGCTCTCTTTGCTTATTCATTTCTTTATCGTAGCCAGCTTGATTTACAGTAAACCCTTGTTGTTCAACATATTCCTCCGTTAATTCTTTAGGGAATCCATACGTATCATATAGACGGAATACTTCTTCTCCCGGGAATACCTCACTACCTTTTTTACGCTCTTCTTCTATAATAGAAGCAAGGATAATTAAGCCATCATTAAGTGTTTCGTGGAATCGTTCTTCCTCCACTTTAATAACGTTAGAGATGTAACCTGCATCTTTCTGGACTTCTGGGTAGAAATCTTTCATTATGTCTCCTACAACAGGTACTAACTGATACATAAATGGTTCGTTAACCCCTAAGTCCTTTGCAAATCTTATCGCACGGCGAATTAATCTACGGAGAACGTATCCTCTACCCTCATTAGAAGGCATTGCTCCATCCCCAATAGCAAAACTAACTGTACGAATATGATCTGCGATAACTTTAAAGGATGTATCTTCCGCTTCTGAATTCCCATATTTACGTTTGGAAATACGTTCTGTTTCACGAATAATTGGCATAAATAAATCAGTTTCAAAGTTTGTTGGTACTTGTTGGATAATTGATGTAAGACGTTCTAATCCCATCCCTGTATCAATATTTTTCTTAGGAAGCGGAGTATACGTATCATCTGGATTATGGTTAAATTGTGAAAATACAAGGTTCCACACTTCTAAATAACGATTATTCTCTCCCCCAGGGTAAAGCTCAGGATCTTGCGGGTCATTTCCGTAAGACTCACCGCGATCATAGAATATTTCTGTATTTGGTCCACTTGGTCCTTCACCAATATCCCAAAAATTCTCTTCAATACGAATAATACGTTCTTTTGGAATTCCGATGTCATTTAACCAAATATCATATGCTTCATCATCTTCAGGATGAACTGTTACAGAGAGCAATGCTTCATCAAAATTAATCCATTTTTCATCGGTTAAGAATTCCCACGCCCATTCCATTGCTTCTTTTTTAAAATAATCTCCAATCGAAAAGTTACCAAGCATTTCGAAAAATGTATGATGTCTAGCGGTATAACCAACATTTTCAATATCATTGGTACGAATGGATTTTTGAGCATTTACAATTCTTGGGTTATCCGGAATCACTCTACCATCAAAGTATTTTTTTAATGTAGCTACTCCACTATTTATCCATAATAAAGTCGGGTCTTCATGAGGTACAAGTGACGCACTTGGCTCTACGGAATGACTTTTTTCTTTGAAAAAATCGATAAACATTTGTCTTATTTCTGCTGATGTTAGTGACTTCATAATTATTATCCTCCTTTAAAATTACAGCCAATAAAAAAATCCCCTCACTGCAACATGCAGGGACGAGATATCGCGGTACCACCCTAATTATGAATAAAGTTAATTATTCATCACTTATGTCATAGTAACGGTGTGAAACCGACGGTGATTAGCCGTACTCAGGCATAGCTTTCCATGATAGCTGTATAGTGTCCCTTGCAGCCTTAGAGAACACCTCTCTTAAAACAACTACTTTCATGTACTCTTACCTTCTACGTGATTAGTCTTATTATGATAGCGCAATTATATAAAATTTAACCTCAATAGTCAATCTAGGTGCGCCGGAATTCAATAAATTGCTGAACAATAACTTTCGCTATCATTAAAATAGGAACTGCTAAAATCATTCCTAAGATTCCTCCAAGTTGACTGCCGAATAAAAGTGCAAAAATAATCGCCACTGGATGAATGCGAATTGTCTTCCCCATTATATATGGGGATAATAAATTACTTTCGATAATTTGCAATATAAATAGCGCTAAAATCACAAGCAAAACCTTTCCGCTATCCCCTGCAGTATAGGCAATGGTGATTACTGGTACGGCACCAATAATTGGTCCAAAATAAGGAATGATATTTACAATCGCTAATATAATCGCAAGTAGTAAGCCGTAGGGTATCTTCATGATTAAAAATAACAAAAACGATGCGATTCCTACAAATAAACTTACAATTAATTGACCTCTGATGTACCCTCCTAATCCTTTGTCTAACTCTTTCAGTAACCTCTTCGCATCATCTCGATATTGTGATGGTATAAACTTACCTAAAAAAGAAAGGATTTGTTTGAAATCTTTTAAAAAATAAAAGACTAGAACAGGGATAACAGTAATAATAATAATTTTGTCCATCAAACCGTCAAATCCACCAACTAAATTCGAAAGCAATTGATCTATTCGTGATTCAATCGATGCAATCATATCATCCATTCGGTCATGAACACCTTCAGGTAAGAACGAAGTATACTCATACACACGAAGAATGAGTTGCTCATAAAGTGAAAAGAATTCCGGTATATTCTTACTTATCTCTGTAATTTGTTGCACAATTACTGGATACCCCAGATAAATCGACAAGCCAACTCCACCAAAGAAAATAAGATAGATAAGTAAGATAGAGATTCCTCGATGAATATGAAGTCGGTGTAATTTCTCAATCACAGGATGTAATAAATACGTAATTAGAGTTGCTATAATAAATGGAATTAGCAGTTTGCCCACAAACGTAAAAAATCCACTATAATATGGAACAGTGATTACAAATAAATAAAAAGTGATAATAACTAAAATACCAATTATAAGATAGTAGATGATAGTTTTTCGATCTAATTTTTTCCACATAAATACACTCCTCAGCTAATTTCCATATAAGGCTGGGAGTATATCACAAGCGTCGTTCTTCCAAGGTAAATAAATCGTCTAATGAGCTTAAACTACCATCTGACTCAATTTGATGAACGTTAATTTGATCACCTGATACAGTTAATTCAATACAGCATGACCAGCAATAATAGTCGTGAGAACCAATTTTACCAATTTGTTTACCACGACAATTTGGGCAACGTAGCATATATATCCCCTCTTCATAGAATTATTGCTACTATCCTTGCCCAATAAATGAATAATTATACTCTAGTTACATAAAGTCATATGGGGATACTTCATCTTCTTCTTGTTCTTGTTCAGAGTCTTCATTTGCAGATTCATTTTCTATTCGTGTAACTAAAGCATCCTTTAAGGAAGTATTACGTTGATTTGTGTCTTTGGTATTTACACCTTTAAGAAATGCAGGTTGTTCTCCACATATGATGAGAGATTCTTTACTTCTAGTTATTGCTGTATACAATAAATTCTTTCTCAACATACGGTGATGTGCATAAACAACCGGTAACAGCACAATCGGAAATTCACTCCCTTGTGATTTATGGATTGAGATACAAAAAGCATGTGTGAAATTATTATAGTCTTTACGAATATAAACAACTTCTCGATCTTCAAAAGCAATCACAATTTGTTCTTCATGTTCCGTATTTTCTTCTGGTTTGAATATCGCTACTATTTCACCAATATCACCATTATATACACCATCTTCAGGTTGATTGACAAGTTGAATGACACGATCACCGGTTCGGTAAATCACATCTTGATAATGAATTTCTCTACGCTTCTCCGTTGGTGGATTTATTAATTTTTGTAATTCCTGGTTAATGATATTAATACCAGCTTGGGAGCGATACATTGGAGCTAAGACTTGAATATTATTCAAATCAATTCCTTTTGCTTTTGCTTTTTTCATAACAGAAGATATCACTTCAATCATTTGAGGTTCTCTACATGAAATAAAACTAAAATCTCGATCATTGGATAAAGAATTTGCTGAACAATTATCTTGTTTAATTTCATGAGCTAACTGAATGATTTTTGAACCTTCCTTTTGCCGGTATACCTCTTGAAGAGACACCGTCGGTAACAAATTACTATGCATTAGATCAGTTAAAACTTGTCCTGGACCCACAGAAGGAAGTTGATCTTCATCACCTACTAATAACACTTGCATATCCGCTGGAATAGCTTTAAATAGATGATTTGCTAGCCATATATCTACCATCGAAAATTCATCCACGATTAATAACTTTCCCTCTAATTGTTCATGCTCATCTTTTTCAAAGCTACCAATCCCGTTCCAACCTAATAATCGATGAATGGTTACTGCAGGAATCCCTGTGGACTCTGTCATGCGTTTTGCTGCTCTACCTGTAGGAGCTGTAAGTACAAATGGAAAATCTGATTTATTCTTATAATCCTTTGGGTCCAATGATACCTTTTGCAAGGACGCGTACGCCTTTAAAATACCCTTTATCACAGTTGTTTTGCCTGTTCCAGGACCACCCGTTAAAATCATTAATTTAGAATGAATGGCATGATTAATAGCATCAAATTGTTCTTTCCCGTAGCTTAATACCTCTTCTTCTTCAATCGAACCGATAATCTTTAACATTTCTGCCATAGGGATATTTTCTTCCATTGGCTTATCAAGGATTCGCTTTAGATTAGCTGCAAAGCCATCTTCTGCATAATATAGAGAAGGTAAATAAACTTTTTCATCGATGATGATTATTTTCTTAGCTGTATTTAATTGTTTAAAAACGAAAGAAACAATTTCTATATCACTAGTTGCAATTCGTAACAAATCAACAACTTCTTCTAGACAATCTCGTAAAGGAACATACACGTGCCCAGATTGAATTGCCCGCTGTAAAACAAAGATAATCCCTGCACCAATTCTACTTTCATGCGTTCCAGCTATTCCTTGTTGGGTAGCTATTTGATCGGCTGTTCGGAAACCAAATCCCTCTATATCAAATACAAACTGATATGGGTCTTGTTTTAATAAATCTATGGCTTCATCTTTATACGTCTGATATATAACTTGAGCCATCTTTAAGCCGATTCCATATGTTGCTAAATGAACAGCGACATGTTCAAATCCTTGATTTTCCTTTAATCGATTTGATAATCGTTCTGCTGTCTCTTTAGATAATCCCTTAATTCCCTTTAAAGCATCATCATTATCCAAAATCTTTGTTATTGCCTGCTCACCCAGTCTATCTACTATTCTCTCTGCAGTTGTTTTTCCAACGCCATAAAAGAGATCGCTTGATAGATAACTTATCAAACCATCTCTTGAACTTGGTATTATTGTTTCATAAGACTGAACCTTTAGTTGTGTTCCATATCTAGGATGTTTTTCTAATTCACCATAAAAACAGTAAGCAGTTTGTTCTTGAAGGGTATCAAAATATCCTTTTACAATAATTTCCTTATCCTCATAATCTAAATTCGTGTCATCTATTTGGACACGAACAATCGAAAAATGTTCGGCTGCATTTTGAAATATTGTAGTCAGAACGGTTCCTTTGGCAAATAAAGGTACATTTTGATCTTCAGACATAATTTGTTCTGTCATTTTATTAACCCCTTAACATAAAGTGAATCTTCAATCAATGGGTTTTCATTCTTCCCCAAGTTGAACAGAATCAGACTTTAACCTCACAGTCTTGAAGTGAGGTTGATATTGCCCGTTACAATTGGTTTTATTCTTGATCTCCCAAAAACGCCAATACGGTTTTTTTACCATTTGCAGCAAGCATATGATCTGGTTGAATCTCTAACGCTTGATCAAAATAGTGCATAGCCTCTTCTGCATTATCATGAAATAGTGAAATAACACCTAAATTATAGAAAGCATCACTATGATCTTCATTTAGCTTAAGAACCTGATGAAATATTTTCTCAGCTTCCTCTAAATACTCTAATTGAGCAAGAGCAAGCCCATATTGAAATAGTATTGTTTCATCTTTATTTGAGAGCTCCGTTGCCCGCAATAAATATGGTAGAGAAAGTTTGATTTGTTCATCATTCTTCAAACTCATCCCAAGCATAAAGTAAGCATCACTTTCTTCTAAACCACTTTTTATTGCTTTTTCAAAATACTGCTGTGCATTAGAGAACAATTCTTTATCAAAATATAAGTTCCCTAATGCGTAATAAGCAGTTGCAGCATGCTCATCTAATTCAATTGCTTTTTCAAAAAACCGTTTTGCCCTATCTGTTTCATTTAATTGGAGTAATAAATTCCCAAAGTTTATATAACCAGTTGGGTCTTCCGGATTTTCTTCAATTACTTCGTTAAAAAGTGCAGCCGCCTCTTGATATTTTTTCTCTTTCATTAAACTAATTGCTTGTTGATTCTCATCCATTATCGATTCACCCATTTTATCCTACATAATCTAATTTATGATCATTTTTTATAATTGTATCAATCGTTCCTCCACCAAGACACACTTCACCGTCATAGAACACAACAGCTTGTCCTGGAGTAATTGCCCGCTGGTCTTCTTTAAATGCTACATATACTTCGTTTTCTGATTTGATTGTTACATTTACTTCACTATCTTGTTGACGATAACGGAATTTTGCAGTGCAGTTAAATGTATCTGAAATTTTATCGGGTTGTATCCAGTTTATATCTGTAGCTACAAGTGCATTCGAATACAAATAATCATTCTCATATCCTTGTCCAACGTATAAAATGTTATCAGTTAAGTTTTTACCAACTACAAACCAAGGGTCCCCAGAACCACCGATGCCAAGGCCTTGCCGCTGACCAAGTGTATAATACATTAAACCGTCGTGGCTACCTTTCACAATACCATCTAGTGTTTGCATTTCACCTGGTTGTGCAGGAAGGTATTCACTTAGAAATTCCTTGAAATTTCGTTCTCCTATAAAACAAATACCAGTAGAATCTTTTTTCTCTGCTGTTACTAGCTCATGTTCCTTTGCAATTTTACGGACTTCCGATTTTGGTAAATGCCCCAAAGGAAACATCACTTTATCCAGTACATCTTCCGATAATTGATTTAAAAAGTACGTTTGATCTTTATTTTCATCGTTACCTCTTAGCATTTCAACACGGCCATTTTTATCGCGACGAACTTGTGCATAATGCCCAGTTGCTAAATAATCTGCTCCTAAAGCCAATGCATGATCTAAAAATGCTTTGAATTTAATCTCTTTATTACACATAACATCCGGATTTGGCGTTCTTCCTGCCTTATATTCATCTAAAAAGTACGTAAATACTTTATCCCAATATTGTTTTTCAAAGTTAACGGAGTAGTACGGAATTTCTAGTTGATTACATACACGTACTACATCGTCAAAGTCTTCCGTAGCTGTACAAACTCCAAATTCGTCAGTATCATCCCAATTTTTCATGAAGATACCTACAACATCATAACCCTGTTGTTTAAGTAGTAAAGCAGCTACAGAAGAATCGACTCCTCCACTCATTCCAACAACTACACGTGTATCTTTGTTATTTTTCATGTTTGTTCCTTCCTTTATTTTAATCTATTTACTACCTTAACGATTCGCATACTTGCTTCTTGGATGTTTTCCACTGTATTCATGCTACCAAAACTAAAACGAATAGAATTAGTTGTAATTGGATTTCCTGCACCATACATCGCTGCTAATACATGAGAAGGTTCTACACTTCCTGCAGTACATGCACTTCCACTTGACGCAGCAACACCATCAAGATCAAAATTAGTTAACATAGCTTCTACATTTATCCCATCAAAACTGATATTAATAATCGATGGGATTGTATGATCTTTATCTCCATTAATAGAAAATGAAATTTCATTTTCTATTAATGTTTGTAGGAGAATTTCTTTATAGGATTGGTAATTTTTCAATCTTTCGTCCCTATTATTCATCGATAATTCAACTGCTTTTTGAAATCCGACCACTCCTGGTATGTTTTCTGTTCCAGCACGACGCTTACGCTCTTGTTCGCCACCATATGACAAGGCGTTCATAGCTAATCCTTCTCTAGCATAAAGAAATCCGATTCCTTTTGGTCCATTGATTTTATGAGCAGAAGTTGTTAATAAGTCTATACCCATTTCATCAACATTAATATCTAATAAGCCATACGCTTGCACGGCATCCGTATGGAAGTATGCTTGATGTGACTGTAATAGCTTACCTATTTCTTCAATTGGTTGAATCACACCTGTTTCATTATTTACAAACATTATCGAAACAAGAATTGTCTCATTCGTTAAAGCTTGTTCTAAATCTTCTATATTAACGCGTCCAGTTTCATCTACAGGTAAATAAGAAACGGTAAAACCTTGTTTCTCAAGTTCTTCTGCCGTATGAAGTGTAGCATGATGTTCTTGTACTGTGGTAATAATATGCCTACCCTTGTGCATATTTGCTTTAGCAGTTCCAATTAATGCTAAATTATCGGCTTCCGTTCCACCACTTGTAAAGATTATTTCCTTTTCTTTAGCAGCAATCGACTGTGCAAGTACTCTTCTCGCCCCATCTAAATGTTGTCTTGCTTTTCTTCCAAATGAATGAACACTTGAAGCATTTCCAACAACATCCTGATAAATGGGCATCATAGCCTGTATAACTTCATCGGCAATTGGTGTAGTAGCAGCATGATCTAAATATATAGGTTGCATGATTAAAAAACCCTCTCTATCTAACTGTATCAATTTCATACTTTAAAAACTTGATATAAAGTATGAATATTTTTTACTAAGACTTAGCTTAATGAAACTGACTATGCAAATTAAATATAAAACATATAAGCATCACGTGGTTCATCATTTTCATGATCTACTAAATCTTGTAATGTTGTCTGATCTAAAACATCTTTAACTGCGTCACGTATACTTAACCATAAGGATTGTTGAGCAGGTTTTTCTTCTTCCATGCCTTCTACAATTGTTAAAGGACCCTCAAGAACTCTCAATACATCACTCGCTGTAATCGATTTTGGTTCTCTTGATAACATATATCCACCATATGCACCACGTACACTCTTCACTAAACCTGCATTTCTCAAAGGAGATGCTAACTGCTCCAAGTAATGCTCGGAAAGATTATTTTCTTTGGCAATCATTTTCAAAGAAGTTGGTCCCTGTCCATAGTTTAGTGCTAACTCAATCATAATTGTTAATCCGTATCTTCCTTTTGTTGAAATTTTCATTTATAGACACCTCATATTCTTCGTTCCTATTACATTCTACATGTTATTATATCATGACAACCATCCTCTTGCATTTCACTAGAATCCACTATAAGCTTGAAGGATAAAACTGAAATAAAAAGGACGATTTGTTATGAATCACCATCAACCGCTCGCATATCGTATGCGCCCGAAAAATATAGATGAAATTATAGGACAAGAACACCTTGTTGGTCAAGGGAAAATAATTGATAGAATGGTAAAGGCTAACATGCTATCATCCATGATTCTTTTTGGCCCACCAGGAACAGGAAAAACTTCTATGGCTTACGCTTTAGCAAATAGTGTAGGTCTACCTTTAAAGATATTAAACGCGGTAACGGATAAAAAGAAAGATATGGAAATAGTTGTAGAAGAAGCAAAAATGAGAGGGCAAATGGTTCTTATACTTGATGAAGTTCATCGACTAGATAAAGCAAAACAAGATTTTCTGCTTCCTCATCTAGAAAGTAACTTACTAACCTTGATTGGTTGTACAACGAGTAATCCATATCACTCTATTAATCCGGCAATACGTAGTCGCTGTCATTTATTTGAATTGCACGGGTTAACAATCGACAATGTAAAAACCGCGTTACATCGTGCAATAGTACAATATAATGAAACATCTCAAAATGATATTAATATTGGGGAAGATGCACTTGAACACTTAGCTTTAGCAGCAAATGGAGATTTACGGTCATCTTTAAACGGATTAGAATTAGCGGTAAGTTCGACTCCACCGACGGAAACTGGTGTAATTGAACTCACAATAGATATTGCTGAAGAATGTATGCAAAAAAAATCCTTTTCACATGATAAAGATGGTGATGCTCATTATGATGTTTTATCCGCTTTTCAAAAATCAATCCGCGGTAGTGATGTAGATGCCGCACTTCATTATTTAAGTCGATTAATTGAGGCAGGAGACCTCGATAGTATTGCAAGACGTATGATCGTAATTGCATATGAAGATATCGGGCTTGCTAATCCTCAAGCTGGACCAAGAGCAGTATCTGCTGTACAGGCTGCAGAACGATTAGGTTTTCCCGAAGCTCGAATCCCCCTTGCAAACGTCGTTGTAGAACTTGCACTATCTCCAAAGTCAAACACAGCCTATAAAGCTTTAGATGCGGCCTTAAGTGATTTACGATCTGGTAGAAGTGGTGATGTCCCTGCTCACCTAAAAGATTCTCATTATAAGGGAGCAGAAAAATTAGGAAGAGGAAAAGAGTATTTATATCCTCATAATTATCCTGGTGCTTGGGTAGACCAACAATATCTCCCTGATTCTATCAAAAACCGAATCTATTATTCACCAAAAGATACAGGGAAATTCGAAAAAGCTCTCAAACAAGTTTATGAAAAAATTCAACGAGATAGAAAGAATTAACGTATATTTCCCCCTCTTTGCGGTAACAATAGAAACTACTATACACAATTTCTATTGATTTCTAAATAAGAGGAGTGAATATTCAATGGCAAAAGTAGACAAGATGCATGGTCACATGAAGATGATTTATTATTAGCAGAAACTGTACTTCGTCATATTCGAGAAGGAAGCACGCAGTTAAATGCGTTTGATGAAGTTGGAGATCAGCTTAATAGAACTTCTGCTGCATGTGGGTTTCGTTGGAACGCGGAGGTACGTGTTAAATATGATAATGCAATTGATTTAGCTAAACGACAACGAAAAGAGAAAAAGAGAGCACTCAGTGCAGGCATGAAAAAAACTTATAGTACACAGCAACCTTCAACATTCACAACTAGTATAGAAGAAGAAGTAGGAGTAGAACTAACTGATTCTTCAAAGCAGGTAACGAACTCTATACCAACTATTAATATAGATTCCGTAATTCAATATTTACGAGAATTAAAAAAAGACTATCATGCTTCCAATCAATCAAAATCCGCGTTGGTATCCATAGAACATGAGAATACAGCTCTAAAAACAAAGGTAGAAGAATTACAGGATAAATTAGCGGATACCGAGAAACAACTAGCTACCATGCAAGAAGATTATCAAACATTTATCCAAATCATGGACCGTGCTAGGAAAATGACTGTTTTTAATGATAATGAAAACGGATTTGTTGCGCCAGCTTTCCGAATGGATAAAAATGGTAATTTAGAACAACTTGCTCATGGTTCCAATTAATTTAATAAATATATAAAGAGAAACTGGATGATTCTTAGTTTCTCTTTTTTTATGTGTAGAAATACACTATACTGGATTTTACAAATATGGACTAATAAAACACAAAACTGCCAAGAATGTATCTTGACAGTTTGTTTTATGTATACGTTCAATCCCGATTGTGCCGTCTTATTTCAAGCTTTGATCCCGCTATCAGCAGGTGGGTGTCCTGTTTTAAGGGTATTGTGCCTCCTACCATTTTTAGGCTTGCACGCACCTTAAAAACCAATTAGACTCCCATTTTTATAGTTGTTCGGTCAAAATACTTTTAATAGACGAACACATCAGGATGATACGTAAATTAAATTTTATTGTGTATTTATATTAGCATATTTATTTTTTGTAAACAATAGGTTTGTTGTACGATATTTTACTGGTTCTTTTCCCCTGATTGCAATTGAATAGATAATTCTTGTAATTGATCATCACTTACACCACTTGGAGCTGCAGTCATTAAATCAGAGGCTGAAGCTGTTTTTGGAAATAGAATGGTATCACGGAGGTTAGATCTACCTGCTAACAACATGATAATGCGATCCAATCCAAGAGCTATACCTCCATGTGGAGGTGCACCATATTCTAAAGCATCTAATAAGAATCCAAATTGACTACGTGCTTCTTCTTCTGAGAACCCTAGAACTTTAAACATTTGGTCCTGTTGTTCCTTTTGATGAATACGAATGGATCCTCCTCCAAGTTCAAAACCATTTAACACTAAGTCATAAGCATTTGCACGTACACTCGCAGGATCAGTTTCTAATTTATCTAAATCTTCTTCGATTGCAGATGTAAATGGGTGGTGTGCTGCAAAATATCTGCCTAAGCCTTCGTCATACTCTAATAATGGCCAATCTGTAACCCATAGGAAATGGAATTTGGATTCATCTATTAAACCTAATTCCTTACCTAAGTAAAGACGTAAAGCTCCAAGACTATCGTATACAACATTCGTTTTATCCGCTACAAATAACAATAAGTCTCCTTGCTCTACATTTGCACGATCACGAATACCTGCAACTTCCTCTTCAGATAAGAATTTAGCAATAGGACCTTTCAATTCGCTTTCATCCGCTTTTAGCCATGCAAGCCCTTTAGCATCATAAACTTTTACATATTCTGTTAATTTATCAATATCTTTACGAGAATAGTTATCCGCTTTGCCTTTGATATTTAATAAGGCTACCTTCCCGCCGTTATCTACCGCTTGAGAAAATACCTTAAATCCAGATGAAGCCACGATATCAGAAACATGAATTAATTCTAAATCGAAACGTGTGTCTGGTTTATCAGAACCATATCTATCCATTGCCTCTTGATATGGCATACGTGGTAATGGTAAAGAAATATCTATATCTTTTACTTCTTTCATTACTTTTTTCATCATATGTTCTGTCATATCCATAATTTCATCACTAGTTAAAAATGACGTTTCTATATCGATTTGTGTGAATTCAGGTTGCCTATCTGCACGCAAGTCCTCATCACGGAAGCATCTTGCGATTTGATAATATCGCTCAAAACCACCCATCATAATTAATTGCTTAAACAATTGTGGAGACTGAGGTAAGGCATAAAATTCTCCCGGGTGTACACGACTAGGAACTAAATAATCTCTTGCACCTTCTGGCGTACTCTTCGTTAGAATTGGTGTCTCCATCTCTAAGAAATCTTTGTCATTTAAGTAATTTCGAATAGATTGGGTTGTTTGATGACGCAATCGAAATGTTTCTTGTAATGAATTTCTACGCAAGTCCAAATATCTATATTTAAGCCTGACATCTTCTGAAACATCTGTTTCATCTTGTATGGTAAACGGTGGTGTTTTTGCTTTATTTAAAATTTGGACTGAAGAAGCATTAACTTCAATTTTACCCGTTTTCATCGATGGATTGATGGTTGCTTCATCACGAGCAACTACCGTGCCATTGATTTCAATTACATATTCTGAACGAATATTTTCCGCTGTTTCTAAAGCCTTTTTAGAATGGTCAGGATTAAAGACAACTTGTATGAGTCCTGATTTATCACGAAGATCAATAAAAATCAACCCGCCAAGATCTCGACGCTTTTGAACCCAACCTTTAAGCAATACTTTTTCACCTATATTTTTTTCGTTTAGCCTACCCGCCATTAATCTTTCACTCATATATTTTTCCTCCATTCAGCTTTTCCTGAAGCACTTCAACCAGTTGAGACATGGAAACCTCACTTTGATCACCAGTAGACATTTCCTTTAAAGTGACTTCCTGTTTTTCTATTTCATCATCGCCAAGGAAAATGACAAATTTAGACTGATAACGATCCGCAGCTTTTAGTTGCCCTTTCATTTTACGCTTCTGGTAATCCATATCCGCTTGTATTCCGTTATCTCGAAGTCTCTTCACGACTTTTGTTGCTTCCAGCTTAGATTCATCTCCCATATTTGCAACAAAGCAGTCAAGTTGTTGATCGATAGGAAGTGTAATATTTTCAGCCTCAAGTGCCATTATTAACCTTTCTAGGCCCATCCCAAAACCGATTCCAGGTGAGCTAGGACCTCCAAACTCTTCCACTAAACCATTATAACGTCCCCCACCAGCTAGGGTAGTAATTGCTCCGAATCCTTCTGCTTCACTCATAATTTCAAAAGCAGTATGGTTATAATAATCTAAACCACGTACGAGGTTGGGATCAACTACATATTCAATGTCCAATGCATCTAAATACGTCATCACATCAGCGAAATATGTCTTCGAGTACTCGTTTAAGAAATCAGTTATTTTCGGTGCAGTCCCCATAGCAGGATGATCTCTATCTTTCTTACAATCAAGAACCCGCAATGGGTTTTTATCAAGACGATTTTGACAGTCATGGCATAATTCTTCCCTGTGAGGTTCAAAGTGTTGAATTAATGCATTACGATGTGATTCTCTGCTTTCTTGATCACCTAACGAATTAATAACAAGTTTTACAGATTTTAAACCTAGGCTTTTATATATATTCATCGCAAAGTCCATCACCTCTGCATCAACTGCAGGGTCTTCACTGCCTATAACCTCTGTCCCGAATTGATTCAATTGGCGCATTCTTCCCTTTTGAGGACGTTCATAACGAAACATAGAACCAAAATAAAATAATTTGGTAGGTTGATTAGGACTTCCAAATAATTTATTCTCAACATAAGCTCGAGCTACAGAAGCAGTTCCTTCTGGGCGTAATGTAAGACTTCTTCCGCCTCGATCCTCAAACGTATACATTTCTTTTTGAACAATATCTGTTGTATCCCCTACTCCACGTTGGAATACTTCAGTATGTTCAAACAATGGGGTACGTATTTCTTGATAATGATAATTATGACATATCTCTTTAATTTTACTTTCCGCAAATTGCCA
This sequence comes from Oceanobacillus iheyensis HTE831, assembly GCF_000011245.1. Lineage (NCBI taxonomy): Bacteria > Bacillati > Bacillota > Bacilli > Caryophanales > Bacillaceae > Oceanobacillus > Oceanobacillus iheyensis. The sequence goes on from NC_004193.1 coordinate 2,047,058, forward strand.
TTTTATTGATTGCTCTGGTAATAAATCTACAGTTCCTCTAGGAGCTTTCATACTCATAAACTTACCTCCTTATGATTATCCGTACATACAAAAAACTCCCGTCCCTTCAAATTAAAGAAGGGACGGGAGTTTACCCGCGTTGCCACCCTAGTTGATGTTCAAAAGTTAGAACATCCGCTTTCACAGATAACGCCTGCAACACGTTTATACCTACTATATTCGATATAAAACCTCCAGAATGTCTTTCATTTGGAGCGTATAGGAAATAGCTTTCAGCCAATGGCTACTTCTCTCTTTGCTACTGCTTCCAAATTACTTTTTCCTTCAACGGTTGTACGTTCTATTTGATTGGAATGTATATTATAATAATCTCTGTTAGCAATAATGTCAAGAACGGATTATTTTTTTCTTTAATAATTTCACTTCACCAATGGATATTCCTAGCTCTGAAGCTATTTCCATATAATTCGAGCTTTCTTCTATTTCCATAAATTGATGTAGATCTGCAGACAGTAGATCTGAATTCTGGCTTGCACTCCAATGTTTTTTTTGAACTCGCAATATTGCCACTCCTCCAAATAGATTCCATTTCTATTTATAGCTTTGCCTAAAAGAATATTTTTTATTATACTATTAAAAGATAAAGTTAAATTCGGGGAGGAAGATCGTGAAATTAACTACACTCATATCAACGATTTTATTTACGCTGTTGTCTATCTTTGTATTTGAACAGTCAGTAAATGCAGACACTGCCATTGTAGATGGTGATGGAGTACATGTGAGAAGTGGCCCAGGTTCTGAATATGATAGTATTGGTAATGTAAATAACGGACAATCTTATCCATTGCTGCAGCAACAAACTGACTGGGTAGAAATTGATTATAATGGAGAGTCTGGCTGGGTTTCACAAGAATACATAAACATAGAGAGAGTTGAACAAGAATATGCTGAAATAGACAGTGAATCAGTAGACACAGTATATAATAATACTCACCTAAGATCAGGTCCATCTGTGAATGATGCGATAATTGCTTACGTTGATCAAGGAACTACCTTGGCTATTGTACGTAGCGAAGAAGAATGGCTTGAGGTTGAGTATGAAGAATCTACTGCCTTTGTTCATCGAGATTTTGTTACGGATACAACAAAAATACCAAATAATCTTGGTTTTAAAAATAAAACCATCGTTATTGATGCGGGGCATGGCGGAAGAGATGTCGGAGCAATCGGCACCTCGAACACGTATGAAAAAGACTTTACCTTCTTAACTGCTCAAGAACTAGCTAGTGAGTTGACTTATTTAGGAGCTGATGTACACATGACCAGAAGCCATGATGAGTTCATTTCTTTAAATAGTCGAGCATCCTACGCAAATTTTGTTGATACAGATGCTTTCATTAGTATTCACTATAACAGCGTAGCTGACCTACCAAGTGTCACCGGTATTGAAACATTCTATTATAATGATCAAATGAAACCCCTTGCTGAATCAGTTCAACAAGGTATGATTCGTTCATCAGAGGATGAGGATCGCGGAACTTCTTTCGGGGATTTCCAAATTCTTCGTTTAAGTTTACAGCCTTCTCTTTTATTAGAATTAGGATTTATTTCTAATGAGGAACAAGAAGCATTACTTTCAACTACTGGTTATCAAAAACAGTTAGTAAGTGGAATACTCGAAGGATTATCCACACATTTTAACCAATAAAAAATCGCCAGCGTTCCTATAGCTGGCGATCTTTTATCTATCTTTACTATCAATGATTAGAGTTACAGGTCCATCATTTGTTAATTTCACATCCATCATAGCACCAAATTCCCCAGTTTCAACATGTATCCCTTCGTCTATTAAAGAGGTATTGAACTTATTATATAAATCTTCTGCTACTGATGGTTTTGCTGCTTGCATAAAGTTCGGTCTTCTTCCTTTTCGAGTATCTCCATATAATGTGAATTGAGAAACAGAAAGAATACTTCCTCCTACATCTTTTAAGGATAAATTCATTTTCCCATTTTCATCTTCAAATACACGCAGATTAGGAATCTTTGATACCAAGTATTGTATATCTTCATATGTATCTTCATGTGTGATACCTAACAACACAACAAACCCACTGGATATATTGCCAATAATTTGATCATCTACTGTTACACTTGCTTCTTTTGATCTTTGTATTACTACCTTCATACTAATTAACTCCTAACCTTAAAATGAAACTACATCATTTGGAGATTTGATTCACCCATTAAATATATCATGACCTAAAGGACTTTGAACTGAACAGATTGAAGACAATAGGTTTCGATCATAAAAATCGTGCAAGCCAGAATAAGCGCATGAAATATACGGAGACCCAGATGCATAAACACCTGGAGCTCACCAGCCAACATAGGATAAAAACAGTATATTTCTGAAGCAAATTTTAAAAAGCTAACTACTCGCATCTATCTTATGCCTTAGATTTTTTTGTCTTAATCGCTTGAGAAAATTATTGCACTGTCCTAGTTACAGTATAAACATCACTAATTTGTTTAATTCGATCAACAATTTTTCGCAAATGACTAGTATTATGAATTAATATAGTTAATTGAATAATCGCCATCTTATTTCGATCTGACCTGCCATTTACATGGGTAATATTCGTTTTCATTTCATTAACTGCTTGTAGCACTTCATTTACGAGTCCTCGTCGATCGTAACCAGTTATTTGTAAATCAACATGATATTGCTTCTGCTCAGCGTATTCACTTTCCCACATTACATCTATATATCGTTGTTTCGCTTCCTCCGTTTGAACATTTGGACAATCTGCTCGGTGTACCGATACACCTCTGCCTTTTGTAATATAGCCTAAAATTTCATCCCCTGGAACTGGATTACAACATTTAGCGATTCGAACTAGCAAGTTATCTACACCAGCTACTCGTACACCAGAGTCCTTTTTGTACATTCTTTTTATATGCTGGTCCGATTCCGTCTTAACTTCTTCAATAGTTGCTTGCAAATCTTGTTCTTTCTCGCGAGATTGTCTTATTTTTTCTGTCAATCTCGTTGCAATTAATGAAGCAGTAATTCCTTGATAACCAACTGCAGCATACATATCTTCTTCGTTTTGAAAGTTAAATTTGTCAAAAACCCTATTTAAGTTATCTTGGGTTAAAACTTCTTTAGGATCAATATCATTTTCACGTATTTCTTTTTCGACAGCTTCTTTTCCTTTAACAACATTTTCATCTCGCTGTTGCTTTTTAAAGAACTGTTTAATTTTACTCTTCGCTTGTGAAGTTTGTACCATCTTTAACCAATCTTGAGAAGGTCCATAAGAATGTTTAGATGTCATTACTTCCACGATATCGCCATTTTGTAATTCGTAATCTAATGGCTCCATTTTACCGTTAATTTTTGAACCAATCGTCTTATTACCTATTTCCGTATGGATTTTAAATGCAAAATCTAAAGGAATTGAACCAGAAGGAAGTTCAATCACTTCCCCTTTTGGTGTAAAAACATATACCATATCTGAAAATAAATCAATCTTCAAGGACTCAATAAATTCTTCTGCATCATGAGTTTCACTTTGCCATTCTAAAATTTCTCGGAACCAAGATAGCTTTTCCTCGAAACTACTTTTTTCTCGAGAAGTCTTACCTTCTTTATATGCCCAATGTGCAGCAATACCGTATTCAGCAATATCATGCATTTCTTTTGTACGTATCTGTACTTCTAACGGATCCCCTTTTGGACCAATGACCGTTGTATGAAGTGATTGATACAAATTTTGTTTGGGCATTGCGATATAGTCTTTGAATCGTCCTGGCATTGGTTTCCAATTTGTGTGAATAATACCAAGTACGGCATAACAATCTTTAATATTTTCAACAAGAATTCGTACAGCAAGTAAATCATAAATTTCATTAAATTGCTTTTTCTGTTTTACCATTTTTTGATAGATACTATATAAATGTTTCGGTCGGCCGGACATTTCTGCTTCAATATTAACCGTGTCTAATTCAAGGGCCAACTCATCTATGACTTCTTGAATATAAGATTCTCTTTCTTCACGCTTTTGCTTCATTAACTGAACGATCCGGTAATACTGCTGTGGGTTTAAATAGCGCAAAGCAGTATCTTCTAACTCCCATTTAATAGTAGAAATACCTAATCGATGTGCCAACGGAGCAAAGATTTCTAATGTTTCATTAGAAATTCTGCGCTGTTTTTCTGGAGCAAGATGTTTTAATGTACGCATATTATGCAATCGATCTGCAAGCTTAATCATAATAACACGTATGTCTTTTGCCATTGCTACAAACATTTTTCGATGATTTTCTGCTTGCTGTGCTTCTTTTGTTTCGTATCGAATTTTTCCTAACTTGGTCACACCATCTACCAACATCGCAATTTCATGATTAAATGCTTCTTCTAATTGTTCTACTGTTACATCGGTATCCTCTACCACATCATGTAAAAACCCGGCAGAAATCGTTTCTGAATCCATTTGTAAGTCAGCTAATATACCTGCAACTTGAACAGGATGGATAATATATGGTTCTCCAGATTTCCGAAATTGATCTTTATGCGCATCGGAAGCAAACTCATATGCTTGTTCAATTAATGCGACATCATCTTCAGATAAATAAGTTTTTACTTGTTCCACTATATCCCTTATCGTCACATTTTCATCTTTTGCCATGTAATCACCTTTACTTGCTGTATATTCTTATATTGTAAAACGAAAATCATTTCATATGTAATCAAGACAGATTGCACTTACTTGAACTTGGATTTCGACAATCCAGTCGACATAGCGGTTTTTTGCTATGAATTAGTTGAAGTCGTGCTTTTTAAGTAACGAACATCTGCAATTAAAATCAAATAGTTCAACATTTAGATTTCAAACAAAATCCTTTTAACGATTTGATTCGTTTGTTAAATAATATTAATTATAAATCTTTTTGATACATGCTGTCCAACTATAAAATTATAAAGAAGTAGGTCTGACATTTATTGGCAATGTCAGACCTACCGCTACAACTCTAATATTTCATTAAAGTTAATACATCGTATCCTTCTAGTTTATCTTTTCCATCTAGATATCCTAATTCAACAAGAAATGCACATCCAACCACGATACCGCCAAGTTGTTCTACTAATTTAATCGTAGCTTCTATAGTTCCCCCAGTTGCTAATAAATCATCTGTGATAAGTACTCGTTGCCCGGGTTTTATGGCATCTTTATGAATCGTTAGTACGTTTTCTCCATACTCCAAGCCATAATCTACTTTAATAACTTCTCTAGGAAGCTTGCCTTCTTTTCTTACAGGTGCGAACCCTACTTCTAATGCATAAGAAACCGGACAACCAACAATAAAACCTCTAGCCTCAGGCCCTACTACTAAATCAATTTCTTTGGTATTTGCATAATCTACAATCTCGTCGACTGCAGATTTAAAAGCTTTTCCATCTGCCATCAATGGGGTAATATCTTTAAATTTAATGCCTTCCTTAGGCCAATCTTCTACTATTTCAATATAATTTTTAAATTCCATGTGTTGCTTCCTCCCTCGGATTTTCCAAATAATCCATACTTTCCATAAACCATTTTCTTAAATCCTCATAATTTGAATAATACAGTTGTTTTTCTATCTCAGATTGTTTCTCTCGTGCTTGATAAACGGTTGATTCAGTTAAATCTTTTTTGAGTGGATTATCCAATGCTGTAACTTTACCATCTTTTATTTTAACAAAGCCTAAATCAGAAAACACCTCAGACATAAAATTAATTTTATCTTCATTCCAGCCTTTGTGCTTTTTTAACGATTCTACATTGGCAGCAACATGGAATGGGCCTTGTTTCTTTATTAAAGCATAATACCACACGAAATCTTCTCTACTAGGAAATGCAAATAAATAATTACTTGATTCAACTTCATAACACACGACAATCTTCTTAGGTTGAAAATAATTGATTACATATTTTAAGTCATCTAATTGTTTGGGAAGATCATTTATATAAACCGTACGGCATCTGTTATGGTCGCTAATAATATCACTGTTATAACTAACATGACTAACTTCACTTGTAATAGATTCTGTTTGATTAGATATGATAACCGCATCTTCTTCTACGTGCGGGATGATATTTTCTCTACGTTTACCTCTGTAATCAAACAACTGCCATTCGTCAATCTTCATATCTTGTATCATTAATTGGGCAGTCTGGTTACCATTCCATTCATTTATGGATAGTTCTCCTGCAATTTGAATCGGTGTATGGGGGGCAATTTGATTATAAGCATCTCCCCAACCGAAGCCAATAGCGTCCATACGAGTAGAATTTTTACGGAACTGCATTTTTAAATGATTCTTTTTGCTTCCAATCCGCTTTATATCTGAAGGAATTTCTTTAATTTGAAAGACAGGCTTAGGATTTTTCATTCCAAAAGGAGCAAGCTTCGAAATATCCTTTATTAATTCTATATTAATATTTTCCATATTTAATTGCCCGCTTATTTCCAATTCCTGTTTTAAATCTTCCTCCGCAAGTTCATTATTTAATATATCATCAAGTTGAAGTTCTAACTTATCTACATTTTCTATCGGAAGCGTCATACCGGCAGCTTGCGAGTGTCCACCAAAATGTGTAAATAAGTCTCTCATTCGCATACAACCTTCAAATAAATCAAAAGCTGGAATACTTCGAGCAGAACCTTTTACGACTCCATTTTCTGGTTGGGTTGATAACACAATTGCTGGTCGATCGTACTTTCGAACTAGATGTGAAGCTACAATACCGAGAACGCCCTGATTCCAAGCTTCATTCGAGACCACAATAATTCTTCTTTCTGGTTTGGAATTCACAATTTGATCGGCCTCACTAACAATCCGCTGAACTACTTTTTTTCGTTCATCATTTATTTTATTAATTTCATTGGCTATCTCCAAAGCTGCTTCCATATCTTCAGTAAGAAGTAGTTCAACTGCTAAATCAGCATCCTGTAATCTACCAACAGCATTCAGTCGTGGTCCTATAGAAAAACCTATTGATTGTTCATCTAAATCTTCTATTTGACATACTTGTATCAATGCTTTTAAACCAACATCCGTTGTCGCTCGTAGTTCCTTTAACCCGTAAGAAGCCAATACTCTATTCTCATCAAATAACGGTACTAAATCGGCAATAGTCCCAATTGCGGTGTATGATAAAAACTGAGACGGAAAATACCCCAGGAGAGCTTCTGCAAATTTAAAAGCTACTCCAACACCAGCTAGTTCATTAAACGGGTATTCGGGAGAACACTTTGGATGAATGATTGCGAAGCTTTCAGGTATATTGGTTTGAGGTTCATGATGATCAGTAATAATCAAATCCATACCTAGTTCATTAGCTATATTTGCTTCATGAACGGATGTTATACCAGTATCTACAGTAATAATTACTTTGTATCCTTGTTCAGATGCATTACGAAATGCAGCTTCATTAGGTCCATAGCCCTCCGTAAATCGATTAGGAATATAGAAGTCACATGTAGCCCCTAATTCAGTTAATGCTTTTAACATTACTGCTGTTGAGCTTACACCATCTGCATCATAATCACCAAATACTAGAATCTTTTCTTCATTCTGTATTGCTTTATGTATTCGTTGAACCGCTTTTTCCATGTCCTTTAAAAGAAATGGGTGATGTAGATCATCTATTTGCGGAGATAGAAAGCGTTGCACCTCTTCATTTGTTGTTATTCCTCGTTGAATAAACAACTGCTTCAATAAAGGAGATAGATTAGTGTCTTTTAGTAAAGAACTGTTATGATCTTCTACCTGATTATATCTCCATTTCATTTTACTATCTAACATACGTTCACCCCTGACTAATCTATTATACAAAAGTAAGTTAAGAGGAGCAAATAGATTGTTATATATTCTTTATAGCTAGTTAGTATAAAAAAAGGATGGGACTAAAAAGTTATGAATCAAAAGATAAACGTAGTAAACATAGCTTTGAGATCAATCTAGATAATACCATAGCTACTTTTTAAAATTGTTCATCATTTGAATAAAACTTTTTGTATGTCCCAACCTAGGCTAAAAAATTATACTTGCGGTCCTTCTACTTTTTCTTTTTTCGTGAAATCTACTGGTTTATTTTTCACTGTACGCCCTCTCCAAACCATCCACAGTTGTGATGCAAAGAATAGAGAAGAATAAGTTCCGGCTAATAACCCGATGAGTAAAGCAAGTGCAAAACTCCAAATAGACGTAGCGCCTAAAACCAGAAATGCTAGTACAGCGATAATTGTTGTCACTGAAGTATTCATCGTTCTTGTAAAAGATTGTACAATACTTCTGTTAACAACTCGTGCTAATACTTTGAAGGTTTTCACTCGTTTTTCACGACGTATATTTTCACGAATACGATCAAATATAACAATCGTATTATTAATCGAGTAACCAACAATAGTTAAGATTGCAGCGACAATCGTAACGTTAAATTCAATTTGAGTGACACTGAATAATACAAGCATTAGAAATACATCATGCAATAATGCAACAACCGCGGTAATACCAAAGAAAAATTCAAATCGAATGGTTACGTAAGCTATCATGAAAATAGATGCTATTGATACTGCATAAATTGCATTTTTTACTAATTCTTGTCCTACTATTGGTGAAACAACACTTATACTTGGTGTTTGACCATAGAGTTCATTAAAATGCTGTTGAACTTCATCCACACCAGATTCATCAAGTACAGTGTCAAAACGTGCAACTGCGATTTGATTATTTTCTCCTGATAAATTTACGGAGTTAACTTCATGACCAAGCTCTGCAAATTGATCTTCCACTTCTTCAGCGGTTAGAGACTGATCAGCAACCACCTCTACCCTAGAACCACTTGTAAAATCAACACCTGGATTTATTCGAAAAATCCCAATTGCGATTGCACCAACAATTACAATAATCGAAGTTGTAATAAAAAATTTCTTTCGATGTTTGACAAAATTGATGGAACGTCCTAAGATTTTTGGTTCTTCTTCCGCTTTTGCAATATCTTGGATTTGTGTTTTATTAACGCCTAGCCATGCTTTACGGTTTTTAAGAAATCCACTTTGCACCCATAATCCGAGTAATACTCGTGTCCCAAGGACTGCTGTGAGGAAGCTTAAAATTATACTGATTATTAGCATTGTCGCAAATCCCTTTACGGAACTTGTCCCGAAAATGAATAATACAACAGCTGCGATTAAAGTTGTTATATTCGCATCTAGTATAGTGATAAAAGAATTTGAATTACCTGATTTAAAGGCAGCCTTCACGGATTTCCCTAGTCGAAGTTCTTCTTTTATTCGTTCAAACGTGATTACATTAGCGTCAACTGCCATACCAACACCAAGTATTAATGCAGCAATACCTGGTAATGTTAAAACGCCATTTAGCATCTCAAAAACTAAGATAACCAAATATACGTATACTGCAAGATTTATTGCAGCAATTATTCCAGTAAAACGATAGAAACCAATCATAAATAAGATAATTAATCCTACACCAACAATACCTGCAAACACTGTCTCGTTTAATGCCTGTTCACCAAACTGGGCACCAACAGAAGTTGAAAATATTTCAGTCATATGTACTGGTAAGGAACCAGAATTAATAATATCTGCCATTTGCTGTGCAGACTCAACCGTAAAATTACCATTAATCATTACATTACTAGAATTAATGGGACCATCTACATTTGGAGCTGATACATATTTAGGTTCAGCTTTAGCAGCTTCTTCTTCAAATGAATCTCCTTCTTGATAATCCATCCAAATGACTAAACGACTATCTTGCATTTCACTAATTTCAGTTGTAACATCACCAAATTTAGATGCATCTTTTAATTGTAATGTTACTATGGGAGCGTTTGTATTCGGATCAAAATCTTGCTTTGCACTTCCCTCCACGAGGTCAGTACCGTCCAAATACAAATTATCATTGACGTCACGAAAGGTTAGATTTGCAGAGGTTGATAGCATTTCTCTAGCTTCTGCCTGATTATCTACTCCTGCTAATTGAACACGAATTCGATTATCACCTTCGATATCAATTACAGCTTCACTGATACCTAGACGGTTTACCCTATCATTCAGTGTTTGAACTGTTCCTTCTAATAAACTTTGTGACACTTCTTGAGATTGATCTACTGGTTCTACTTCATATAAAACCTCAAAACCTCCTTGCAAATCGAGCCCGAGGTTTACATCCTTTGTGATATTGGTAAACGTTGTTCCAATTACTCCTGCCAATACTAATACAACAAGAAAAAAGGCAACGATTCTACCTCTTTTTTTCATTGAACCCATTCCCTCCTTCAAATCTAGTGCGATTGTTATTCGTCTTCAACTACATTATTCTCCGTCAATGCAGCAATAGATGCCAGCAAGTCCTCATTTTGATAGGAAGACATGGTTAAATAACTTAAGTAAATGTTTGAACCTAGGTGAAAGATATCCTGAACAACTTCATATAACTGTTTTTCTGGATCTCCTTTCCACACCTTTTCTTTTAAGCATCGCCATACATCATCTGAAGTCGCTTGTGAATAGCCTAACATCTCTAACTCTTCTGCTTTACTCTGTAATGCTGGAATAATAGTTTGTTTCCACTCATCCACCTTATGCTTTATTTCCATTTTATCGCCACCAATTCCATTATAGATGGGAACAACTGTCATGCTTTGTCCACCTAATTGCATATATATCATTGTATATCAATTTTAAATATTTGAGAAGGCAGGTCGACAATTATGACCAAACAATCATTTCTACAAGGAGCTTTAATATTAATTGTTGCTGGAATGATCACCCGATTTATGGGGTTTATTAACCGGATAGTTGTTGCAAGATTGATGGGAGAAGAAGGTGTCGGACTATACATGATGGCATTACCAACTTTATTTTTGGTAATGACATTAACACAGTTCGGACTTCCAGTTGCTATTTCAAAACGGGTTGCAGAAGCTGATGCACAAAATGATCAACATAGAATTAAAAAGATAGTCGTTGTATCGTTAGCTATTACTCTAACAGCTAGTATTGTCTTTACTGCAATATTAATACTTGTAGCACCTTTAGTTGCATCAACATTGCTAACCGATGAACGAGTTATGGTTCCACTTATTGTAATTAGTCCTATTATTCCAATTGCAGCTATGTCAGCAGTATTACGAGGATATTTTCAAGGAAAGCAAAATATGACCCCTCAAAGTGTAGCTCAAGTTATTGAACAAATAGTAAGAATTATCTGTGTTGCTGTATTTATTCAATTACTACTCCCTTATGGAGTAGAATACGCTGCTGCTGGAGCAATGTTTAGTGTAATTCTTGGTGAATTTATTTCTTTACTTTATATGGTCCGTAAGTTTAAACGAAAACGAACCGTTAAAGTTAGGAATAATTTTTTTAGAGTGTTAAGTGAAGGAAAACAAACTGCTAAGGACTTATTTTCTATCTCACTCCCCACCTTAGGCAGCAGAATGATTGGTTCCTTCTCTAACTTTTTAGATCCTATTTTAGTAGTTCAAAGTCTCGCAATCGCCGGAGTAACTGCTACTGTCGCCACTAAGCAATACGGTGAGCTCACCGGATATGCGATGCCATTGTTATTTCTACCAACATTTATAACAAGTTCATTATCTATTGCACTTGTACCTTCTATTGCAGAAGCAGAAGCTAATAAACAAATAAGCGTGATTCACAATCGTATCCACCAATCAATACGAATCTCCTTTGCATCTGGAGCAATTTCAACTGTTGTCCTTACGGTTTTTGCTACAGAAATACTCACGTATATGTACGGTACAGATTCTGCAAGTAAATTTTTATTGTTAATGGCACCCTTCTTCTTGTTTCTTTATATACAAGCTCCCCTACAATCTGCTCTACAGGCTCTTGATTTGGCCAGACCGGCTATGTGGAATAGCCTTATCGGTATGGGGTTAAAATTCATAGTAATGATTTTGTTTGCATCTAATCCTTCATTTGGTATTTTAGGTGCTGCAATGGCAATTTGTGTAAGTGTCGTAATTGTAACTCTCCTTCATTTAGCAGTATTGAAGAAAAACATTAATTATATGATTCCGTTTATTGATTTTGTAAAGATGATTATTTTAGTTGGTCTTACATTCTGGATCGGATATTCATTAAAACAATTCATCCCAAATCTAGACGGGCAGATATTTATATTCGGAACTTTATTAATTGCATTACTATCTATCTATATCCTATTGCTATTTATATTGAAATTTATAACAAAGCAAGAGCTTCAGCAAATTCCCTTATTTAGAAAGAAATAAGCTTAAAACAAGCTACTTTGAAAAATAGAAAACAAAAGAACGACCAATATAGAGGATATATGTATACTATCCAACTTTATTGGTCGTTCTTTACTTATTTATCCTACATATCGTTCACTGAAAGAAGTCTCATAGCTCTTTATATCCGTTGACATCAAATTTATGAAGCTCCTACATGTTGGTATATGGTAATAGATATCGGAAGTAAATATATATGGATGAAACAATCAAAGATAAAAATACAATGATCATTCCAAATTTCATAAAACGAAGAAAGGAAATTTTTTCACCTGCACTCTCTGCCATCCCCGCAACAACAACATTTGCCGAAGCACCAATTAAGGTTGCATTACCTCCTAAACAAGCACCTATTGCTAACGCCCACCATATTGGGTCTAAATATATCATTCCATAAGATTCAAATTCTTGAATTACTGGAATCATTGCTGCGACAAATGGAATATTATCAATAAATCCAGAGAATATACCAGACATCCATAATATAAGAATTGTAGTCGTTACGTAGTCTCCTTCAGTTGTTGCAACAAGTAATCTTGCGAGTTCATCAATTATACCAACTTGTTCTAAACCACCAACAATGGTAAATAAACCAATAAAGAAAAATAATGTTACCCACTCGACTTTAGAAAAAACGTGCTCCGTATGTAAATCCTTCTCCGTTAGTAGTAATAGAAGTATTGCTCCTGATAATGCAATTGCAGTCATGGAGACATGTACGATGGAATGCAGGATAAAACCCATTATGGTAAGCAATAAAACACTTACCGACTTATATAATAAAGGTGAGATTAATAATTTTTCCTTTGCATCTAATTTCACTATTTTCTCGACTTCTGGTCTTGCATTCTTTAAAGGCTTACGAAATAGGACTAACAATAATACTAACTGAATAACAAACATGATTATTGCTACTGGAGCTGTATGCTGTAAAAATGAGAGGAATGTGAAATGATCTACAGCCTGTCCAATCATTATATTCGGAGGATCACCAATTAAGGTTGCTGAACCCCCTATATTTGAACTAAAAATAATCATTAATAAGTAGGGAAACAAAGGTAGTTTTAATAATTTCGTTATTTGAATCATTATCGGTACAAAAATTAGTACAGTTGTTACATTATCTAGAAAAGCCGATCCAATAGCCGTTAAAATCCCAGAACCAATCAGTAAAGCTACCTGATTACCTTTTACTTTTTGAGCAAAACGAATTGCTATAAAAGTGAACAGTCCTGTTTTTTCAGTGATTGAAATAAGAACCATCATCGAAAACAATAAGGCAATTGTATTCCAATCAATATATTGCGTAAATACCTCATCTATCGTATAAACCCCTGTTAATATTAAAAGTGTTCCTCCTGCAAGTGCAATAATTGCCCGATTAATTTTCTCCGTCATAATAAATATATAGCTTACGATAAATATAATTGCTGTAAGAGTTATTTCCATATATTTTATCCTCTCGTTCCAAATATGTATTATCGTCCATAACTACCTTAAAATCGCTAGCAATATAAAGAGAAATCGACTTCCGAGATACAAGTTGTCAATCTCACATTAATTATCCATTAGTGAATAGGCCCCTTACATCACTATATGCAAAGATAGAGTAAAATATCTTCTTCTAAATTGAATTCTTAGGAATAAACTGTAGTAGATGAGGACAAACACTTTCAAAAGGGGGGCTTTATGGGTTGAATAAAAATCAATGGACTGCGTTATTATATGGATGGGTTGCTTTATTCGGAATTCTAATCATCTCTAGTTTCATTCTGGCATTACTGCTTAATTTCACAGAATTCAGTGAGTCAGCTTTAAGTTTAGTAACTTTAATAATTGGTATTTTAGCTCTTTTTATTGGGGGATTAATCGCAGGATTAAAAGGTAAAAATAAGGGTTGGATGATAGGAGCTATGATTGGAGTAGGTTTCACCTTACTCATATTTCTAGTCCAATATTTAGGGTACCAACAAGGATTCACATTAAAACAGACTGCTTATCATAGCCTTTATTTAGCTGTCGCACTGCTTGGGGGTATCATAGGGGTAAATTTATCTGGTACTGAAGAAGTTGAGTGAAAAATAGAAATTTAAAAAAAGCGCAAGCGCCCGTTTATCACCGTATGTCCTGCGCCCCTGTTTTTCAAGGGGTGGTCGACTGGTCGAACTTCTTTATTTCTTTGAGATAAAGAAAACACGATAAGCGAATGCGAATCGATGTTGACTTTCACCGCAAGGGTATAAGTGCGACTATGCCTCACAAAGGACATTCGGCAGTCTTCTTTTCACCATTGGCATAAGTGCGACTATGCCTCACAAAGGACATTCGGCAGTCTTCTTTTCACCATGGTATAAGTGCGACTATGCCTCACAAAGAACACTCGGCAGCCTTCTTTATCGTAAGGAGGTCTCCGGAAGGACAATAGGTGATGGGCGCTGGAGCTGGACGTGGCTAATTAACTTGGTTGTTTATCCACAGCTCCAAAATTTTATAATTTCCTAACCATAAAAAAAGCTAATATTGATGTAAATGCCTATTATGGCATCACATCGTCATTAGCTTCTTTTATCTTCCCATAACTACAATTTATGTATATATGGGTTACTCGAGATTAGTCTTGTTTAACTTCGCGAATAGCATTACGATCGTAAGTTAGCTTTGTACCTTCTGGTGTAATCAAAACGATCGTGCCTTCATCTAACGCATGGATTTTAGCGTGTAAGCCACCGATAGTAATAATATCATTACCTTTTTCTAAGTTATCCTGCATTTGTTTTACTTGCTTTTGACGCTTTTGTTGTGGACGAATAAGTAAGAAATAAAAAATCGCAAACATTATTATAATCCACATAAATGGCATAATAGCTTCCATCTAATTCAACTCCTTTCTAAAAGTTCTTTGGATTAGCTTTGTTTAATCCATATTGTTCAAAGAATGACTCTTTGAAATCACCAAGTCGATCTTCTTTTATAGCAGTTCGAACTTGCTCCATTAATTTTAACAGAAAATGCAAGTTATGATAAGTCGTAAGTCTGAACCCAAAAGTTTCATTACATTTTATTAAATGCCTGATGTACGCTCTTGAATAATTCTTACAAACATGACAACTACAATGCTCATCTATCGGATTAAAATCTCGAGCATATTTTGCATTTCTTACTACTAATCGTCCGTTTGAT
Source organism: Oceanobacillus iheyensis HTE831 (assembly GCF_000011245.1). Classification (NCBI taxonomy): domain Bacteria; kingdom Bacillati; phylum Bacillota; class Bacilli; order Caryophanales; family Bacillaceae; genus Oceanobacillus; species Oceanobacillus iheyensis. Next base: position 2,062,594 of record NC_004193.1, read on the forward strand.
GTCATGCATGTTCCATTTCGAGCAATTCTAGTTGGTAATACACAGTCAAACATATCTACACCGCGAATCGCCCCATCTATAAGTGCATCTGGCGAGCCAACTCCCATTAAATAACGCGGTTTATTAGATGGTAAAAATGGAGTTGTAAATTCTAATACTTTATTCATAACATGCTTTGGCTCTCCAACAGAAAGTCCACCAATTGCATAACCAGGAAAATCTAATGAAACTAAATCTTCCGCACTTTGCTTTCGCAACGCTTCATATTCCCCACCTTGGACTATTCCAAACAAACCTTGATCATGAGGACGATTATGCGCCTGTAAACATCTCTCCGCCCAGCGAGAAGTTCTTTCTACCGAGGCTTTCATGTAATCATATTCCGCTGGATATGGAGGACATTCATCAAAGGCCATCATAATATCAGATCCAAGAGCATTTTGAATATCCATGGCTTTTTCTGGAGATAGAAAAAGTTTCTCTCCATTTAAGTGATTACGAAAATGGACTCCTTCTTCTTTTATCTCTCGCATATCACTCAGACTAAATACTTGAAAACCACCAGAATCAGTAAGAATTGCTCCATCCCAATTCATAAACTTATGCAATCCGCCAGCTTCTCGAATAATATCTTCACCAGGCCGTAACCAAAGGTGATACGTATTTGATAATATAATATTTGCTTGCATGGATTGCAAATCTTCTGGGCTCATCGTTTTTACTGTTGCCAACGTCCCTACTGGCATAAATGTTGGCGTATCAAACGACCCATGAGGAGTATGAACTCGTCCTAATCTAGCACCAGTTTGTTTATCCGTCTTAATTAATTCATACGTTATTGGATTCATTATATTCTTCCTTTTTATAAGATTAACATTGCGTCACCAAAGCTGAAGAAACGATATTCTTCTTTCACTGCTTCATTGTAAGCATGAAGGATTGCTTCCTTACCCGCTAACGCACTTATCATCATAATTAATGTTGATTTCGGTAAATGGAAATTTGTGATTAGACCATCAATCGCGCGGAATTTATATGGAGGATAGATAAAAATATCTGTCCACCCTCTAGTAGCAACAAACTTGCCATCATGGTCGCGAACAATCGTTTCTAGTGTGCGCGTAGATGTGGTGCCTACAGAGATAATTCTTCTTCCAGCTGCCTTGGCTTCATTCAGTGTTTTTGCTGCAGATTCCGACATGGAATAAAATTCCGAGTGCATATCGTGATCTTCAACTGAATCAACACTGACTGGTCGAAATGTACCAAGTCCTACATGTAATGTGACAAAAACAATATTGACACCCATAGCTTTGATATCTTCTAACAACTTATCGGTAAAGTGTAACCCAGCAGTAGGTGCAGCTGCAGAACCTTTCTCTTTCGCATAGACAGTTTGATATCTATCTTGCTCTGGTAATTGTTCTTTAATATATGGAGGTAATGGCATCTCACCTAATTGGTCTAAAATCTCATAAAAAATACCTGTATAAGAAAAAGTCATGATTCGACCACCGTGATCTTTTAGATCAATACAAGTCGCTTTTAACTTTCCATTACCAAATATGATTTCCGTGCCAACTTTAACTTTTTTTGCTGGTTTCACGAGTACTTCCCATGTATCTTCTTCTTGTTGATGTAAAAGTAATACCTCTATTTTTGCACCTGTATCTGATTTTACGCCGTACAATCTTGCAGGTAATACTTTTGTGTCATTTAACACTAAACAGTCTCCTGCTTGAAGGTAAGTAGTAATATCTTTGAAACTACGGTGGGTAATTTCGCTAGTCTGTTTATCCAAAACACATAAGCGTGAAGATGTACGATCCTTAAGCGGTGTTTGTGCAATTAATTCTTCTGGTAAATGAAAATCAAAATCTTCTATCTGCATGTTTATCTCCTTCATTTAACGAAATCTTCCAATGATAAACATAATCAATGTCAAAATAATACTAACAACAATTGAAGTTACAATTGGAAAATGAAATGTAAAATTACCTTTATTTATAGTAATATCCCCGGGCAATCTGCCAATGAACGTCCACAGAATACCAATTATGATAAAAACAACTCCAATGATAATAAACATTTTACCCATGTTTAATCTTCACCAGTCCTTTTTATTCCTAAATGATCATACGCTTTTGATGTAATGACTCTTCCCCTAGGTGTACGTTGAATAAAACCAAGCTGTAATAAGAAGGGTTCATAAACTTCTTCAATTGTTTGAGATTCCTCTCCAATCGTAGCAGCGATTGTATCTAAACCTACTGGTCCACCACTAAATCCTTCAATAATTCCTGTAAGCAACTTGTGATCAACGTGGTCTAATCCTGCATCGTCTACTTGAAGCATTTCTAATGCTTGCTTTGTTGATTCTAGACTTATTTCCTCTTCTCCTTTTACTTGAGATATGTCTCTAACACGTTTTAAAAGCCGATTAGCAATTCGCGGAGTTCCCCTTGATCGTCTAGCCACTTCAATGGCTGCTTCTGAAGAAATTGGCATATTAAATATATCAGCAGTACGTTCCACAATATTGCATAAATCCTTTATCTCATAATATTCAAGACGACTAAGTACTCCAAATCTATCTCTTAAGGGGGCACTTAATAAACCAGCTCTTGTCGTAGCTCCTACTAACGTAAACGGAGGTAAATCAATTCTTACCGACCGTGCACTTGGGCCTGTACCAATAACAATATCAATAAAGAAATCTTCCATAGCAGCATAGAGCACTTCTTCTACCGATCTAGGAAGCCGGTGCACTTCATCAATAAATAAAACATCTCCTGGTTCAAGGGAAGATAATATCGCTGCTAAGTCTCCAGCTCTTTCAATAGCGGGACCAGAAGTAGATCGAAATTGAACCCCCATCTCATAAGATATGATTGATGCTAGGGTTGTTTTTCCTAATCCTGGAGGACCATATAATAACACATGATCTAACGGTTCTTCACGCATTTTTGCTGCTTGAATAAAGATAGTCAGGTTTTCTTTCACTTTATCCTGTCCAATATATTGGGACAGCGTCGAAGGACGTAGACTAAGTTCTATCTCTACATCTTGATCTTGAAGCTCTCCGTCTATCATTCGATCATCCATTTATTCTCCCCCTTTCCTACTTTGCTAATAATGCTAATGCTTTGCGAATAGCTTCATCTACACTTAACGCATCATTATCCTTCTTTAAATGAGGTAGTACTTGCTTAACCTCTTTATCTGTATAACCTAGTGCCTTCAGTGCTTCCATCGCTTCAGAATATACTTCATTATTATTGACATTACTAACACTACTCTTTTGCTGTTCATCAGTTATGGAGAATACACTTGTTAACTTTCCTTTTAAATCAAGAATGATTTGTCTTGCTGTCTTTTTTCCAACACCAGGAAAACTAGTTAAGAACTTATCATCCTCATTTTCAACTGCAGCAATAAACCCTGATATATCCACTCCTGCTAAAATAGCTAAAGCTCCCTTTGGACCAATTCCTGAAACAGATATTAACTTCGTAAATAAGTATTTCTCATCTCTATTTTGAAAACCAAAAAGAATTTGTGCATCCTCTCGCACATGATGATAGGTTTGTATATGTATTTGCTGATTGAGTAAATCTTGAAAAACAAAAGGGTTTGGGCACACTATTTCATAACCAATTCCACCTACATCTACAATAAGCGATTCATCCCCTAAGGAATTCAAAGTACCTTTAATATATGCAATCATTATTTTCATCCCCTATTTAATTACATAAATCAATTTCATAACTATATATTTTATTTAAAATCTCGAATGTTACGATGAGGTAGACTCCATCTTCCATTACCATCAAACCAAATATTCTTCACAGTCTGATCGTTATATTTAACATGACTAATTATTTGGATTTAAATAAAACTTGTCAAATATGAAATTTATTCATCTAAAAGAATGAATAAACTTCTATTTCATTGTGAAATAGAAGCCTAAACATTCCATTAACTAATTACTTTCCTCTAAATTATGATGGATATCTTGAACGTCTTCACTATCCTCAAGCGCATCTATTAACTTCATCATCTTCGCTTCATCTTCTTGAGATAGTTGATTATAGTTTTGCGGGAATAATGTCACTTCAGAGTCAGCTAAAGTATAATCATTTTCTTCTAAATATTTTACAACTTCTTGGAAATCTTCCGGTTCGGTATAGAGTTCAAAAGCACCCTCTTGTGGAACAACATCTTCCGCTCCTGCTTCTAAAGCATCCATTGTTATAGTATCTTCGTCTAAAGTACCCTCTTCATTTTCAATAACAATATATCCTTTACGATCAAACATAAATGATACACTACCATTCTCGCCAAGATTTCCACCGTTTTTTTTGAAAGCGTGTCTTACTTCAGCTGCCGTACGATTCTTATTATCAGTAAGAACATTAACAATTACGGCTACTCCACCTGGTCCATAGCCTTCATATGTTATTTCTTCATAGGTTGCTCCATCTAGAGAACCTGTTGCCTTCTTAATGTTACGATCAATATTGTCATTTGGCATATTGTCGGCTTTTGCTTTCTCAACAGCTGTACGCAACGCGGCGTTTGTACCTAAATCCCCGCCACCTTGCTTAGCTGCAATATATATATCTTTAGCATGACGCATAAAAATTTTACCTTTTTTGGCATCTTGTGCATTTTTACGTTTTTGTATATTTTTCCATTTAGAATGACCAGCCATAAGATCTTCCCCTCTCTCTAAACTCTTTTTTTACTATATCAAAAAAAGCCTATTTGTCAAAGGGATAAAGACTTCTATCACTGATTACCATCTATCTTAAATATATCTTCAAATAAGTTTTCAACTTGTTCTCCCATTTCTTTTGCCTGCAGTCTGGAATCCAAATTTTTCATTCGGTCCCATTGTATATCATCTGTATAAACAATAATTTCTTTATTTGTATCTTCAAGTTGTCTCTCGATATGCTTAACAAGTTTGTCTCCAGTATCAGGATCTGCATGTTCCTTTAAGATCACCCCTACTACAATGCGATCTTCAGTAGATGCAACTTGTGCTTGGACAACGTCTACCCTATTTCTCAATGACTCAGTTATACGAATAGACTCTTCATTTGTGAAGGCATCTGTATAATTATTTGCACGGGTTTCATTAACACCATACTGTCTACTTTGAATATAACCACCTTGTTCACCAATTGATTCAGGTTGATTAGATTCTTCCATTTCTTGATCTTCAAAGTGTATTGGTTGTACAGATTCAGTACGATTATTACTTGGCTGATCATTCGTTGTATTATCATCCGTGCACCCTATTAAAAGGGTTCCAATAAAGATGATTAAAATAAATATAGTATACATCCTCATAATAAAACCTCCCTTATACTTATTTTGTATAAGGAAGGTACTTTTACACAGTTAAATATAGGTAATTTAAATAACTCGAATGGAACGGGCATTAAAAGCAGATTTCCAGAACGATTATACTTCTATTAATTGATTGATTAATTTAATCAGATCATGAACTTCCAGATACCAGTGGGGGATAAGAACCCCACTGTGATTCACTATTCCGTATTATAATTACGAGGATGTGTTTGGTGATTGAGGGTAGAATGGTGGTTTTGGATATACTGAACGTTGTTGATTATCTATAAATTGTGCAGGAAATGTTGGTTGTGAATGAGCTGGTGCTTGATTTTGTTGGGCATTCAATTGCGGATTGTGTTGATTCGACTGAGACCTATTTTCATTTTTAGGCACCCCATCATTCATAGGAGGCGTCGCCCCTTGTTGTGGTCTGAAATAATTATCATTTACTGGTCTGTCATAGCCTTGAAACATTTGTCCTTGATTCATATTGTTCAACATCCAATTCATGTCCTGACCATTGTTCATAGAGTTTTCAGTATTACTTTGTTGTTGTCCATTCATTGAATTATCGGGTGAACCAAAATTATTGCCTTGCCACATTCCATGATTATCATTTCCTTGATAACCGGTAAAATTCATTGTTGATGCATCACTTCCCCCACATCCACATCCTCCACCATTTGAGGTTCCCTGTACTTGACCATGTGGCGGATAAAATCCATGACCATGATGCATAGGCATTGGTGCAAAATAAGGATCAAAACATGGTGGCGGACATGGAACAAAATAGGCCGGACCCATATTTGGCGGACAAGGCATCGGTGGACAAGGCATTGGCGGGCAAGGTACTTGTATTGCCCCTGGCGGACAGAAATCCTCCACTGGCTTTTCTTTAGGCTTCTCTTTTGGTTTTTCTTTCGGTTTTTCTTTCGGCTTTACTTTTGGTTTCTCCTTGGGCTTTACTTTCGGTTTTTCCTTCGGTTTCTCTTTTTTCACTTGCTCTTTCGGTTTTTCTAAAATCGGCATACTTGGCATAGATGGCATCGCAGGCATCTTCGGTTGTGTCTGCATCTCTTTTACTGGCTTTTCTTTCTTATACTCATCTTCTTTAACGACGGCAATAGGTGTTGGAGACTGATGTTTATATGGATGTTGTGTTTCTTTCTTTTTAGGCTGCTGCGCTTCTTTGGCGATCGTTTCTTTTTTCACTTGCTTTGCTGTGCTTGGTATTTTTATTTTCATTCCTGGCATTATTTTTTCTGGGTTTGATAATTGTGTATTTACTTCTTTTAACTCTTGAAAATCAACTCCATACTGTTTGGATAAATTCCACAAGGTATCTCCCTTTTGAACAATGTGTATTTTCAAAATGAACGAACTCCTTTCCCTTAACTTCTGGGCTGGGCTAATACTCTATATCAGCATATGCACTAGAAATAAAAAGTTGCATATAAGGAAAAAGCAGTTCTTCACAATCCCGTGAATACGTGAGTCGTTTTAATTAGTTAAATCATCCACTATAGATATATCTATAAACTCCTATTAAAAATAAAAAAGCTATCGATTTTATATCGATAGCTCACATCATTAATTACTTTAGGTTTAGTTTTGTAACATATGGTATACAGGGTAAGTACCTAAGATCGTCACTTGACAGCCAAGTGCTTCCAGCTCTGATTTCACACCAGGAAATAACACATCATCATAGGGTTGATCTACATCAATAATAAAGAAATAATTACCTAATCCCGTTTTCGTCGGTCGTGATTCAATTTTAGACAAATTTAATTTTCTCCATGAAAAAGCAGATAAAATCTGATGAAGCGCACCAGACTGATCATTTGGTAAAGTAATCAGCATCGTCGTTTTTTCGGAATCTTTTTTATGCTTAATGTGTACCTTCTCCGGATGATTCGATAAAACTAAAAATCGTGTATGATTATTGGGATAATCATGAATATTTTCTTGGAAAATATGTAACCCATATTCTTCTGCCGCTAACCGATTTCCAATTGCAGCGATGGGCTCATTTGAGTTACTTACGATTTCAGCAGCTTTTCCGGTTGACGACGTATGTTTTGTCGTTGCAGCATGCAAGTGACGGTGTAGATATTGGTGACATTGTGCAATAGCATGACTATGCGAATATACTTCTTGAATATCTGACAGGTTGTTTGTTACTTCTTTTCGCACAAGTAAATGTTGTTGGATTGGTACTACTATTTCACCAACAACCGGCAATCGCACTTGATGTATTAAATAATCAATTGTCAATTGAACCGTACCTTCTATTGCATTTTCTATTGGCACAACTCCAATATCTACTTCACCTTTATCGACTGCATCGATACATTCTGGAATGGTTCTATATCCATTTTTCATTTCTCCATTAAAGACTGAATCTACTGCCATTTTAGTAAATGTTCCTTTTGGTCCTAAATACCCTATACTTGTCACTTTACTTCCCCCTTGCAGCTACTGTTGCATCATAGTTACTCTATAAATTCAAATTCATACTCAAGCAATCTGACAACATCCCCGTCTTGGGCTCCTTTTTCACGTAAAGCTTTATCTACACCCATTCCACGTAGTTGTCTAGCAAAGCGTTGTACGGCTTCATCATGTTGAAAATCAGTCATCTTAAATAATTTCTCTATACGTTGTCCATATAATACAAATGCACCATCTGGATCTCTTGTAATATGGAAAGGATCTTCTTCTTTTTGATATCTGTAAACAACAGTATCGTCTGTTTCTTCTAATTCTTTTTCATACTTTGGAATTGTTTCTAGTTTATCAGCTATAGCAAATAAAAGGTCTCTTAACCCATCCTTCGTTAAAGCAGATATTTCATACACAGGTATATCGTCTTCTAACTCATTTTTAAACTGAATGAGATTTTCTTGTGCATTTGGCATGTCCATTTTATTCGCTGCAATAATTTGCGGACGATCCATAAGTTTTTCATCATAATCGCTTAATTCTTGATTAATCTTTTTATAATCTTCATATGGATCTCTACCTTCTGTTCCTGCCATATCGATAACGTGTAGAATAACTCTTGTTCGTTCAATATGTCTTAAAAATTGATGCCCTAGGCCTATTCCTTGTGATGCCCCTTCAATTAAACCTGGCAAGTCTGCCAAAACAAAACTCCGCGAATCCTGAGTGTCAACAACACCTAAGTTTGGTGATAATGTTGTAAAATGATAATCAGCAATCTTCGGCTTTGCGGCACTAACCACAGACAGTAAAGTTGACTTACCAACACTTGGGAAGCCTACAAGACCTACATCCGCAATTAATTTCAATTCTACCTTTATATTTCTTTCTTGACCTGGTTCACCGTTCTCTGCCATATCTGGTGCAGGATTTCTAGGTGTTGCAAATCGTGTATTACCACGACCTCCTCGACCACCTTTAACAATAACAGCTTCTTGTTCGTGTTTTGTAAGATCAGCAATTACTTCTCCTGTATCTTCATCAATAACAGTCGTACCAGGGGGTACAGGAATTACTAATGGATCAGCATTTCTCCCATGCTGTGTTTTGCTCATTCCATTTTCTCCACGCTTACCTTTAAAATGACGGTTATAACGAAATTCCATTAATGTATTTAATCCTTCATCTACTTTAAATACAACATTTGAACCATTACCGCCGTCTCCACCAGCCGGGCCGCCTTTAGGAACATATTTCTCTCTACGATATGCTACAAGGCCATTACCTCCATCCCCAGCTTTTACATATACACTTACTTGATCGACAAACATTTTATTTCACCTCATTATTCTCTAATTAGCGAGAATACGAATTGCAACCGGTCATTAAATCGTTCGATTTGTACATTTCCTAAATTACTTTGCAAAACGTCAATTGCCAGATTAGGAATATTTCCTTGTATACTATAAACAATATCCCATCGGTCATTATTGATGTTATCTATAATTCGTATTTCCACTTCATACATGGAATCAGAATTTAAGTGATTCTGTAATTCATGCATTATTTGATTACATTTGCTTACTATCCATTCATCATTTATTAAATGATTAGAAGTAGTAGAAGTTGCTTCTATAAAGTAAGTCATCGAATACGATTTATAATATCGTTCGAATTCTAATATCCATAGCATTAAAGAAGGAGCCTGTAATTGCATTAATTTCCTCTCTTCTTCGTAATAAGCAATCGCCTCATTTAATTTATCTTCAGCCTTTTCTACTTTCCCCATACTCAAATATCCAGATACTAGTTGTAATCGATTCATTAAATCATGACGATAATGTTGAATTATATGCAGTACATTGTCAGTCATCGATTTCACCTCATTAAAACTGAGTATAGCAGAAAAAGGGAGAAAGCAAAAGAATGACTCATAAAAAGCAAAAGGAAATTTTTATAAGAAATGAACAAACACACATGCGCCCATTTAGAAACGCAGCAAGTGTGGCCCTGTTATTTAGGGGGATTCCACAGAAGTCGAACTTCTTAGGGAAGAGTGGATGATGATTTCACTACAAGGGTATTAATTTGAATAGATGTTAAAAAGGCCATCTGACTTATACTTTCTTCCCCCAAGAAAAAAGAACTCCAGTTTTAAACCGGAGTTCTTTTTCTTAAGCATATAAAATTATGCTTCTTTAGCAACTGGATATACACTTACTTTTTTACGGTTACGACCATAGCGTTCGAATTTCACAACACCGTCGATTTTTGAGAAAAGCGTGTCATCTCCGCCGCGACCCACGTTTTCACCTGGGTAGATTTTTGTTCCACGTTGGCGATAAAGGATAGATCCGCCAGACACAAATTGACCGTCTGCACGCTTAGAACCTAGGCGTTTCGATTCAGAATCACGTCCGTTTTTGGAACTACCTTGCCCTTTTTTCGTAGAGAAAAATTGTAAATCAAGACGTAGCATAGAAATGCACCTCCTTATTTATAATTCACTTGCATATGATTTCCGTATTCCGCTTCAATTGTTTGAAGGGATACTACCATACCTTCTAATAGTAGCTGAATACGTTCAGCTACCTCTAGATCAAGGTCTTCAGGAATTCCTACGTATAAGTAGCCTCCGTCTTTCCCTTGATCAATATGCAAATCTGTATCACATAATTTAATTACTGCATTCACTCCCCCAAACGATACAGCAGATACTCCTGCACAGACAAGGTCATAACCATATGGTCCACTATCTGCATGTCCAGAAAGTTCAAATGCCGTTATTTGGTTGTTTGTTTGGAATACAGTAACTTTAATCATTATAGCCCACAGAACCTTTATGCATTAATTTTGTCGATTACTAACTTCGTGTAAGGTTGACGATGACCTTGTTTACGATGATAGTTCTTTTTCGGCTTAAACTTGTGTACATCAATTTTCTTTTGACGACCATGTTTTTCTACTTTTGCAGTAACAGTAGCACCGTCGATTAATGGAGCACCAACTTTAACGTCATCCCCACCAATGAATAGTACTTTGTCAAATGTAACAGATTCATTTACATCAGCTGTAACTTTTTCTACATAGATTTCTTGGCCTTCAACTACTTTAATTTGCTTACCACCAGTTTCAATAATTGCGTACATGTTCTTGCACCTCCTCATTCAACTCAGACTCGCCATTTAGGTAATCCAATACGGATTTTAAAAATGTTAAGCAAAAAACAACGAATGCTGTTTTACGCTTTTTACACTCACCTATTCTGTGCGGTTGTAGCACGGGCGCTACGATGAATAACAGATTGATGTTACCATGTTTTAATCTAATTTGTCAAGCACCTATCCCAAAATTAGATTACTTATACAAAAAAGAATCGCCAATTCTACCTTTAATTTGATTCTCCTTAAAATAAAGTTCTAGACATTCATTATCATCTAAAAATATTCTCGATTGATCTGGGTATTTTATATAAATTGGATGTTTTTTTTCACGATGAAAGAAAGACAATACCTCTCCATATGTACTTTCAGATGAGACATATAAAGGCTTTACAGAACGAACAATATGTTTTCCTTCATATCGGTGAAGCAGAAATCTTATAAACACATAGAAACGTTGCTTCCACTCTCTCCAATTTTCCACAAATAGAAATGCCCAGACAAAAAAAGCACTCAACGTAAAAGGTAAAAATAAGAATTGTACGGCTACAACAACTACTATCATAACGAATGATGATAATATCGTAAAATGGTATGCTCCTTTAAAAGGAAATAAATACGAACAAAGTAATAATAATAATTTACCGCCATCTAATGGCCAAACTGGTATTAAATTAAACAAGAGGATCATCGAATTATAATAGAAAATTAAAGAAATCAACGCCTCCGGCAATAATTGAAACTCGTTCACCAAAAACAATCCACCATAAATAAGAATATGAACAAATGGTCCCGCAATAGTTACAACTAACTCTTCTCGAATCGGTTTATTTCCATGTTCATCCGTTTTCATTACTCCACCAAATGCCCACAATATAACTAAAGGAATTCGCCATTTATAGTACGTAGCTGCAAAAAAATGCCCAAGTTCATGCAAAAGAACAAGAGAAAAGATAATTGCCATTTCCATAATAGTACCCGTTAAAAAGGACACGATGATAAATATTAATAAAATGGGGTGTATGCGAATAGGTGGAATCCATCTTTTAATTATTGTCATCAACTTGAATCACCTGTGCAGGATCTACATAATGATTATCCTTCTCGATGGAGAAAAAAACCGATTGTTCTTCATTAGTAGGTGTAAACGTTCCTACTAGCTCGTTTGCTTGAATAAATTGATAAAGATGAACATCAACTGAACTTAAATTTCCATATTGAGAAATCGATCCATCGGAATGTTGAATCTTCACTGTTTTTTCTGTACTCGTATCATTTCCTGCAAATACAATAACCCCTTCATTTATCGCGGTTACGTTGGTCGATTGTCCTGGGTCAATCTTTATGCCAATTCCATTCGCTTCAAATGACTCTGAGATATTACCAGTTACCGGTAGTGCTACTGGTTGAGAATCCTCTCCTTCCGTAACAACACTAGGAGTTAAAGAGAGCGGTCTTCCAAATACTTCTTTGTACCAAACGTTAACTTTAGCAAAAGGAAATTGATCGGTTAATGCAGAAGCTGCCCAAGCTTTTGGTTTGTTTAAAACAGGCGATTCTGATTCCCAAATAATTGCTGCCCCAAGAAAAAGCATAAGTGATAATATTGCCTTTACCGCGTATTTTGTAACAGGAGACGAACTGCTTTTTTTACTTTGATTTGCACTGGTAGGGAAAGTAGGATAATATCCATGCGATTCTTCCGTGTCTGGAAGAACATGTGACCTAAGATAGTCTTTCCCTTTAGATTGGTCTTGCTTTATTCCCCTTGCTTTTTTCCGCTGTTCAATTGATTTTCTAATCTTTTGAATATCCTTATCCATAGCCTCACATTCCTTCACTTGATTTGTACCATGTATATGTACAAGCTTCACATTCTATGAACAAGGAATATTATTTATATGTAAAAACACCTCAAAACCTACCAACTGTTTTGAGGTGTTTACGTTGAATTATATTTTAAAAAATTCTTTTACTCGTTGGAAAATACCTTTTTCATCATCAAGTGCTTGCAAAGGTACTGTCTCCCCTAATATTCTTCTCGCAATATTTCGATAAGCAATCGAAGCCTTAGAATTTGGATGAAGTGCAATTGGCTCTCCATTATTAGATGCTTTAATTACTTCATCATCATCTACAACGATCCCAATTAAATCAATAGATAGTAAATTAACGATATCATCTATATCTAACATGTCACCATTTTTCATCATATGATTACGTATACGATTAATAACCAATCTAGGTGATTCTTTCATATCCTGTTTTTCTAATAAACCTACAATTCGATCTGCATCACGCACACTGGATTTTTCCGGAGTAGTTACTACGATCGCTCGGTCTGCACCTGCAATCGCATTTTGGAATCCTTGCTCTATTCCTGCTGGACAATCAATTATAATATAATCATACTCTTGTTTTAATTCCGCAATTATTTCTTTCATTCCTTGAATCGTAACAGCAGTTTTATCACTTGTCTGCGCTGCAGGTAATAGCGTTAAATAATCAAAACGTTTGTCTTTTATAAGAGCTTGTTTTAATTTACATCTTTCCTCTATTACATCAACAATATCAAAAATTATTCTGTTTTCTAACCCCATTACAACATCTAAATTTCTAAGTCCAATATCTGTATCAATCAAACATACTTTTTTCTCCATTAATGCTAGGGCAGTTCCGATATTCGCTGAAGTAGTGGTTTTTCCTACTCCGCCTTTACCAGAAGTAATTACGATAGCTTCACCCATTATTCATTCTCCTCTCAAATCCACTTATTTCTTTCCGTTTTTTTGAAAGAACCTTTAAGGAATCGATAGTGATTTTATCTTGATCTGTATCAATAATACCACATTCCATATAAACACCATCAGATTCATAGTCAGGTGCTCGACTTATATAGTCGGCAATTCGTAATTGTGTTGGCTTCATATAAGAAGCTGCTATAAAAGCATCTTTATCCCCATGATAACCTGCATGAGCAATTCCTAATAGATTACCTAATATATAGATATTCCCACTAGCTACCACTCTTCCCCCAGGATTTACATCACCAACCAATAATAAATCTCCTTGTATTTCTAGAATTTGACCTGATCGAACTACACGGTTAATCACTTTTACTTCACTATCGTCCATCCACCGCTTTGCATCGTTAATCGGAATCAGATTTGAATCAATCCCGATCACTTTAAATCGCTGATCAGTTGTTATAACTTGACGAATCTGCTCTTCTTTTTCTCCACTTATATATCGATTTCCTAATTTAACTTTAACAGACACAACAGGCTCATCTTGTTTTGGTTTACTAAATTGAATTTTCTCTTCTAATTCTTTTAGAACCTCTTCAAATGATGCATCTTCATCAATAAATAGACTTAATCCATCTCTGGTACCTTTAATTGTAATGATTTGTTTTAGATCCTGCACTCTTTAATCACCTCATTTTCACACTACATTAATGATCTATGTATCTTATATTATTTAGCGCATTCGTTCACCAAGCGGAATTTCTGTTTTCCATTTTTCCAATCTTTTAGATGAAAATGGATAAATAACAATTAAGAAGACAAGATTTAATAAGATTGTCGGAGCTAACCTATTTAACATAAAACTCTCTATTGAAATATCCACCATACCAACAACAGAGAAAATCCCATAAATCGTAAATTCTATCAATACAATACCAAACGTTGCTAGCAATAATAGGACATAAAAATTACCCTGTAACATTTTCTTTATTCCATGAACAATATAAATTACTAAGGCGTAAGAAAACATATAGACACCGAGCACGCCTGTATACACAATATCAAAAAGCAATCCGAATATTAATGCATATAACACAGAATAATACGTATCATTATGATCGAAAAAAACAGCAACAAAGACTAAAAAGATAAAAAGCCAATGAGGTACGATGAAATAGTCTCCCGATAATAACTGTAGTGGAAGTAGCTCCAGAGCAACCCCTTCTAGTACAATTATTATAAATAATACGAGAGGTAATACAAGGCGCCTAATCAAGACTCATCCTCCTCATCTGCATTTTCTTCCATTTCTTGTGGTTGTTCTATAGCTCGATCCACTACAACGACATTATTAATATCATAAAGGTCAGCAGCTGGTTCAACCATAGCAATCCGAGTAAGACCGTATTGATCGGACACTATTTCTTTCACTTCACCGATTTTTAAGCCTGCAGGAAATTTCCCGCCCTTTTCAGAAGAATAAACAATATCTCCTTCTTCCACATTTTTCTCGGATTCTTCAATAATACGGAATAATAATGAATTAGATTCTTTGTCGAACCCTTCAATCATTCCAAAAACATCTTGATCATCTTCTTTTGTAATTGTAGCTGATATACGATTAAATTCGTCAAAGCCGGTTAAAAGTTGTACCGTAGCTGTAACATTGGAAATCTGTAACACTTTACCTATCATTCCATCAGCAGTAATTACAACCATATTTGTTTCTATTCCATGGTCAGATCCACGGTTAATTGTTACTTGGTCCATCCATTGTTCTGGTGATCGAGAAATTACTGACGCATGGATGGGTTCATAATCTCTCACCGTTTCGGTCATACCAATTATTTCTCTTAACTCTTCGTTCTCTTCTTCTAATTTTTGAACGTCATATAGTAGAGAATCTTGTTGAGCAATTTGCTCCCTTAGAATTTGATTCTCTTCATACGTATTTTTCATATCATCGATATTAGAGATAATACCTGTTACATAGGAAACTGGTGCATGAATCGTATTTTGCACCCAACCTACTGTATCGTTGATAATTGTTTCAACAAACCCCATATTTTCTCGATCTCTTAAGGAATATCCGATTAGAGCAACTAAAACAATTACTCCAATTAGGATAATAAAAAGTTTTTTGCTACGTAAAAATTGCATTTTAACACACCTACTTATTTATTTAACGGACGTGCAGACACACTTGGGCTATTTCTAAACTGATTAATATACTCTAAAGATTTTCCAGTACCTATCGCGACACTTTCTAAAGGTTCATCTGTAACGAATACTGGGATCTTTGTTTCATCACTTATTACTTGATCTAAATTTTTTAACAGTGCCCCTCCACCAGAAAGGACGATTCCACGATCCATTATATCTGCAGATAACTCAGGAGGAGTTTTTTCCAGTGTCGACTTTACCGCATTTACAATCGAGTCTACTGTATCATCCAGAGATTTCGATATTTCTTCCGATGTTACTGTAATTGTTTTGGGAAGCCCCGTCAATAAGTCTCTTCCTCTAATGTCCATTTCTTCAGGACTTTTTCCACCCTTTGCTGATCCAATATCCATTTTTATTGACTCGGCTGAGCGCTCACCAATCATTAAATTATAGTGTTTGCGAATGTAATTAATAATGGCTTCATCCATATCATCACCGGCAATACGAATGGACTCACTTGTTACAATACCGCCGAGTGATATTACTGCTATTTCAGTAGTACCTCCACCTATATCAACTATCATACTTCCCGTAGGTTCCCAGACTGGCAAACCAGCTCCAATTGCAGCAGCAAATGGTTCAGCTATTGGATAAGCCTCTTTTGCGCCTGCTTGTTTTGTTGCATCAATAACGGCCCGTTCCTCTACCATTGTGATTCCAGATGGAACACATACCATCACATTAGGCTTTTTTGCGAATAATGAACGTTTTTTCATTGCTTTTTTCATGTAATAATTCATCATTACGGATGTGGTATCATAATCTGCAATTACCCCATCTTTCATAGGGCGAATAACAGAAATATTTCCCGGTGTTCTTCCAATCATATTTCGTGCGTTACGACCTACAGCCTCAATACTACCTGTCTCTAAATTCTTAGCTACAACAGATGGCTCCCGCACAATAATTCCTTTACCTTTAACAAAAACAAGTGTATTAGCTGTACCCAAATCAATGCCTAAATCCTGTGAAAAATTAAACATACCCAAGCGTATCTCCCTTTCCTTCGATTCTAATTTTCTTTATGTATCTCGCTTTTATAACATTTTTCATTCATTATAAATGATAAGAAGCGCCTCTCCCTTTCTTGCAATGAAAGATGGCGCTAAATTTACCAATTCTTATTTAATTATACGAAAAAACTTATAAAATAGATAGTATTTATAAATAACCTTTTTCTTTTAGGGATACGAATTTTTTGTCACCGATAATCAGATGGTCTAATACTTCAATGCCAATTAATTTACCAGAGTCCACTAAACGTTTCGTCACATGGATATCTTCTTGTGACGGTGTTGGGTCGTAGGGTAGAAAAAATACGCCTTTCTTTAAATGATAGAAGGTTTTATTTCTCCTCCCTCAGAACCGTACGTACACCTTTCAGCGTATACGGCTCGCTAGTTGAATATAGCAGGTCAACAGGAAAAGTTTTATGTTACACTTCAGAAAATTTTTGAAGAACTTTCTTTCGATGTAGTTTTAAATCATACATTTTTATAAACATAATAAATGTTTGATTCTTACACTTATCATTACACACAAGAGCGATTCTTTTATTTCGAGGATGTTTCATAGACATAGCAAGCTGCTTCGCTGTTGTCTTATATTTAAACGCAAGCGTTTTTAAAAAGCTACTCTCAGCTAAATGAACCATTTTTTCAATATCATTAAAATTTACAGCAAATAGACAATGATTGGCAAATGAAATAAGTTCTTCATTGTATATCTTTAAAATTTCTTGAGCAGAAAAATGTAAGAGCCTTTTTCTAGCCAAAGGTATGTGCTCTTGAAAAACACCATAACCTTTTTGAGAAGCCCATTGGTTCATTTGTTGCTTAGGAATAATCAAATTAAGTTGCTGACTTGTACCAGAATTTGATAGATAATTTCTTTTAGAGGAGAGTTGATAATTTTGAAAATAAATTCTGTCACCTCGATGATTTAGGTTTGATTGTATATCATAAAAAGAATGAAGTCCGCTCCGATCAAGCTCATTATTAATCTCCCCAAGTAAACGGTTCGCATGAACTTTTGTGCTGTTTAAACCAACAAGATACTCTTCCTTATTGAAAACGAATTTGATAGAAGTACCATTATTTCTTTCAAATGCATCGATTATCCCTTTTAAGTTTTGTACGACAGATTCCTGGAAAATATGTTCTAGGAGATTGGATAATTTAATCATTGTATAGCTATATGGGTGATGCTGCTTTTGCAGACTCAGCATTGATGCATAAAACACAAGTTGAATAAATCGTTGATCATTTACTTTTCTTTTAATCTTATTAATTAGAAATTCAAGATGTTGTTGTGAAAAGGGGATTTTTTTTAACTTTATTTTTATAAACCAATTAATGGTACCCCAGCTTTTTAATTTTTGAAGTGAAGAAAATGAAGGATTATTTTTAATCAGTAGTAGTTTTTCAAAGTTCCCTAAATGATATATATGTTCTAGTATAACAACTACGGATTCTATTATTAATATATTCTTCATATGGAGGTTCTCATTTAATTTTGATTTTGAGGGCTGTGAGAAGCGGAATTTTCCTGATTTTAACTCATAAACCAATTCTTTTATCATTTTATCTTTAATTTGTCTGTGTAGATATCTTAGACGAATTGTACGCATAATAACGATTTGCCAGAGATCGTCATTATATAATAACCGGTAGCAATCGAATACTACTTTTCCTTGTTGAGCTGCTCTTTGTATTACGTCCAATTGAGGAAATGGATGAATTGTCATATTCATGACTCCTTTCGTCTAGACGTATTTCAACCTATCTTCCTTCCCCTTGCCAAACCTATTACAGGCTGACGTTGAGTACTATGAAGACTCCGTTACCTTATGCCTTATTTTTGAGACATAGCACTTAGGCAATCCCTGCATTATGTCAATATATAGATACGTGATGTTTAGGTACCCATTTCGATGGTTTCTTCTTATTGAAGATGGGAGGATAACCCTTACGATGAGATAGAAAGCGGTGAATTCCAATCTCATGATACCCTAACTATTTAATAGTTACACACCCAATATCCCTTCACCTTGGGTTCAAGCAGTATAGCTTTTACCATGCATCACTTGGTCTGAAAGACAAAAGTATAGGATGTACTATTTCCTTCTTTTCACATCATGCTATTGTCCCCTAATTGGTTTCCCAATTAAAGTAAGATGCTGACCATAGAACATTGTAAGGAGTTCTAGATACTTTGTGTATCACTATATAATTACACCTTGCAGGCGCACACCACTCGGGTGATTGTGGGCTACAATTAATGATGCTGCAGAACGTTTAACTGCTTCTTTAAAAACCTCTCTAGGGTGCACTATCGAGGCATTTAAACTACCTATAAAAACTGTTTGATAATGAATAATTTGATTTTTTGTATTTAGAAATAAAACTACAAAATGTTCCTGACTTAAATAACGCATCTCTTCCATGATGTAACTAGCACCGTCTTCAGGAGACCGGATAACATAAGGACCATCGGGCTTATAGGTATTCAATCTTTTCCCTAACTCGATAGCAGCAAGAATGATAAGTCCTTTCGCTGTGCCAATACCTTTAATTGCTATAAGTTCTTCAATAGTCGCATCTCTTATTAATTTCATCCCCTCAAAATGCATTAAAATTCGATTAGATAATACATTTACTGAATCTTGTTTTGTTCCGCTACCAATAAGAATGGATAGTATTTCTTGATTCGATAAATGAGATGCTCCATGCTTTAGCAATCTTTCTCTAGGTCGATCTTCTTTGGGTACGTTCTTCATAGTAAGTACCGTGGTTTTCATCTTCTCCCTCCTTTCTTTGTATAGCATATCGGTAGAAGAGTGTAACAACAAATATAAAAAATAATATTTTAGTTTGGATTTCATACACTAAATTTTATATTTATCATAAAGAAACGTATAAATAACTAGTGCCGAATTTACAAAATATATAAATCCTTATCATTTTTAAATCACGTTAAAAAAGCTTGTGAAGAATCCAGATAGAATTCTCCACAAGCTCGCTATTATTTTTGTAGTATTTCGTACTCATGCATTAATTTTAAAAGTTGCTCTGAAGATGGTTCGCCACTCGTTTCATTTAACGTCTCTACCAATTTATTTATAGCATTTGTTTCTTTAGGAACACTTTCTATTAATGGCTGAATTTTGTCACTAGTAATTGGTTCTGTCGCATTTAATTGATTCGTCAACTCGGATTGCCAAAAAGTATGAAAGGAATCTATCCACTGGGCTTCTTCTTTTGTTAACTCTACTTCACCCTTTGTAGTACTCCATTCTTTCACATATAAATCTACATTATTTTGTTCACTTATAGACGCAGCAATAGATTGACCCAAATCTTTAGTCGGAGCAACACCTGCCAGAAGAAAGTATTGATCTTCTCTTTGCCAAATCACTGTTTCGATTTCTAAGTCAGAATATTTTTCTTGCCACTCAACCGCGTTCGCCTCTTCCGAAAATATTCCTGCTTGAATAATATAAGATTGCAGTGGCTCTATTTGATATGCTTCTGTAGAAATCGCCATTGAAGATCCATCATCATTCATTCCTCCAATAGTTGGAATAGACCCATTTGCTGAAGGTGGAGTATCCACTTGTACAAACATCCGAATTAAGGTAAACCCTAGAATCGACCCAATAATTACTGCAGATATAACCGCCATTAATAAAGGCTTAAGTTGAAATGATTTTTTGTTTTTTTTATTAGGAAATCCTTTTTTAGACTTTTTTAAAGCGGTTAATACTGGCAGCTTCTCTTGTTCATGCTTTTCTTGGGCAGCAGCTGACTCTTCTGGTGAGCTTAAGAATTCCTCTGCAGGTAATTTATACGTCCATTTTTTTCCATTTTTCTCTACTAATATTGGTTTCTTTTTCTCCACAATATGTTCCTCCTGTGCCCAGTAGTATGTCCCTCACTCTAGCACAGCAGATATAAAAAGTAAGACGAAATCTGACACTAGTTCTAAGAATCGTTCAACATATTTCGCTGCAGATCATTAACATATTGTTTTACTAATGATATGAAATGTAAAGATCCAGTAATATAATAGCATTCATCCTTATTTTCAAAAATTGTTTCCAAGTATTTTTTCCAATCATAAACGATTCGTTTTGGCTGCTTTGTTTCTAATTGTTCTAATTCCTCAAAGGAGGGAGCGCGAACATGATCAAATGTTGTTACATTAACGTTCGACAAGTCTGATTGCAGACAATTTATCATGTTTCTTACGTCTTTATCCTTAAAAGCTGCAAATAAAATATGATGACCGCTTTTAGAATCCTGTCGTTTTATCGTGTCTATCAAAGAATGTATACCTTCCATATTATGTGCGCCATCTACAATTATTGACGGATTACTATGGATTTTCTCTAATCTTCCAGGTAATCTAGCTTGTTCTACCCCTTTAATTATCTTATCTTCCGTTAACTGCCAGCCTTGTTCATGAAGTATATGTAATACATAAAGGGCTATAGAAGCATTATAGTGTTGATGTTTTCCATTCATATCTAAATCTATATCAAATTGTTGATTAGATATATTAAATTTAAAATGATTCATAGTTATAGATTCATACGTAAAATCTTTGTCTAAAACAAATAATGGTGAATTCATCTCTTCCGTTTTCTTCTCTATTATGTCATACGCAGTTCCGTTAACACCAGTTATCATTGGAATTAACGGCTTGATTATACCCGCTTTTTGTTCAGCAATTTCTACTAACGTTTCACCTAACAATGCAGTATGGTCATAAGAAATAGTAGTGATAACAGTTACAATTGGCGAAATTACATTAGTCGTATCCCACATTCCTCCCATGCCCGCTTCGACAACTGCGATATCTACATTATTTTCAAAACAAACAAAGCTTAATACCGTTAATATCTCAAAGTTACTCGGGGAGTTCCCATCTTTGTCTAGCATTTCAATGGCAGGCAACATTTTTTGAAATGCTTGTGAAAATACCTTCTCCGATACTGGCTCGTTATTCATTTGAATAAATCCTCTTATTCCATAAAAACTAGGAGATGTAAAAGATCCAACCTTATAATCATTAGCTATGAGAGCAGATTGAATGAATTGACTCGTAGAACCTTTTCCATTTGTACCAGCTATATGAATAGTGGGAAGGTCTTTATCTGGATAGTCGACAAACTTCAATAATTCCTTCACTCTTTCTAATCCAGGTTGTACCCCTATTGTTTCTCTATTATTAAAATATTGTTCTATTTGTTCAAATAACATACTTTCCCTACTTTCCATTCCATCATATAATAATTATAGCAGAAAGGATGATTCGTTTAATGAAAAAGACTGGGTGGATTATTGTCAATGGCAATCTAAAAACTGATAAATTCATCGACTATGCAAAAATGATACAAGCTGCTGCAATAAAAAGACATATCGATATCAGTATTATGAAAAACAACGATATTTTACTTGATTTATCTGATAAGCAACCGCTACATTTACATAAACAAACATATACTTTACCTGATTTTGCATTCTTTATTGATAAAGATATCTATTTGGCACAATATCTGGAACAACTTGGAATACCTGTCTTCAACAGTTCTTCTACGATTGAGATGAGTGATGATAAGATTCAGACGTATCAAAGACTCACCTCTCTAGATATACCTATTCCACATACCATAATTGCTCCCAAAATCTATACCAAAGGTGTACTTTCTGATGATTATCTACAATCCATTATTCATAAACTAGGTATACCATTAGTTGTTAAAGAAGCGTTTGGTTCTTTTGGTGAACAAGTTTACCTCGTGAATAATGTTGAGGAACTTAAAGAATTGACGAATAATTTACAAGGAAAGCCATTTTTATTTCAATCTTATATTTCCTCTAGCCATGGTAGAGATATTCGATTACAAGTGGTAGGGAATGAAGTCATTGCAGGTATGGAACGGAATAATAATCAAGATTTTAGAGCCAATATAACCAATGGTGGGGATATGAAACCATTTACGCCTGATCAAAAAGCTATAAATATTGCTGTTGATGCCGCACAAGCCATTAATGCTGATTTTGCTGGAGTGGACTTATTATTTGGTCCGGAGAACTCCTATTTTGTATGTGAAATTAACGCTAATGCCCATATTCGTAATTTGACAGAATGTACGGGTGTGAATATAGCGGATAAAATGATAACCTATATCGAAAGGAAAATAAGATGACTTCAGGTTGGTTAATATACTCAGAAAAAGACGCAATAAAAAATGCAAGCTATATTGAATGGTTTCAATTAGAGGCAACAAAACAAGGCCTTTCCTTACAATTAATTATTCGTGAACAATTAACAATAGGAATTAATCGAAATCAATCCATACTTTATTATGATCATAAACATATATCTACACCGGATTTCGCCATTGTCCGATATATGGATCCATTATTAAGTAAACATTTAGAAAGAAAAGGAATTCATGTATTCAATTCGTCAGCTATCTCAGCGATTTTCAACCATAAAGGTTATACGCATGATGCTATATTACAAACCGGGGTCCCTATGCCAGATACATACTATTATTCAAATGGACTCTTACCAAACGATCCACCTCTTCAATTTCCATTCATTAGCAAAGTGGTTAATGGAAAAGGTGGAAATCAAGTAACTTTAATTCATCATATAACAGAGTGGAATACATACAAACTAAACTGTCAATCGGATATTATCCTGCAGTCTACCGAGAACATTCAGTTTGGAAAAGATATAAGAGTATTTGTCATTGGTAAACAGATTATCGGAGCAGTATTACGAGAAAGCAAAACTGATTTTCGGGCTAATTATACCTTAGGAGGTACTGCTTCCATCTATACATTAAACACTCCTCAACAAGAGCTCATACAGAAAATTGTAAATAAGTTCGATTTTGATATGGTAGGAATTGATTTCTTACTATCAACAAAAGGTGAATTACTATTTAATGAAATTGAAGATGTAGTTGGTTCGCGTACGTGGAGTAAAGTAAGCAATATAAATTTACTCGAACTATATATCAAACATATTAAATCATCCATTTAAAGTTTTTAGTGTTTTTCTTTGCATTAATTTGCGGAATGATAAGAATGCTAAAAAAGAAGTGGTAAAAAACATGTATCGATGTTTTTTACCACTTCTTTTTCGTTAATCTTTCACTATTTCAGTTCAGATAATCGCGTCTTCACTTTTGCTTGTTTATCTAAATAATCTTTTTCTTTTCGTTTTTCTTCTTCCACTACTGATTCAGGTGCTTTACTTACAAAACCTTGGTTTGACAGTTTCTTCTGTACTCGTTCTACTTCTTTTGTCCATTTTGCAAGTTCATTTTCTAATCGTTTAATTTCTTTATCAAAATCAATTAAGCCTTCTAGTGGAAGGAATATTTCTGCTCCTGTCACTACTGAGGTCATTGCCTTATCAGGCGCTTCAATAACTGTTGATATTGACAATTCACTCGGATTACAAAAACGCTCTAAATAATCTCTGTTTTTCTCCAACTCCGCTGTTAACTGTTCATTTTCTGTTTTTATAAGCATTTTAATTTGTTTCGACATAGGAGTATCTACTTCTGCACGGCTGTTACGTACCGATCGAATAATGGATACTAAGCGTTGCATCTCCTGGACTGCTTGAGGATTGTCAAATTCAGAATTAACCTCTGGCCACTTACTAACCGTAATAGAAGGTCCTTCATGAGGCAATTGTTGCCAAATCTCTTCTGTTATAAATGGCATAAACGGATGTAACATGCGCATTGTTTGATCTAGCACGTGGGCAAGAACAGAACGCGTTGTCTTTTTCTTATTTTCATCTTCCCCATAAAGAGATAATTTTGCCATCTCAATATACCAATCACAAAATTCATCCCAAATAAAATTGTATAGATGTCGACCAGCTTCACCAAATTCATACTTGTTTGAGTTTCTGGTAACTTGTTCAATGGTTTCGTTTAATCTTGCTAAAATCCATCGATCAGGAAGAGAAAGCTCCCCTGTTAAATCAATATCTTCATATGTGAAACCTTCCATATTCATAATCGAAAAACGGGAGGCGTTCCATACTTTATTGGCAAAATTCCACGTTGACTCTACCTTTTCCCAGTGGAAACGTAAATCCTGCCCTGGTGTTGACCCTGTCATTAAGAAATAACGTAACGAATCTGCTCCGTACTTCTCAATCACATCCATTGGGTCTACTCCATTTCCAAGTGACTTACTCATTTTTCTACCATCTGCATCACGAATAAGTCCATGTAATAACGTATCTTCAAATGGCTTTTCATTCATGAATTCTTTAGATTGGAAAATCATTCTCGATACCCAGAAGAAAATAATATCATAACCCGTGACTAATACATTCGTAGGGAAGTAACGTTTTAAATCAGCAGAATCTTCATTTGGCCATCCCATTGTTGAAAATGGCCATAATGCAGAAGAGAACCATGTATCTAACACATCTTCATCCTGTTCCCAATTTTCAATATCTGCTGGCGCCTCTTTCCCTACATATATTTCCTTGGTTTCTTTATGGTACCAAGCCGGAATTCGATGTCCCCACCATAATTGACGAGAGATACACCAATCGCGAATATTATCCATCCAATTAAAGTAAGTACGTTCAAATCTATCCGGTACAAAGTTTACTTTTTCATCAGCATCTGCTTGCATATCTAATGCTGATTTTGCCAAAGGATCCATCTTAACAAACCATTGTGTAGAAAGATATGGTTCAACGACTGCACCACTACGTTCTGAATGACCTACCTGATGAGTGCGTTCTTCAATATTGAACATTACACCTTGTTCCTTGAGATCTTTTACAATTTGTTTACGGCATTCAAAACGGTCTAAACCTTGATACTTTCCAGCATTTTCATTCATAGACCCGTCTTCATTCATCACTAGGATACGTTCTAATTGATGTCGATTACCTATTTCAAAATCATTTGGATCATGTGCAGGTGTTATTTTAACTGCACCAGATCCAAGTTCCATATCAACATAGTCGTCTGCTACAATTTCTATTTCTCTTCCTACGATAGGCAAAATAACGGTTTTTCCGATTAAATGTTGATAACGCTCATCTTTTGGATGAACAGCCACTGCTGTATCTCCAAGCATTGTTTCTGGTCTTGTTGTTGCAATTTCAATCGTCTCATCGCTACCTTTAATTGGGTAACGCATATGATAAAACTTGCCTTGAATTTCTTCGTAAATTACTTCGATATCTGATAGAGCTGTCTTCGTAGACGGATCCCAGTTAATTATATATTCACCACGATAAATGAGACCTTTCTCATATAACTTAACAAATACTTCTCGAACCGCATCCGATAATCCCTCATCCAATGTGAATCTTTCTCTTGAGTAATCTAGACCTAGCCCAAGTTTTTCCCATTGTGAACGAATAAAAGCAGCATATTCTTCTTTCCATTCCCATGCTTTTTCTAAAAATTTCTCACGACCTAATTCATAACGATTCGTGCCTGACTCTTTTAACCTTGCCTCTACCTTTGCTTGAGTAGCAATTCCCGCATGATCCATACCAGGTAGCCAGAGAACATCATAGCCTTGCATACGCTTCATTCGTGTAATCGTATCTTGCATTGATGTATCCCATGCATGCCCTAAATGTAATCTTCCGGTAACATTTGGAGGTGGGATAACAATCGAGTATGGTTCCTTATCCGGATCCCCTGTTGCTTCAAAAAACTTACCATCTAACCAAAATTGATACCGGCCTTCTTCTACTTCCTTAGGATTATACTTTGAAGGAAGTGATTGTTTATTTTCTTTGTCCTGTTCCATTTATAAACCTCCTTATATTAAAGCAAAAAACCCTTTTCATCCTTAAAAAAAGGACGAAAAGGGTATAATTTCCGTGGTACCACCTTTGTTTACAAACAAAGAATTGTTTGTACACTCATGTTTGGATAACGGTCAATACACCGATCTCTCTTACTAATTATTCAGAGAAACTGCATCAAGGACGACTTCAAGATTAACATACTTAGGAAATTTCCAGCTCAAGATTTCCCTCTCTAAAAGTGTTAATTCTTTACTACTTCCTATCTTCGCATTTATTTTGCTTATTTGTATTTTTATTTTATCTTGAAGTTTTGATAGCGTCAACTGTTATTTAGTATAGACACGAAACAAGCTTATTTATACATAGTATACGTTAGAGCACAAAAAGGTGCTCACGAATAATACAAGGAGGTTATTTAATTATGGCTAGGTTCTACCGATTTCGACTTCCACCTTGGGCACGAAAGTGTATTGTTATTATAGAAGTTTCCGTAACACCGATTATGGTATTTCAACTTGTTCGAACATTACTCATCCCAACCACGTTTGACATTCTTTTAACAGGAGTTTTAATTGGCTTGGTAATTGCTTTTTACCTTGAATGGATTTAATTTGTATCAACATTTATCGTTTCGTACTCTTCTTGGATAAAATCAACCCAGGTCATACCAAATTGTAACCGCCTAAATTGGTGTTGTAGTTCTCTCGTTTGTTCCAACATAGATTTTTTAGTTCTTTGTTCTGTAAAATTTTGAACCACACGAATATAATGAGCGGGGTTTAATAAATTAATAGTTAATAAATGGATTTCTTTTACAGTTAGATGGTTTGTTTTACGATATAACTTAAAAGCCTGCTTCATTTCTTCTATCGGTTGGTCATAATGGCCAGTGATATGTTGAAAATAGTTAGCAATATCAGTAGAAGGATGGTCAAAACTTGCTTCTTCCCAATTCAACAAATAACCGCCCCTACAATGAGATGGATCTAATTTCCCATGACATAAGCTTTTCGACCAAGAAATGCTGTCTTCTTCTTGTTCAAATATAGCATTAATTTTATTTTGAAGTAATTCAGAAGCGTGTACTACAGCTTTATACTGGGAGCATGCAATTAACTCAAAAGGTGACATGTATCTTCTACTTTCAAAATGAACAATATTTTCCTTCAGGCCATCTGGTATATTTCTATTAAATGATTGAAATCCTTCAAAATCTTTTTTCATTTTATCGATTTTAATCCGTTCTGTTTGTTTCGTTTTTTTGTGAATTAAAGCCAATGTCTGCATGGTACTCTCAATCTGATAATTAATATCCATGTTTCTAGGAATATCAACCCATGGAGATAAATAATAATAAAAATGTTCATGTTTTTGATAAAGTGATCCGTCTTTCGTTACATACACAGGTAGGATTTCAGAGATATTTCTTTCACTAGCAACATGATAAATACTAACCCATGATTCAATATTGTTTTCATCAAGATAACTGCGCTTTAAGGCATAGTCTCGCATTCCATCATGTACTCGAAAAAGTCGATTTGTAACTTTTTCAATTTCTAGAGGATAAATGCTGTAATGTTCAAGTACTTCTTTTAGTATATCCAACTGTCATCCCCCCTTACTTCACCATATCGGTTTCCTAACATTATCATCTTCTTATGTATACCTACGCAAAGCTTGTTTGCGCAGGGCCTCCTTATTTAGGAGGAATATACAGTAATTGACCTTGGTTCACTTCAAAATCTGACTCTAATTGATTATGTTTGATTAATTGTAAAGGACTAATAGAAAACCTTTGTGCAATGGTTTCAATTGTGTCATCCTCTTGAACAATACATAGACGCATTTTAGTATACTGTTCTTCTTCAGCATTACGGAATATATCAGATAAATAGGTTACATCTTCCGGACTCTCTTCATTATCGAGAATATCAAGAACTTCCTCCTGATCATTTACTTCATAATCAGTTTCATCTTCATATTCTTCATAATTATCATCTTCTGGTGATGCTTCTACTTCCGAGATACTTTGGAAGTACTCTGATAATGGCTGTGACTTGATTTTCCATCGATCAGGGTCATCATCAGCTGGTTGTTCATGTTGTTCATGTTGTTCATGTTCTTCCTTACTTTCATCTGTTCGCTCGAGATTTTCTGTTGTCTCTTCTTGGATAGGATGTTCTATTTCAAAAGAAAACGAATCTTCTTCTTCTGAATCTTCTCTGGCAGGTTCTGCTTCTAAATTATTGTCTTGTTGTATACCTTCAATATCTATAGAAGCAAAAACCTTTAATTGATCCTCTTCTAATAACTCATAATCAAAAGACTCAATTTGAACAGTTACATCATCAAGATTATCAACTCGATATGGTGGAACAGAAATTTCTACTGGAAAAGTGTGAGAGAATAAATATAAACCATTTATTTCCTCAATCTTTTCGACGTAGCGTTTAGATTGAATTTGATCGAAATCTAAAGGTTCATCTTCTACTTCTGTATAAGGTACCCTTTGATACTCACCTTGCAGTTCAATCGCACCACGAATTAAAATGTAGTCTTCATATGCATGAATAGATATCTCAGGTTCCAAAGATATTCCTCTGATTTCCTCCACTTCCTGTCCTTTTTCAAAAAACAAGGATTCTTCTAATTCAAATGTAAAAGCATTGGAATCAGTTGACAAATCTTATTCCTCCCTTCACATAGCTTCCTATGCCACTTTTTCTTTAACATTTATATGTTGTTACCAACAAGGATATGCAAAAAAAGCAATGTGTAATGAAGGAATCCCCTCATCATACATTGCTTTGTAAATAAATATGGAATTTTATTTTTCTATTTGTTCAAAAGCTTTATGAATAGCTTTAACGGTTTTTTCTATATCGTCATCAGTGTGAGCAGTGGAAAGGAATAATCCTTCAAATTGAGAAGGTGGCAAGAATATCCCTTCATTAACCATCGAGCGATAATACTGAGCAAAGTAATCAAGATTTGAGGTTTGAGCTGTCTCAAAGTTAATTACCTCTTCATCTGTGAAAAATACTCCAACCATGGAACCTGCTCGATTAATATGAATCGGAATATCAAATTTGTCGGCAGCATCTCTAAACCCATTCACTAACGTATCCACTTTATTATTGATATCTTCATAGGATTCTTCTGATAAAGAAGATAATGTCTCATATCCTGCAGTCATAGCTAATGGGTTACCAGATAGTGTACCAGCTTGATATATAGGACCTGTTGGAGCTATCTGTTCCATGATTTCGCGCTTACCACCATAAGCACCAACCGGTAATCCACCACCGATTACTTTTCCTAGGCATGTTAAATCAGGAGTTACATCATAATGACCTTGTGCACAATGATAACCGACTCTAAATCCAGTCATTACTTCATCAAATATTAATAAGGAACCATTTTCCTCCGTAATATGTCGAACATATTGTAAGAAACCATCTTTCGGTGGAACTACTCCCATATTTCCACATACTGGTTCCATAATTATCGCTGCTATGCGGTCTCCATAATTTTCAAAAGCTAATTTCAAACTGTCTGTATCATTATAAGGTACAGTAATGGTATTCTTTGCAATATTTTCAGGTACTCCAGGACTATCTGGTAATCCAAGAGTTGCCACGCCTGATCCCGCTTTGATAAGCAGAGAGTCTCCATGACCATGATAACTTCCTTCAAACTTTAGGATTAAATCTCTATCCGTGTAGCCTCTAGCTAATCGAATAGCACTCATCGTTGCTTCTGTACCTGAGTTAACCATTCGAACCATTTCAATTGAAGGAACACGATCAATTACAAGTTTAGCTAAATCATTTTCTAATAGTGTTGGTGCGCCAAAACTTGTACCTTTAGCAGTAATATCTTGAAGTTTTTTTACTACACGTTCATCAGAATGACCAAGAATTAATGGACCCCAACTTAAGACATAATCAATATATTCATTGTTATCAATATCTACTATTTTAGAACCCTTTCCTTCTTTCATAAAAATCGGATTCATCCCGACAGATTTAAATGCTCTTACTGGTGAATTAACCCCACCCGGCATTAAATCAACAGCTTCTTTATACGCATCAATTGACTGATTAAGTGTCATTAAAATACCTCCTTAGTTCGATTCCTGTAACCATTTCGCAACATCTTTAGCAAAATAAGAAATAATCAAATCAGATCCTGCTCGTTTCATCGATGTTAGTTTTTCCATTACTAATGCTCTTTCATCAATCCATCCATTTTGTGCAGCAGCTTTTACCATGGAATACTCTCCACTAACATTATACGCTACTACCGGCAAATCAAAGTTATCACGAACCTCACGAACAATATCAAGATAAGACAGAGCTGGCTTCACAATTAAGAAATCAGCACCTTCTTCTACGTCTGAAGTTGCCTCGCGAATAGCTTCTAAGCGATTTGCAGGATCCATTTGATACGTTTTACGGTCTCCAAATTGAGGTGTGCTATCAGCAGCATCTCTAAATGGACCATAAAATGCAGAAGCATACTTTACTGCATACGACATAATTGGAATATGATTAAAACCTGCTTCATCTAAAGCTTGACGAATCACTACGACAAATCCATCCATCATATTGGATGGCGCAATAATATCTGCACCAGCTTTAGCTTGTGAAACAGCAGTTTTAGCTAATAATTCTAATGAAGCATCATTATCCACATCGCGGTTCTGTATCACGCCACAGTGACCATGAGAAGTGTACTCGCATAAACAAGTATCTGCTACTACTAGCATATCTGGAAAGTCTTTTTTAACCATACGTGTAGCCTCTTGGATAATCCCGTGATCATGAAAAGCTTCTGATCCTATCTCATCTTTATTAGACACTACACCAAATAAAATAATAGAACGTATACCTAAATCATAGGCTTCTTGAACTTCTTCTAATAGATGATCAAAGGATAACTGATAAATCCCTGGCATTGAAGGTATTTCATTTTTTATGTTTGAGCCTTCTATTACAAAAATAGGATAAATAAAATCAGTAGGTCTTAAATGCGTTTCTCGTACTAATGAACGCATAGATGTAGATGCACGTAATCGACGATGCCGTTTAAAAGTCAACTGTTGTTCCATATTAAGTTACATCCTTTCCTAAAGCCAAATCAATCATAACTTCTATCATTGCATCTGTAGTAAATTCACTAGGAATATGAAGATTTGGTATTTGTAATTTTTCAGCTTTCGCTTCTGTAGTCGTTCCAATACATATATAATCACATGAAAATGGTATATCTTTCACTAGCTTCATCAATGCCGTCACTGTTGAAGGACTAGTTAAGGTAACAAAATCAACATTCTTAATTGTGTCCTCTAATTCACGCTTTGCTTCATAACGATACGTCGTTTCATATACTTCAATTGTGTCATAGGAAATATTATGTTCAGTAAAATCATTTGGAATAATATTTCTAGAGAGATTTCCTCTTACAATTAATATAGGTTGTTCTCTATCATAGCTTTCTATAAATTCTTTTGCCATTGTTTCTGCGTCGAATATAGAGGGAATAAAATCTGGTTTCAATTCATACTCATCTAATGCGAGTTTCGTTTTTGTTCCAACAATACCAACCTTTATATCAGAAGGAAATTCAATATCTAACTGATGTAGAAAATGAAAAAAACCGTGAACTCCATTTGAACTAGTGAAAAGAATCCATTCATATTTTTTTAAGTGCAGCCAAATAGGGTTACTTATATCACTTTTATATTCTATAGATAAAAGAGGGACAACCAGTGGCTTACCACCAAAATTTTCAATCTGTTTAGCAAAAGCTTCTGCTTGTTGTTTTTCTCTAGTAATCAAAACACTCTTTCCTTGAAGAGAGTGACTCATTACTGATCCATCTCCTCTTTTACCCGATCAACGATTTCTTTTGCTCCTTGACTTATTAATAACTCCGCAGCTTCTTTCCCAACTTCAGTGGGTTCTGTGCCACGAACTGTTTCTTTTAAGATAGTTGTACCATCTGGATCTCCTACTAAGGCAGTTAATACTACCTCATCCCCGTCTAAATACGCATATCCGCCGATTGGAACTTGGCATCCACCTTCTAATAAATGAAGAAACGTTCTTTCTGCACTTACCGTCTTCGCTGTATAAGCATCATGAATTTTTTTAACTATATTGGTAAGTTCTTCATCATCTTCTCTACTTTCAATTGCCAGTGCACCTTGTCCTACCGCAGGAACACACACCTCTGGTTCCAGATATTCTGTTATTAGTTCTTCACTTAGTCCTACCCTTTTTAATCCAGAAACCGCAAGAATAATTGCATCATAGTCTTCTTCTTGAAGTTTTCGAATTCGAGTTTCAATATTTCCTCGAATCCATTTTATAGTCAAATCTGGTCGTTCTGCTAAAATCTGTGCTCCTCGACGTAAACTACTTGTACCAACGATGGCACCTTCAGGAAGGTCTTGCAAGAGAATATTGTCTTTTGCAAGGTACGCATCACGATGATCTTCACGCTCAGGAATAGACGAAATTGTAAGCCCTTCTGGTATTACCGCAGGCATATCTTTCATACTATGTACTGCTAAATCAATTTCTTTATCAAACATTGCTTTTTCAATTTCTTTAACAAACAGTCCCTTACCGCCAACCTTAGATAGGGTTACATCTAGAATCTGATCTCCTTTTGTAACAATCTTCTTTATTTCAAATTCATTTTTTACTCCAGCTTTTTTCAACTGATCGATAACCCACTCTGTTTGAGTTAAAGCAAGATTACTTTTTCTTGTACCAACAATAATTTTCCTCATTTAAGATCCTCCTAGTAATGAAAGTTTGATAATGTACTGGATAGGAAAAAATTAATTAATAATACTAAAAACGAAATAATATTATATAAAGCTATGCCCTTTCCTCGATAACCTAAAACTCGCATAAACAAATAAATAATATACATAACTAAAACTACGATAGAGCCTATTGTTTTCATATCCAACCATATGAACGGCCAATGAGATACATAAGCCCATACAATCCCTAATATTATAGCAATTAAAAATACAGGGACTCCAATTCGATTTATTTTAAAGCTTAATTTATCTAGTGTTTGAAGATCGCCAAATCGAGACATCCACTGGAATCCTTGCTTCTTTTTAAGTAAATCATACTGTATATAATACATACATGATAAAAAGAAACCAATTGTAAATAGACCATATGAAATAAGTGCTAATGTTATATGGGCTATTAACATTTCTTGTGCAAACTGTATGGTTCCACCTGGAAATTGAGTGTCAGCATGAGCAGTCATATACATTAACATCAGTACATAAGCAAATCCGTTAATAAATAAAACTATAGATCGGATAGAATATAACTGATAAATTATCAAAGATAACCCGATCAATATCCATGAATAAAAGTATAATCCATCTATAACTGTAGCTACTGGAAACGACTTCTCAGAAAAAACATGATAAAAGAAAAAAACGGTTTGAATGACCCAAACCATTGAAAGCAACCAGAAAGCAATTCGGACTGCTTTCCGGTTCGTATGAATAAAATCAATCATAAATCCAATTAGACTAAAGCTATATAGCAATAACAACAATTCGTATAGCCATTTTATTTCAACCATCTCGGTATCCTTTCTTTCGATCAGGCTGTTGTAATTTTTTCAATGATTGGAAAAGAAGACGGTTCTTCTTTAGCAATCTTCATTAAAGTTTCATTTTTTTTTGCATGTTTAACTAATTCTTCCTTAACCTCTTCTTCAATACCAAATATATTTATAAATAATTGCAATGAGTCTTCTGCATTGTCTTTACCTGCAAACTCTTTTGCTTGTGTAACAGGTTCTTTTAATAATTGATTAATAATACTTTTTGTATGCTTATTTAATACTTTTCTTTCTCTGTCAGTAAGGTTTGGTATTTTACGTTCAATACTCTGCATTGTTTCTGCCTGAATGGTTAAGGCTTTTTGTCTTAATGCAGATATTACTGGGATTACACCTAATGTTTTTAACCATTCCTTAAAGGTAACAATCTCTTCTTCTATTAATAGTTCAATTTTTTCAGCGGCTTGTTTTCTAGACTCAAGGTTGTCATCAACAATATGCTGTAAATTATCAATATCATACAAAAATACATTTTCAAGTTCTGAAATCGCAGGGTCCATATCACGTGGTACTGCTATATCAACAAGAAAAAGCGCGCGACCTTTTCGCTGTTTTTGTACTTTCTCCATCATCTCTTTTGTAACAACAATGGAATCAGCACCAGTAGAGCTAATTAAAATATCAGCCTGCTGTAAGATAACTGGAAGTTGATCTATACTCTCAACATCCGCATTAAATTTCTCTGCCATTTCATTTGCATTTTCAAGCGTTCTATTTACTACTGTAATTTTTGTAGCCCCAGAACCTTGAATGTTTTTTGCTGCTAGTTCCCCCATTTTTCCTGCACCAAGTATCGCAACATGTTTCTCTTGCAAATCACCAAAAATTTTCTTTGCTAATTCCACTGCTGCATAGCTAATAGAAACTGCGTGTTCTCCAATAGCAGTTTCCTTATGTGCACGCTTCCCAAAAGTAATAGCTTGTTTAAATAGCTCATTAAATATGGTGCCCGTAGTATTAACTTGTTGGGAATTTAAGAAGGCTTGTTTCACTTGACCAAGAATTTGTGTTTCTCCTAACACCATTGAATCTAGACCAGTAGATACTCTAAATAAGTGCTCCATTGCTCCGTCATCTTCTGTTATTCTTAGATAAGTAGAAAATTCTTCTTTTTCAATACCAAACCAATTAGATAAAAACTGTTTTATATAATATCTTCCAGTATGAAGTTGATCTACAACCGCGTAAATCTCCGTACGGTTGCAAGTAGAGATAATTACATCTTCTAATATGCTTTTTTGATTTTTCAATTCTACCATAGCATCTTGCAATGAATCTTCAGAGAATGTAAATTTCTCCCTAATGTCAACAGGGGTTGTTTTGTAATTAAACCCAACTTTTAGAATATGCACAGTACTACCCCCAAAATCTTTAAATCGGACTTTTTTAATATTATTATAACCTAATATTTATTATAACATGTAAATTATATCGTGAATCTTTAAAATGTGAACAGAATCTGAAACAATATGTTAATATATATTGGAAAGAATCAATTCGACTGTACTTTAACACAACAACACCGAGATAGCAAGGGATCAACTCAATATTGGAGGCAACTATAATATGAAAAAGCAACATTCCTTAATTGCATATTTGTTTATAGCAATAGGGGTATATTTTTTATTTAGAGAATTAAAATTACCTTTTTTTACTGATTTTTATTCGTGGCAAACATTACTGATGATTATCGGTATTGGCGTCCTTATTCATAGTTATACGACACGGACGTATAATAATCTATTTGCCGGTACATTAATACTAGGAATTGGGATTCATCTCCATGGTGTAAAACATTATCATTTTTGGATTGATCATTGGGGAGTATTCCCATTAATTATTGGATTAGCATTACTAGTTCGTTATTCTAAAACAAAAAAAGGATTATTATCAGGTATCGTCATTGTAATTATTGGGTTACTATTTATTTTCTCCGATCAATTATCATATTATACCGAGTGGATGAATCCAATAACCAACTTATTAGACCGTTTTTGGCCTATATTGTTAATACTACTAGGTTTCTTTATGCTGAGGAAGCCCAAAAAATAAACAAAATTAACAAAGAGACGGCACCTGTTATCTATCAGGTGCCCGTCTCTTTGTTATAAAACTTTTTATAATACCGAACCAAGGAAATCTTTTGTTCGTTGTTCATGAGGATTTGTAAAAATCTCTGTTGGTGAACCTGTCTCGACTATTCTTCCTTCATGCATATAAACAATCCGGTCTCCTACTTCTTTTGCAAACCCCATTTCATGTGTCACAATGACCATTGTCATTCCTTCTACTGCCAACTCTTTTATGGTAGTTAAAACCTCATTTACTAATTCTGGATCTAATGCGGAAGTCGGTTCATCAAATAGCATAACATCTGGCTTCATCGCTAGTGCACGAGCAATAGCAACTCGCTGTTTCTGCCCTCCGGATAACTTTGATGGGTACTCATTGTATTTATCACCAAGACCAACTTTATCCAACAACTGCTTTCCATCTAAAACAGCTTCTTGTTTTGCCACTTTTTTCACTTGTGTTGGTGCTTCTATAACGTTTTCTAATACAGTCATATGTGGAAATAAATTAAAATGTTGAAACACCATACCAATTCTCTGCCTAATATGATTCAGGTTATGTGTTTTGGGCTCCACCTTTTCTCCTTCTATAATTATATTCCCACTGTTTTTCAACTCCAAATAATTTAAACAACGGAGTAAAGTACTCTTTCCAGAACCACTAGCTCCAATTAACACAACCACATCACTTTCATAAACCGTTAATTTGATATCTTTTAATACATGCAGTTTACCAAATGACTTGTTTAAATCTTCCACACGAATCATCTCTTTCATCCATAGCACCTCCATTAATCACTTACAGATAATCTTTTTTCAATCCGGTTTACAATAAACGTAAGTATTAAGACAATTAACAGGTAGTAGACCGCAACGGTTAAATAGTATGGTAAGTAATCAAATGAATTTGACCCCATAGTGCTCGCCACACCAAACAAATCTTGTAGTCCGATAAAAGAAACTAGCGATGAGTCCTTGATACCAATAATAAATTGGATTGCCTAGAGATGGAACTGCTCTTCGAAAAGCTTGAGGCAATATAATACGTCGCATCGTTTTCCCTTTACTCATTCCTAAGGATAATCCAGCTTCTCTCTGTCCTTTATCAACTGACTGAATAGCGCCACGGATAATCTCTGCTATATACGCTCCACTGTGAAATGCTAAACCAATTGCACCTGCCCAAAATTGATTAATTAGAAAAATATCTGTAAGCCCATAGTAAAGAATAAATATTTGAACGATTAATGGTGTACCTCGTACAAGCCATATATAAGCATCTGCTATCCATGTAAGTATTTTTATATTCGATATCTTTAATATCGCAATGAACAAACCAATAAAAATAGCAATAAACAGTGATACTACAGATAACTTTACAGTAATCCATAGCCCTTCCATAAATACATCCAAACTACCAATAAATACATCCATAAAATGTAAAATTGCTTCCATATCAACACTCCAATTTATTCGTTGCTTGTCACTTTAATTGAAATAAAAATTCTATAAAATAAAGCGCAGGTCGTTCATAACTCCAAACGAACTGCGCCGTATTCTGAAATTATATATTCTTTTACGATCGTTATTTTGTATTAAATCTAAAGCTAGCTTTATCCATATCTATTCAGTTTCTTCCACGTTTTCAGGTTCTTTTGTTATATCTCCACCAATCCACTCTTCAGATATTTCAGCTAATTCACCGCTATCCTTTAATTCTTGTAAAACTTCATCCACTGCATCTCTCAATTCTTTGTTTTCTTTATTGACTGCGATTGCTTGCTCAGCAATACCTAATTGTATACGTCCTTCTACCTCTAAACCAGCATCTATCGCAGTAATTCCGGTAACATCATCTGTAATCACTGCATCATGATGCCCGCTTGATAGCGATTGTAGAGCAACCACATCACTATCCACTTGTGGAATATTATCTGTATATTCTTGAGCTGTCTCTAGATATGTTGTTCCTCTTGCAACTGAAATTTCTTTGCCTTCTAAGTCCTGGACTTCTTTAATATCACTATCTGGTCTTGTATAAATTACTGGACCAGAATAATAATAAGGTTCAGAGAAATCCACCTGTTCTAGTCTTTCTTCCGTGATAGTATGGCTGGCAACTGCAATATCGTATCTACCTTCTGTGACACCTGTGACAATTCCAGAGAATTTAGCACGTTGAGGATTCGGTTCCAGTCCAAGCTTTTCAGCAACTGCTTCCCCAACCGCTATATCATATCCCACCATGTCAGAACCTTCCATATAACTAAAAGGTTTAAATTCACCAGATGCAGCAAATGTCAATTTTCCATCCTCTACTAGATCATAAGGTTGGTCTGTTTCGGATTCCGCATTTGAACCTTCCTCACTACAAGCAGATAGTAACAGAAATGCAACAAGTGTAAATAACAGAAATTTCAGTTTTCTCATCTTATCAATTCCCCCTTTTATTTTCATAACCACTTCGTTACTGTTGTCACGTTGTTTAGTATATCAATTTACGAAAGGTTAACCAAATCAGAATATTCATAGCATTTGTACAAGTTTTTAAGTATTTGGAAGCTATATTATCTATGCAGTTATATACCCTTAATTATAGATTTTAATCACACTTTTCTAAATATTAATAACAAATCTTCCATTTTTAAGAACAAAAGCGCAAGCGCCCGTTTATCACCGTATGTCCTGCGCCCCTGGTTTTCAAGGGGTGGTTCGACTGGTCGAACTTCTTTATTTCTTTGAGATAAAGGAAACACGATAAGCGTATGCGAATCGATGTTGACTTTCACCGCAAGGGTATAAGTGCGACTATGCCTCACAAAGAACATTCGGCAGTCTTCTTTTCACCATTGGCATAAGTGCGACTATGCCTCACTAAGAACACTCGGCAGTCTTCTTTTCATTTTCACCATTGGCATAAGTGCGACTATGCCTCATAAAGGACATTCGGCAGTCTTCTTTTCACCATGGCATAAGTGCGACTTAGCCTCATAAAGAACACTCGACAGTCTTCTTTTCACCATGGCATAAGTGCGACTATGCCTCATAAAGGACATTCGGCAGTCTTCTTTTCACCATGGCATAAGTGCGACTATGCCTCATAAAGGACATTCGGCAGTCTTCTTTTCACCATGGCATAAGTGCGACTATGCCTCATAAAGGACATTCGGCAGTCTTCTTTTCACCATGGCATAAGTGCGACTATGCCTCATAAAGGACATTCGGCAGTCTTCTTTTCACCATGGCATAAGTGCGACTATGCCTCATAAAGGACATTCGGCAGTCTTCTTTATCGTAAGGAGGTTTCCGGAAGGACAATAGGTGATGGGCGCTGGAGCTGGACGTGGCTAATTAACTTAGTTGTTTATCCACAGATCCAAAATTTTATAATTTCCTAGAGAACGAAAAAAAATAGCGGGCACAATAATTGTAACCCGCTATTTTTCAAATTTTATTTATCTTTTTATATATCTGGATAAAGCTGACCAAGCTTCATCTTTCCCTTCTCCTATTTCAGCCGAGAATGGAATAAATAAATCTGTTTCATCCATTTCTAATACTTGCTTCGCTCTATTGATGTGTTTTTGACGTTTGTTTTTTGTTATCTTATCTAATTTTGTCCCGATAATGATGACAGGAAGATCAAAGTACTTAATAAAATCATACATTTGAATATCATCTTGGGTAGGATCATGCCTTAAATCAGTTACTAATACGACAGCTCTCAACGTATCTCTTGTTTGGAAGTATTCTTCCATCATCCGTCCCCATTTTTCTCTTTCCTTTTTCGATACTTTTGCATAGCCATACCCTGGTACGTCAACAAAATAAAATGACTCATTGATACGATAAAAATTAAGTGTCTGTGTTTTACCCGGCTTTGATGACGTTCTAGCAAGATTTTTTCTATTGATTAGTCGATTTATAAACGATGATTTACCGACATTAGACCTTCCAGCTAAAGCAATTTCCGGTAATTGATCTTCTGGATACTGCTTTTTACTTACCGCACTAATGACAATTTCAGCATGGTTAACTTTCATTTTTTATTCCTCCACGAGTGCTTGTTCTAAAACTTCGTCTAAATGTTTTACTGGTATAAATGTTA
The DNA here is from genome assembly GCF_000011245.1 of Oceanobacillus iheyensis HTE831. Lineage (NCBI taxonomy): Bacteria > Bacillati > Bacillota > Bacilli > Caryophanales > Bacillaceae > Oceanobacillus > Oceanobacillus iheyensis. The sequence continues at coordinate 2,103,212 of NC_004193.1, forward strand.
ATTCATTTCGTACACTTTCTGGAATGTTCTCAATATCCTTTTCATTTTCATCAGGAATTATTATAGTAGTTAATCCAGCACGGTGAGCACTTAGTGCCTTTTCTTTTAATCCTCCGATTGGCAATACTCTACCGCGTAAAGTGATTTCACCAGTCATTCCAACTTCCTTTTTAATTGCCCTGCCTGTTAATGAACTTACTAGAGCCGTGGCAATAGTTATTCCAGCAGATGGTCCATCTTTTGGTGTAGCTCCAGCTGGAACGTGAATATGAATATCATATTTCTCATAAAAATCTGGTTCAATATGAAAATGATTCGTTCTTGAACGCACATAACTAAATGCAGCTTGTGCAGATTCTTGCATAACATCTCCTAATTGGCCAGTTAATGTTAATTTTCCCTTACCAGGATAGTGACTTACTTCGATTGAAAGTATATCCCCTCCTGCCGAGGTATAAGCTAACCCAGTTGCTGCACCAATTTGATTTTCTTGTTCCATCAATCCATATCGGAAATAAGGTTTGCCTAAATAATCCTCGATAGTATGTTCTGTTATAATAATACGTTCTTTCGATGTATCCGTTATTAATGTTTTAGCTGCTTTTCTGCATAAGGTAGCTATTTGTCTTTCTAATCCCCTTACTCCTGCTTCACGAGTATATCTTCGAATAAGTTTCATTACTGCCGTTTCACGCATTTGTAATTTGCTTTTCGTTAATCCATTTTCTTGTAATTGCTTTGGAATTAAATGTTCCTTCGCAATATGGAGTTTTTCCACTTCTGTATAGCCCGCGATAGAGATTAGTTCCATTCGATCAAGTAAAGGCTCAGGAATACTTGATACATTATTCGCTGTAGCAATAAAAAGAACATTTGATAAATCATACGTCTCTTCTATAAAGTGATCACTAAACGCATGATTTTGTTCTGGATCTAATACTTCTAACATCGCTGAAGATGGATCACCACGAAAATCATTTGACATCTTATCAATTTCATCAAGTAAAAAGACTGGATTAATGGTTTCTGCTTTTTTCATTCCTTGCATGATTCTACCTGGCATTGCACCAATATAAGTTCTTCTATGCCCACGAATTTCCGCTTCGTCTCTTACCCCACCTAAAGAGATCCTCACAAACTTTCTATTGATGGAATTCGAAATAGATTTTGCTAAAGAAGTTTTTCCAACACCAGGTGGTCCAACTAAACACAGAATAGGTCCTTTTATAGAGTTAGTTAACTTCTGAACAGCTAAATACTCAAGAATTCGTTCTTTTACTTTATCTAATCCATAATGATCTCTATTCAATACCTTCTCTGCTTTTTTAATATTAATATTATCTTTCGTTTTGTTTTGCCAAGGTAATGCGATAAGCCATTCAATGTAATTTCTAATCACGGAACTCTCAGCTGATGATTGAGGCACTTTTTCATATCTACCTAATTCTTTTAACGCTACATTACGAATATGGTCAGGCATGTCCGATTTTTCAATTTTCGAATGCAACTGATCTAAATCTGTTGCCTTTCCATCCCGTTCACCCAATTCTTTTTGTATCGCCTTTAATTGTTCTCTTAGGTAGTATTCTTTTTGTGTTTTTTCCATTGAAGATTTTACTCGTTGCCCTATTTTTTTCTCTATATCTAATACTTTCTTTTCATTAGAAATAATCTTTAATAATTTTTTAATTCGCTCATTTATATTAAGTGTCTCTAAAAGCTTTTGTTTTTCTGGTACTTTTAAAGCGATATGAGATGTTATTATATCCGAAAGCCTACCTGGGTCTTCGATATCACCTACTGATTCAAATGTATCTTCTGTTACTTTACGTGATACTTTAACATATTGTTTAAAATAGTCTAGTAAGGTTCTCATTAAAGCTTCTATCTCATTTTCTTCACTTTTTGTTTCCTCTAATTTCTCAACTTCTACTAAATATTCATTTTCACTATCAATGTGACGTATTAATTTCCCTCGATACATACCTTCTACTAACACACGATTCGTTCCATTAGGAAGTTTTAGCATTTGCTTAACTTTTGCTACTGTACCAATCGTATATATATCTTCTGGTTGAGGATCTTCTATATTTCCTTTCTTTTGGGCAGCTAAGAATATGTATTCGTCTTCCACCATAGACCTTTCAATAGAGGCAATTGATTTATCACGCCCCACATCAAGATGTAGAACCATTGAAGGGAAAACTAACAATCCACGTAATGGCAAGAGGGGAATCTGTTTAAATTCTGTTGTCATTTTGTGTACCTCCACTATTGAATCAAGAAATAAAAGCAATATGTAAGTTATATTAAATACTATTGTTTTTCAATTATTATTAAAATGTGTCAATGTTGCTTCTCATATGTATGTGATAAAAAAAGACGGAGAAGGCAGATTGAACATAACTGCTACATCTCCGTCCTAATTTGTATTAAGCACTTTCTTTTGGTAACTTTTCATTCCCAAGTTTTACTGTGCCGTCTCGAAATACAAGTTTCGGACTACCATCATCATCAGAAACTGTTTCTTTCGTAATAATGCATCTATCCACGTCTTCTCTTGAAGGAATGTCAAACATTACGTCAACAATTATACCTTCAATAATGGATCGTAGCCCTCGAGCTCCAGTTTTTCGTTCAATTGCTTTCTTCGCAATTTCTTGTAGTGCCTCTTCCTCAAATTCAAGCTCAACATGGTCAATCTCAAATAATTTTTGATATTGTTTAACTAATGCATTTTTTGGCTTAGTTAGGATTTCAATTAACGCCTCTTCGTCTAATGGAGTTAAGCTTCCAATAACTGGAATACGTCCGATAAACTCTGGAATTAGACCGTAACGCAATAAATCTTCAGGTAGAACTTTTGAAAGTAATTGACCAGTGTCTAAATCTTCTTGTTTTTCATGAGAACCGAAACCAATTACTTTCTTACCTAAACGGCGCTTGATAACTTGATCAATACCATCAAACGCACCACCAACGATGAATAAGATATTGGTAGTATCAATCTGAATAAATTCTTGGTGCGGATGTTTTCTTCCACCTTGTGGTGGAACACTAGCTACAGTACCTTCAAGAATTTTCAATAATGCTTGCTGTACACCTTCACCAGATACATCACGAGTGATGGATGGATTTTCAGATTTACGAGCTACTTTATCAATCTCATCTATATATATAATACCTTTTTCCGCTTTCTCTACATCATAATCGGCAGCTTGAATTAATTTTAGAAGAATATTCTCAACATCTTCCCCTACATAACCAGCTTCTGTTAGAGAAGTAGCGTCTGCCATTGCAAATGGTACATTAATAATTCTAGCCAATGTTTGTGCAAGTAATGTTTTACCACTACCAGTAGGTCCTATCATCGCAATATTACTTTTAGCAATTTCAACTTCATCGTTGCCTTTGCCAGAATTCACGCGTTTATAGTGATTATATACTGCTACAGAGAGGTTCTTCTTTGCTTTATCTTGACCGATTACATAATCATCAAGTATATCGCAAATTTCCTTTGGTTTTGGAATTTCGTTCATTTCCATATCTTCTTCTGTACCTAATTCTTCTTCTACGATTTCAGTACAGAGATCTATACACTCATCACATATATACACGCCTGGTCCGGCAACTAGTTTCCTTACTTGCTCCTGACTTTTTCCACAAAAGGAACATTTCAATTGTCCTTTTTCCTCATTAAATTTAAACATTACTTTTCACCCCTAAACGTGCTGAAATCGTTCAGCAATCAACTTTTATAGTCATCATATCAGATACAAAATAAAAACAAAACAATATACCTTTTAGTGTCTCCCATTTGTCAGTGATAAATAAGTCTGTTCTTTCATTATGGATTTTTTTAATAAAAAGTCAACAATTTTACAAACAATTATTTCCACTTTCACTATATGTTTAAACAGTGAGTAAATATCCATATAATTACTAGAAATATGAAAGACAAGGTGCGACAAAAATCGCACCTTGTCTTCTATCCAACTGTCATTATTTAGTCTTGCTGTTTTCTGCTAAGAAGTCAATTGCAGCTTTAACTTTCAAATCATTTTCTAGCGTTTCTGTGTTTCCACCTAGCATTTGTACTAGTTGATCAACTTCCGCGCCGTACATAGAAGCCATTTTTTCAAGTTCAGCTTTTATGTCTTCTTCTGAAGGTTTTATACCTTCTGCTTCAGAAATAGCTTCTAATGTTAGATTAGTTTTCACACGCTTTGCAGCATCTTCACGCATTTGTTCTTTTAGAGCATCCTCATCTTGCCCAGAGAACTGTGCGTACATTTCTAATGTCATACCTTGCATCTGAAGTTGTTGTTCAAACTCACGAACCATTTGGTTTACTTCTGTATCAACCATTGCTTCAGGAATATCTACTTCAACATTATCTGAAGCTTTTTGGATTAGTTCTTCACGCTTTTTATTTTCAACTTCTTGTTTTTTATTTGTTTCTAACTCATTACGTTTTTTCTTTTTCAACTCATCTAATGATTCTACTTCTTCATCGACATCTTTTGCAAATTCATCATCAAGTTCTGGTAGTTCTTTCGCTTTTACTTCATTAATTTTTACGTTAAATACAGCTTCTTTACCAGCTAAATCTTCTGCATGGTATTCTTCTGGGAAAGTAACAGTAACTTCTGTTTCTTCTCCTGCTTTCTTACCAATAAGCTGCTCTTCAAATCCTGGAATGAATTGACCAGAACCAATTTCTAATGAATGATTTTCACCTTTACCGCCTTCAAAAGCAACTCCATCTTGGAAACCTTCAAAGTCAATAACAGCAGTATCGCCATTTTCAATAGCTTCTTCTTCTTTTACAATTAGTTCAGCATGACGCTCACGTACATTTTCAATCTCTTTTTCTACATCTTCATCTGTAACTTCTACTGATTCTTCTTCTACTTCTAAGCCTTTGTATTCGCCAAGTTTCACTTCTGGCTTCACTTCAACTTCAGCAGTAAAGATTAATTCTTTACCTCTTTCGATTTGATCAATATCCACAGATGGTTGAGCTATAGGGAAGATATCCGCTTCTTCCACTGCTTTTGTATATGCAGATGGTAATACAATATCTACCGCGTCTTGATAAAGTGCTTCTACGCCAAAACGTTTTTCGAATATCCCGCGAGGTATTTTCCCTTTACGGAATCCTGGAATCTGAACATCTTTAGATACTTTTTTAAAGGCTTGATCTAATGCCTGCTCAAACTCTTCAGCTGAGACTTCAAAAGTTAGTACACCTTTATTACCTTCTTGTTTTTCCCATTTTGCTGTCATTATTTATTCCCTCCAAAATCTATAATACAAATTTCTTTGTTTTTCATAAATGTAATGTTCGCTATTTACAACCATCTCATTATAACATAAATGCTAATGGTTTCAAGCATTTTACGCTATTCTTCAATGATACTAAGATATAGTGAGTCGGACATTTGAATGGAATCCATCCATTTCTGAATATCGTCGCTTAATTCTTCCATATTTACATCTATCTGAAAATAACGCTTTGCTACATTTATTGCTGCTGAGATAAATATATCTGTTTGTTCACTCAATGTTTCAAATGGATAGATTACATAAAAATAACGATATATAAGCTGTTCAATCAACTGCTGCAAAGATGGATTATTTTCCATCCTCATTTCCAATGCTTTCTTAGCCATTTGATATTCATGTAAATCTTCTATCTTGTCTAACTGTGTAGGTATAATATCCAAGCTCACATCAAACTTATGTATGGGTATTATTTCGCTCACTTTACTATCAACTAGCCATTGTACTAAACATGTCTTTACAACGGGATGTATTTGATTATTATCAAGTAAGGGAAACATATCCGAAGAAGGACTTATATTTAATGTACTCAATTTTTTTAAAAGCTGCCATTGCTTTTTATGCTGATCTTGATTAATCGCTTGATGTAACTCATCTTTATAGATAGAAGAAGAATCTTTTTGGATATCTATCTTCATACTTTGACTCATCTCATATAATTGTTGAAATGGTTCCCGTAAAAGCTCTGGCACATTATTTTGTTCAAACTCGTATCCCACTTGCTCCATAAGTATTTCATACTGACTTGTTTGAAATAAAATCGTCAAATAAATATGTAAGTAATGATAATAATGTTCATCTTTGTTTGCTATTAAATCTTCACAAAGCTCTTGCGCATCTTTATAATCTCCTAACTCCATTAAACACATTAATTTACCTATGTAAATCTCATGACTACTTGCATGATATTCTATTAAATGATTAAGCTTGTCTAAAGCTTCTTCATAACGCTTTTCTTGTAATGCTCTCAGACTTTCATCCTCTAGTGTTTTCTTTACAGAGGGGAACAATACTACATTATCTACTTCCTTATAGCTCATTTCTTCACCTCGCTCTCCACATCAAAATTGACATTATTAGTGTATACCCCAATAAATTATAACTTAAACACTCTAAAAATAGCTACAAGCCTTTCTATAAATATAGCTAAGATAATTATGAAAACAAAAAGAATTTGTTTGGGATATTTTTAACATGGTTTTCTGATTTTACCCGAATCTACCTTATTAAAATAGGTTTAAGATTGTAAAAAAAAATATGTCCAACTTTAATTACATTCTATAATTTCCTATTTAAATCCTGCCAACAGACAGAAATTCTAAATAGATGCTATATTTTAACAAAATTCGACTTAAATCACCATCTAATTATTCTCCCCCACTAATATAATTAGAAAACGAAACTCCATTCCGGAATTCCATGCCTATTACAAAACCGATAAGATATTGGTACCCTTACGATCTATTTCTACTAAACCATTTTCCTATTTCACTTCTAAAACCTTGTACACCTCCAATGAATTCAGTGCTGCCAATAGGTAGCAGCCGTTCCTTATTCAATTAAAATTCTATAAAATACAGCAGCTGATTAATTGAATGTATATTTTTAGGAGGTCAACTATGAAAAAAACAAACAATACAACAAACACTCCCTACGTAAATTCAAAAGTAGGTGTAATTGGCATGGGTTATGTCGGACTTCCTCTAGCTTTATTATTCTTAAAAAAAGGATATCAAGTTACTGGAATTGATATTAATCAATCTAAAATTAGCCAATTACAAAACGGAAAAAGTTATATTCCAGATATTAAAGACAACGAACTACAGGATGCGCTAAAAACGGATAGTATTATATTTACTTCCAACTATGATGTCATAAGTCAATTAGATATTATCGTAATATGCGTTCCAACACCTTTAACAAAAGAGCAAATTCCTGATCTTAGTTATATCAAAAATGTAAGTGAAGAAATATATCCAAGACTGCAAATTAATCAGTTAGTTATTTTGGAAAGTTCCACTTATCCAGGAACAACACGTGATATTCTCCTACCAATATTAGAAAAAAGCGATCTACAAATTGGTTCAGAGTTCTATCTAGGTTATTCTCCAGAGAGAATTGACCCTGGAAATAACACGTTAAAAGTAGAAGAAATTCCTAAAGTAGTTGGCGGTATATCAGAGGGTTGCCTGCAACATATAACTGATTTCTATCAAAATGTATTTGATGAAATAATTCCAACTTCTTCTGTTGAAATAGCTGAACTATGTAAATTAGTGGAGAATAGTTATCGTTTTATTAATGTATCCTTTATAAACGAATTGGCAATGCTCTGCGATCAATTAAATATTAATTTATGGGAAGCAATTGATGCTGCTAGTTCAAAACCATATGGTTTTCAACCGTTTTACCCGGGACCTGGAATCGGAGGACATTGCATTCCGATTGATCCACTATATTTGTCATGGATAGGACAACAACATGGATTTAATAACCAATTTCTAGCTCTTGCAGAGCAAAAAAACAAAGATATAAGTCAGTATGTAATCAATCAGATTAATAATATCGTTCATGCAGAAAAACCTATTAATGAGGCAAATATTCTTATCTGTGGTGTATCATACAAAAAAGATTCCAATGATGTTCGAACGTCTCCGCCTTTAGACATCATGAAAACGTTAGTAAAAAGTTACAAAAGTTTGGTGTACTTTGATCCAGCTGTTCCAACTGTTGAAATCAACCAACAAACATATCACAGTACGGAGATAACTCCCCAACTATTAAAAAAAATGGATATAGTTGTCATATTAGTCGACCATTCTGCCATTCCTGTCCAGGACATACTAAACCATGCAAAAATAGTATATGATACCAAGAATGTAACTGCTGGATTAACCGGAAGTGCTAAATTATTCTTGTTAGGTAACGGAAATATATCTTAGTTGGTGACCTTTATGATATCAATCATTACTTGTACGAATCGAGATCATATGATGGAAAATATATTCCTTAACTATAGTTCACAGACTATAGAGAACAAGGAATTAATTATCATTTTAAATAACGATAGTATTAATCTTTCCCGATGGATTGGCAAAGCTGCCAATTATTCCAATGTATCTGTTTTTCAACTACCTGAATGGTATACAGCTAGTGAGTGTAAAATGTTTGCATCTCAACAAGCATCCTTTGATTATATTGCTAAATTTGATGATGATGACTACTATGCTCCTAATTATTTAAAATCCATTTGGTCTATATATCAAACCAACAAAGAAGTAGATATTATAGGAAAGAGTACGGTTTATGTATATTTTCAGGAAAGCAATTATCTAGGAATCTTACATTCTAGTAAAGAAAACCAATATACAAATCGAGTAGTAGATTCAACTCTTACTTTTAAGAAAGATGTGTTATCTAAAGTGTCATTTATAAGAAGCAAGTATGGTTCTGACGCTAAATTTCAAAAGGATTGCATTTATAATGGGTTTAACATTTATTCTACTGACAGATTCAATCATGTTGTTTTCCGAAATGAACATCATAATGATCACACGTGGAAAATTACAGACCAACAGCTAATGAATGCATGTACAGACCTTATTTGTACGAATGATTTTAAATCAATCATTCACCGTTAAAAACAGAAAATAGATGCCTATTTTGTTAAATCAATTATATTCCCCCTATACGTATATTTATAACTTTCATAGTATATCAAGATCTAACTAACAAACGAAAAAGGGGAATGAAATTTGACAAAATATTTAGTTACTGGCGGCGCAGGATTCGTAGGATCAAATATCGTAAGGAAGCTTATTTCAAACGGGGAATCGGTTAGATTGCTAGATAATTTCAGTACAGGAAACAAGAACAATATAGCAGATATTAACGATCAAGTAGAGATAATTAGCGGAGACTTTACAAATAAAGCAGTAGTTAAAGAAGCTATGAAAGGTGTAGATATTATCTTACATCAAGGGGCTATTCCTTCTGTTCCTAAATCAATCGACAATCCAATATTATCTAATTATGCAAATGTGAACGGTACACTTACTCTTTTAAACGCTGCCGTTGAGGAAGGTGTCAGTCGATTTGTATACGCAGCTTCTTCTTCCGCTTATGGCAATAATAAAAGGTTACCGAAACAAGAAGATATGATTGCTAATCCTATGTCACCTTATGCAGTTAGTAAATATACGGGTGAACTATATTGTAAAGTTTTTTATGAAATATACGGATTAGAAACGATTTCCTTACGTTATTTTAATGTATTCGGCCCAAGACAAAATCCACATTCAAAATATGCTGCGGTCATTCCAGCATTTATAGAATCAATCATTCAAAATCAATCACCTATTATATACGGTGATGGTACACAATCAAGAGATTTCACTTATATCGATAATGTTGTATCTGCTAATCTACTTGCCGCTACCGCGAAAAATTTAAAAGGGGAAGTAGTTAATATCGGTACTGGAACCCAAATACAGCTAAATGATTTGGTGGATCGTATTAACAATATTTTAGGAAAAAACATTTCTGCTATCCATACGAAGGATCGTGCAGGTGACGTTAAACATTCCTTAGCTGACATACAGCGCGCTAAAGATATAATAAACTATGAACCAATAACTACATTTGATGATGGTTTAATAAAAACAGTAGAATGGTTTGACAAATAAATTATGAAGCAGATGAAATAAAAGAAAGAACAGTTTTTTCTAATTTAATTAATTAGGACTGTTAATGTTAAAATATAATCTAAATTTCATCTGCTTTACGTTTTTTCTCTGTTTATTTATTTATTATGACGTCAAATATCTATTTCGAATTGGAATTTTTCATCCTCCTATCACATAAACAATTCATCCACTCTTACTGGCAAACCACTATTTATAGACATATTACCAGCTATGCCGGTAAGAATAGATATCGCTCCATCTATATGACTTGCAGACCGATTAAATCTATCTTCTTTTGAATGCCCAAATAAGTCATTAAGTAATAGAGGATCTCCTCCACCATGACCACCCTCTTCTTCAATGACATTCACCTCATACGGTTGACCAAACATCGGAAGAACACGAATAAATTTTTCCTTTACTTTACCTTCATCAGCTTTCGAACCGCCTGAGTTAATATACGATTGTTCCTTCACTTGTACTTCTAATCTCCCTTTACTTCCATTAAATACAACAATAAAACCTTCCCAAGGCATATAGGCATTTAAAGAATAATTAAGAATTGCTTTATTTTTATATTTAATTAGTACTCCAAGTGTGTCTTCAATGCTGATCCCATCCCCAAAAACACTTTGGTCCCGATGATAGCCATCTTCATGTTCTGCATCTAAATACATTGCCTTCAAATGTTTATTTTCTTCTAAATTAATAGCAAAAGGATCATTAAGTGCTCTTTCATCCTGATATGCTCGCTGATAAAAATTTGTGACTCCTCGACTTTCAGCATTTTCCCTTCCATAAAAACGTAAATCACCTAACGCATAGACTGTTTCTGGAGTTGTACTTAACCAAAAATTTACTAAATCAAAATGATGGGTTGCTTTATGGACAAGTAATCCTCCACTATTTCTTTTATCACGATGCCACCTTCTAAAATAATCAGCACCATGTTGAGTGTCTAGAGCCCATTCAAAATTCACCGAGTATACTTCACCGATGACATCATTTAGTATTAACTCCTTTATTTTAGTATTGTGTGGAGCATAGCGATAATTGAATGTAACACGAACTTCCTTATTCGTGCGATGAATAGCGTCCATAATTTGCTGACATTTTTCTACATCCGTTGTCATTGGTTTTTCGGTAATAACATTACAGCCGAGTTCTAATGATTGAATGATATAATAATGATGAGTTCTGTCTATCGAAGTTATGATTACGGTATCCGGTTTTTCTTTTTTGATCATAGTTTCAAAATAAGATGATTTATATAATGGTATTTGGGGATGATTATACTTATCTTCGAGCAATTGATTAGCATAGTTCATTCTTGTTTCATTTATATCACAAAAAGCAACCAGTTTTGCTGTTTCTTCATAATCCCTCGCTATTGCCCCATAAAAAAACTCAGCTCTTCCTCCTGTACCAACCAGTGCATACCTCTTTCTCATCTTTATCCTCCTAATCGCTTCTTTAGTCCTTTATTTACTAAGAGGTGACCTTCTTTCCGTATTATTTAAATTGGAATACCCCTTACCCTCATACAAATCCATTTACATTATACGTTCTACTACAATCCCATTTCTTCTTTATTTATAAACTTTGCTAAGGGCAACCGTAAATCATTGATTCCTTCTATTACAAGTTGAGCTATCGTATTTGCTCCCAATTCTGTAAAATGAGTATTATCCTCCATACCTTCAGGGTAGTTAGAATAATCTCCCCGTTTCAACCACATATATAATTTTTTGGATAATTCCGGACCGATATTTTCGAGCAAAATGGTACTCTTTTCCGTAATATCAATCAAAGGTACTGCTAATTCCATAGCAAGTTCACGCATTGCAACGGGGTAAGAACCATGTTTATCGAGTATCTTCCCTTTGATAGTAAAATTCCTTCTTTGAACAGGGGTCAATAAAACCGGGAAAGCTCCTTTAGATCTAGCATTACTGATAAATATCTCTAAATTTTGTTTATAGGTAGTAAATGGTTCAGTATATCGATCACTGTCGGCTTTAGAATCGTTATGTCCAAATTGAACAAATAAATAGTCTCCTGGTTTTATAAGTTGGCAAATCCGTTTTTGTCTTCCCTCTTGAATAAATGTTTTTGTACTCCTGCCTGGCACAGCTTCATTCCAGATTTTTATTTTTTCATTAAAATATTGATCCAACACTTGTCCCCACCCCATTTGTGGTGCTCTATTTACATCATAAGTAGCCATTGTTGAATCCCCTGCAAGGAACAAATTTATATGATTCATAGTTTCCTCCAATGGAAAGTATCGTTATCGGGCTGTTAAAGCTTCCATCACCATTTGTACAGCTAAGTCTTGATGTTCACTATAAATTGGTACCAAGGCGACTAACTCAGAATTCAGATTAATATTAAGTTTTCCTAATAAATCAGAATTCTCATCTATTGGCAAAGCGTAGATAGTATCCTTTTTCGTTTTTTCATTTTTGAGAAAATATTCTTTTGGTATATCTTTCTTACGTTCATCAGTTAATTCAAAAGGAATAAGACCTTCCGAATCAAAACTACCCGGCGTTAGCAAATTTGATTCAACTATTAATATATCTCCATTATGTGAAGCTATTTCAGCAATTAACCTTTCATAGACAGATGCATAAAATTCACTTTTAAACTTTAAAGCTGACTCTGGGTAAATTTGTTCCAGATTATTGACTAAGCTATCTCCTGTATCTTCCGTAATCTCAGTGAAAAACAAAATCTCTAACGTGTCGGTCTTCTGTCCGCAACCTGTCAGAACAAGCATAAATATCAAAGCAATTACAATTTTACTTATGAAACGACCCATAGTATTTCGTCTTCCTTCCAAATAAGGTTCATAGGTTAAAAAATTTATGCATCTCTACACTTGCTAATATAAATGCACCCACACCGTGTAAATCATTTTTGATCGTGTCTCTGCCTACATAATAATTATAATCTCCGATAGAAGTCCCAATGCAAATATCACTTAAGAACAGATTGTTATTCGAATCTACTTGAGTTGAATGTTTTAATATGCCTGCATACCCTTTTTGGGCATTTTTTATATATTTTTTATCTACGTAGTTATTGTTTACTGCTTTAGCCATAGCATAAACAAATAAACATGAACAGGAGCTTTCTAGCCAATTATCTTCTAAATGGCCTTTATCAATTACTTGATACCATAATCCAGAATTTTCATCCTGATACCTGTTTAAACTGTCAAATAAATCACTTAGTACTAATTGTAATTCTTGCTGTTTTGAATGTGACTGGGGAAGTAATTCTAAAAAATAAGTAAGTACCATAGCATACCACCCAAGCGCTCTTCCCCACACTTCAGGTGCTCTACCAGAAGATGTCGCCCATGGCTGTTCCGCCTTCTCATCCCATCCATGATGATATAAACCATTCTCCTTATTCTTTGTATGACTACGCATGAGTTGTTCTTGATACAACACTAAATCTATAAGCTTTGGTTCATTAAACAGCTGACCAAATTGAATAGCAAAAGGACCAGCCATATACAAACCATCAAGCCACATTTGATAAGGGTATTTATCTTTGTGCCAATAGCCACCTTCCCTCGTTTTGTTAATTGTTCTCAGCACATTCCTCAGTTTTTCAGAGGCAATCTTATATCGTTTATCTCCAGTATGTTTATATAAATATAGTAATAATAATCCGGGTTGAATGGCATCTAGTTCACTTCTAGCAAATAAAAAATTACCCTCTTCATCTATTAAATTATCAACATACGCCTTTACATAGTTATAGTATTCGTTACCCTGAGTTTCTTTAAAAACTTCTAGCATCCCACTTAAAAATACCCCTTGATGATAATGCCACCTGTTCTGTGGAGGTAATTGACTTGGCGTAAATTGATTCATCATGCTTTTACATGCTTTTTCTGCCCATGTTAATGGATCCTCCTCGTTCAAATTAGTAATTTTATTCATAAAAACCTCCTCCTATTACACTTATTTTTGTAAGATTTCTTTATACTCAAACCAATCAAAATCAGCTTTATTCGTACTCTCCTTCCCATTACTGCTGGCATACATGCCTATATAGGTCCCTACAAATCCTCCAGCTATATCCGTACTTAGTAATTTGCCATCTTGATTTGCAAGTAGTTCAAAATTATTGAGTGAATTCCCATAATAAAAACAATAATCTTGCTCTTTTGCCTCTACTTTTAAATATAATTTATTCTCACTCGTTTGTTCCTGAGAAATCACCTGATCTATCCCATCATATCTTCTTATTAGTCGAACAATAGTAGATGCACCATCCAGTAGAAGTTCCATTCGAAATTGAAAATCATTGTTTTGTAGTAAAACGATTCCAGCTACTTCTCCACTTTTCTTAGGAACAAACTCCATTAATGTAGTAGCAACAAAATTTTTATGTTGTTGACGCCTCCCGATAAAGCTTGGATTAACTCGATCTATAATCGTTTCTGGTTTCAACTTTAGTCTTAAGTAGCCTGGACGTTCGTTCAAAGACCAAAATGTTTCATGTGGTGTCCGTACGAAATTCCACTGTAATGAAAGCTCTGTCGAATTAAAATCATCTCTATCTGAAACTTCCGGCCATTTTACTTCATCCAAATCAGGAAAAGGTGATTCCAATTCAACGATCCCTTTACCAGGGTTAATAACAGGCCAATCGTTCTCCCACACCATAGGGACTAGAAAAGTTTCCCTTCCTAAATTTCGGTAATGCCCTCCATAAGGACGTGATCCAAGACATACCATCCACCACTCTCCTTTATGCGTTTCAATAATGTCTGCATGCCCTATGTTACTTATTGGATACTCTCTTCCTAAATGTCGATGAGTCAAAATTGGGTTTGTTTTTGCTGATTCATATGGTCCTAGTAAGGATCTGCTTCTAGCTATGGTTACTGCATGCGTAAATCCTGTACCACCTTCTGCAATCATTAGATAGTACCACCCATTCACTTTATATAGGTGGGGAGCTTCTTGTGCATGAGCATTTTTCAACGCACCATCCCACAAGCTATACTTATCACCTATTAATTGTTTGCTTTCTAAGTCTAATTCCTGTAAATAGATTTCCATATGCTTCGGATATTCCTGTCCATCTGGTGGTTGACGGTTTGCGGTATAATAAACCTTTCCATTGTCATCAAAAAACAATGAAGGATCAATACCTGGCGTTGGTCCCAACCAGTTTGGGTCACTCCAAGGACCTCCTGGATCTTCTGCAGTAACATAAAAATCACGTCTCAATCCCGTTCTACTTTCAACAAAGGTAGTAATCATATAAAAGATCCCATTATGATATCTAATCGTAGGCGCGTAAATTCCTCTTGAACAAGGAATACCATTCAGATTCAGTTGAGATGGCCGGTCTAGCACATGACCAATTTGGTTCCAATTGACTAAATCTCTACTATGAAAAATTGGAACTCCTGGGAAATATTCAAATGTTGAAGTTACTAAATAATAATCCTCATCTACTCGACAGATAGATGGATCAGGGTAAAAGCCAGGGATGATTGGGTTTTTAAATGTTTTCAAATTCATTTACCTCCCTACTAGATTGATTAGTCCGTATATTAGTTACGTCATTGACAGTAACTATAGGAGTATTTGGGTGTTTACGCTTCCTAATTAAATGATCTAATTCTGCATTAATAACATTTTCCAAGTGAAGAGCAGGCCCCTGTCTTGTTTCCACTCTGACACGATGAAATTCTATTCCATCAACGTACTTACAATAAATGCCTTCTCCGGCCATAAATATTGGTTCTTTTACCATATCTGGTTCTCCACCTTGTTCATCGGGATTGATTGTCATTTCAATTAATACGTGCCGTAGAATAATATCTTTTACATACTTCTCAGGAAGTCCGTAAATAAACCCTGCAGCTGAGCGACAGTTTCTAGCTGTTACATTACTTATATGAATATATTCGATTTCTGGAGTCTTTTCTGAAATTTCTATTGGCGACAATTCATTAATTAAAGAATCACTCTTATCCAAACCGTGCCGATAAAAGGAATTTATCGCCAAAGGACAGAGAACCCCATCCATATAAATATTGTCAATTAAAATATCACGAATGTAGCTCCCGCGAGCTCGATTCGTTTTTAATCGAATGCCCCGATCTGTGCCTATAAACACACAGTTTGATACAGCAATATTTCTTATTCCACCTGAATTCTCACTTCCCATTACAATTCCACCATGCCCATTTTTCATCGTGCAGTTTGTAACAGCCACATTTTCCGTTGGTCTTGCAACTCTCCTACCATCTTCATTGATACCAGATTTAAATGCTAAACAATCGTCGCCCACATCAAAATGACAGTTTGATACACGCACATTGGAACATGAATCAAGATCTAGTCCATCCCCATTTGGAGTATCCCAAGGATTTTTAAACTTCACATTGTGAATAGTGACATTATCGCAATATACAAAATGCGTATTCCAAAATGGTGAATTTTCCAGCGTAATACCATCCAATGTCACTGAATCACAATCGTACATTTGAAGTAAAGGTGGTCGAAGAAATTGTGATGGCCATTCGACAAGATTCGTATTTTTAGGTTCAGTTATAGATTTATTTAATTCAGCTATCTCCTTCGTTTGTGGGTGATCATATTCTTCGCCTTTTCTTAATAGATGATTTACCTCCCACCAAGCTTCCCCCTGACCATCAATACAACCTGAACCTATAATTGATACATTAGTTAAACCATTACCATATAACAGTGGTGAAAATCCATAGCATTCATATCCAGACCATCTTGTTTTAACTGGAGGGTAAGCAGAGAAATCATCTATAAAAACTAGTTTTGCACCTGATTCAATATAGATTGTCAGATTACTAATCAGCGAAATTGGCCCCGTCAAGTACGTTCCTGCTGGAATGTAGAGTGTTCCTCCTCCACTATCAGCACATCGCTTGATTGCTGATGAAATCGATTCAGTATTGTCTGTGTTGGAATCTCCCTTTGCTCCAAATTCAGTAATATTACAAAACATATACATATGCCTCCATTCATTTCGTTATTTACTCAGATATTACTAACCTTTTACTGAACCTAGTAATGCTCCTTTTGCAAAGTATTTTTGTAAAAATGGATAAACAAGCAGAACTGGAACAGTAGCAACTACAATAGTTGCCATCTTAACGGTCACTTCTGGTGGAGGTACATCTGTATACGTGGCACCATCATAATTGATACCACTTGCTAAAACTACTATCTGCCTTAACAACACTTGAACTGGCCATTTAGCAGAGTCACTAATATAAAGAATTGCGTGCATATATGTGTTCCAATAAGTAACAGCATAAAATAATGAAATAGTAGCGATAGCAGGTAATGAACACGGAATTACTATGCGGAATAAAATACCAAAATCACTAGCTCCATCAATTTTTGCTGATTCTTCTAATCCAGCAGGAAGATTCATAAAAAAACTTCTTAAAATTATCATATTAAATGCATTGATAGAAACTGGGATAATTAATGCCCAAAGAGAATTTAATAAACCAGTTTGTTCAACAACTAAAAATGTTGGAATCATCCCTCCATTAAACAGAATGGTGAATACGATTAAAAAGTTAAAAAATCTTCTCCCAACCAGATCTTTTCTAGACAATCCATATGCAGTTAATGTGGATAAGAACATGCTCCATAGTGTCCCTCCCACCGTTACCGTAACGGAAATCAATAATGCCCGTAAAATGGTATCCGTGGAAAAAATATACTTATATGCATTCAATGAAAATTCAGTTGGAAACAATAGAAAACTTGTCTCTGCAATTTCCGCGCTAGTTGCAAACGAACTCCCCACTACATGTATAAAAGGGATAATCATAACCAATGCTAATAAACCCAATAATACGTAATTAATAACGTCGAAAATCTTACTGCCTACAGATATTCTATTTCGCAATATGAACTCCCCCTTCCAAATATATTAATAGATACCTTCTTCCCCAAATCGTTTTGCTAGTCGGTTTGCAAAAATGACTAATATAAGCCCGACCACCCCTTTAAAGAAGCCAACAGCTGTACTGTAACTAAACTGACCTTGTTGAAGTCCAGCAGTATACACATACGTGTCAAATATTTCACCAACTTCTCGATTCGATGCATTTAATAATAGATAAACATGCTCAAAACCAAGTTCCAACACATCGCCAATCTTTAGTATTAGCATAATGATTATCACACTTCGAATCGCTGGTAATGTAATGTGCCACATCTGCCGTAATCGATTAGCACCATCCATTTTTGCAGCTTCATATAATTGTGGATCCACACCTGTAATCGCTGCTAGAAAGATGATTGTTCCCCAACCAGCTTCCCTCCAAATCACTTGAAGAATATACATTGGTCGAAACCATTCTTCATTCATTAAAAAGTTTATTTTTTCAAATCCAAAATACTCAATTAGTGAATTAATAATCCCTCCATCTAATGTCAGCATCACATAACTTATGGAAACGATTACAACCCATGACATAAAATGAGGAATATATATAAGTGTTTGTATACCTCTTTTGTATAAAGAATGTCTTACTTCATTTAGCATTAAAGAAATGATAATTGGGATCGGGAAAAATATGATAATCTGTAGAGCAAAAAGAATAAGTGTATTTCTAAAAATCATCCAAAAATCTGGACTAGTAAATAAACGTTCAAAATGCTCAAATCCTACCCACTCGCTCCCACTAATTCCTAGGTATGGTTTGTAATCCTGAAAAGAAATCACTAACCCCGTCATCGGTAAATATTTGTAGATAAAAAAATAAAGAATACCCGGAAGTATCATTAAGTAAATCAGTTTGTTTTTCTTGATGTTTTTTAAGATTTCATGTCTCCGACTCTTCTTGATGGATGCACTTTCCATTCTTAATTCCCCCTCTCCAACAGGCATGTCCTGTAGATTCATTCTTTGACAGTCTGTTTTATTAATAAATCTTGATTATTCTTAATTTCATCCTACTGTAACTTTGATAATCATTATGTTATCAACTATAGGAAACTCTTCCTGTTATAACGAATTAAAGGCATTTCTTACATAATGATTAGTTATTTATAATTGACATGAATCGTTATTATAAAGCGAAGCATAGCAATAATAAATTCTATGTATCAAAAAATGAAATCTGAGTTCCAGACTCAAATAGTGATTTACTATTTTCATTAGAAACTAGACTTCCCTGATACAAATGAAACATTTACTCAACAGGAATTAATAATTTCCCTTCACATCTTATTTCCTGAGAATAGGACACTGTTCGCTCTGCAGCAATTACTAATTGCAGTTATCTTTTTTAATAAACGAAGCATGAATGCTATATATATGATTTATTAAAAAGTACTGCATTATTGGTTCTAAAACTACTGAGTAAGTATTTATTGATCAACTATTTATTATAAACAGAGAAGTTAATCTTCATTTCGTTCATCAACAGCATTATTCAATTACTTTTAAATAGTTAGTAGAATGTGTACTATGAGAAATTACAACGGCCCTTTCCCATTTGATAGTAAGAAAAGGCCGTAAAATTGTTAAAAATATAATGTCATGAATACTTCTTCGAATTAATTCTGTTCTGCATAGGAAGCATTAAACTCCTCGATAATCGCTTCGCCCCCTTGAGATTTCCAATTTTCTATTGCAGAATCAAATCCTTCCTCATCGATTTGTCCGAGAATATATTGGTATGTTGCATCTGTCATGATTTGTAATAACCTCGAACCATCTTGAATATTAGTTTCAGAATCCAATGTTATCGTTGGATCATGAATTAAATAATTTTCATTATCTTTAAACAATTCTTCCGACTTCGCTTTTGGCTCGTATTCAAAAAATCCTTCGTATCTTCCATTTGTCTCCGCCTCACCAATTTCAATCGCCTGATAAGGTTTTACTTCCCTGTCAAATAACGCCTGATCCTCTGTTGGAACAGCTCCACCTTCTTTTACTGTATAATGTTCACCTTCTACTCCCCAATAAATGGAATTTGACAGTTCTGGATCCATTAATGCATCAAAAAATCCAAGTATTCTTTTCAATTCTTCTTCTGATTCAACAGTACTTTTAGGAAACATTACTAAGTTTCCATATCCAGGAATTGCCCACGTGTTATATTCACCATTAGGTCCTTCAACTTGATTGTGGACATCATATACTACATCTGGATTAATAGCAGCAGCATCACTGTGTAAAGTTACTACGTCACCCATAGATCCTACATAAATTCCGGAAGATCCATTTTTAATAAATTCTTGTTGATCTACTTTACTTGTTACTGGGAAATCTTTATTGATGTATCCGTTTTCATGCATTTCCTTAAAAAAGTCCATCGCTTGTTTATATTCAGGGAACATGAATTCAGGAACCAACTCTCCATCTTGCTCTCCCCAATTATTCGGAGTACCAAACCATGAGGATACTGTTTTAAAAGCACCATAAACCAAATCGCTTCGGTCGGTAAGGCCAAACGTATCATCTTTACCATTGCCATCTGGATCATCCTCAGTGAAAGCACGTGCCATTTCCATAAACTCGTCAGTCGTTGTTGGTGCAGAAAGACCTAGATTATCAGCCCAGTCTTTTCTGTATATTATCCCTTGTCTTGATAATGGTCTTCCTTGATATAAAGAATAGATTTTACCATCAACTTTTGTATTTTCTAATACTTCTTCTTTAAGATTACCTAGGTTTTCAAACTCTTCTAAATAAGGACCGACTTCCCAGAATTGATCATCTCTTATTGCATCTTTAAATTGCATAAATGTTGTCTGGTTTTTCATAAATACTGCTTCTGGAAGTGTATTAGTAGCGAATGCTGTGTTTAACCTATCTTCATAGTTATTATCTGGTACCCACTGAAACTCAATCTCTGTGTTTGTTTTCTCTTCTAAAATATCCAAAATTACATCTCCAGGTACTTCAGGCGTATGAAGATTTGCCATAATGGAAAAAGAATAAACTTCATCTTCATTAAAATCTTCATTGCTTTCCTCACTTGAAGCATTTTCGTTATTGCACGCTGTCAGAACAAGTAATAAAATAAGTAAAAAACAGGTAAACAGAAATCTTTTTTTGTTCATTTTTTAACCTCCTTAGAAATTTATTTTTGTATAGTTTAATGTTATTTTAAAATTTTCAGGTTGTACATAATCACTTTCTCACAATTTGCAGAATTTTTATAATTTAGCTATAATTAACAATATTAGTCAATCACTTTCTTAGATTATGATCAAAGAATAATCAATTCCTTTGAAAGCGGTATCATAAACCTGTTGATATGATTATTGTATTGCAAATCTATTATGCTAGTATCATTAATAAGTACTTATGGAGGGAGAGCTACCCTATGGAAGTTGGAGGTATCTGGGGCAATTTTTATTGGTTATGTCTTTGGATTATGCGATTGGCTTATATAAATATACTTTGGGGATTATTTACCATATTTGGATTAATTATCATCGGTTTCACTCCTGCAACTATCGCTATGTTTACTATTATTAGAAAGTGGTTAAAAAAAGAAACCGAAATACCAATATTTAATACTTTCTTTACTATATATAAAGAGGAATTTTTTAAATCGAATATATTTACCATTATTATTGGATCAATTGGACTCATACTACTTGTCGACTTATCTTTTCTTGGCACCATCTCAGAACATCCGATATACCCATTATTACTTGGCGGTCTATTTCTATGTGGATTTATCTATATAACTTTAATCCTTTACATATTTCCTTTATATGTCAATTTCAATTTATCACGTTGGCAATATATTAAGTATTCAATTTTAATTGGCTTAACTAATTTACATTATACAATTACGATGATGGTAGCAATTAGTGGATTATATTATTTGTTTATGCGTATTCCCGGGCTTATTCCATTTTTTTCTATTAGTACAACAGGAGTAACAATTATGGGGATATCATATTTATCTTTTAAGAACCTTGATAAAAAAAGAAACAACCAGCAAGCTCAAAACACTTTGTCTTAAAGGCTTCAAAAAGTATGCAGTCATTGGGGTAGATGTTTATGAAAAAAAATTCTATTAAACATTATTATAAATTAATTACATTTTTGATCGTATTGAGCACTGTTCCTGTAATACTAGTTGGCGTTTTTTCTTATTTACGATCTTCCGAAATAATCGAAGCAAATGTAGCAGAAGAGAAACAACAAAGTGTTTATCAAATACAAACCAATGTTGAGCAAGTACTAAAAAGCGTTGATAACTCGCTTACACACTTTGTTCGCTCTCCAACTACTCAAGACATATTAAGAGATCCTCTAAATGCTGACAATTTTATTAGATACAACAATTTCAAACAAGAATTGGGACATTTGCAGACGTTAGAAACAGGTATTCAAGATGTTATTATGGTTAGTTTAGAGCATGAGTGGCTTATCAATAACAATGGTCTTCTTCGTCTTAATGAACAAAGTTATAATAAAATTCATGAAAAATATATGACTTCTACTAACTCCTCTTACTGGATTCTGGAGGAATATGATGACATTGTTTTGACGAATGACGCGCGTGATAATTGTAACTACTATATAAATCTAATTAAGAAACTCCCATTTCTTACATCAGATAAAACAGGTCTTGTAGGTGCACTTATACCAACATGTACCTTAAATAATATTATGGCAGAACAAATTGTAACAGAAACGTTTATTATTTTGGACGAGTCCAACCAAATCATCGCTGATAGTAATCCAAATAATGTCGGTAACTATCTTACGGAAAATGAAGATTTAGGTAACCTTATTGATTTAGACTCAAGTAAAGGCCAATTCAATTCAACCATAGAAGATATCGATTATAAAATAACGTTTAGAAAATCTAGTTATAATAATTGGACATATGTATCAATGGTTAAAATAAGTGATCTCAACAAGCAATCCAGTTCCATCGGCTGGTTTACATTATTAGTTTGTACTATTTTATTAGTCATATCGCTAATTATAGCATTCATCGGAATTAGTATATTTTATAAACCAATACGACATTTACAAGAATTCTTCACCAAGACTTTCACATCATCCACTAAATTTAGTACAAAAACTAAAAATGAATTCGATTTAATTAAATTTAATATCGAACAAATGCTTGATAAAAATGTTGAGTTAGAATCTCGGCTACAAAATCAGATTACCCAGCTAAGACAATTCTTTATTATACGATTATTGCAAGGTAAAATGGAACGCGAGGAAATTCCAGCGAAATTAAAATCATTTAAATACAATCAGACATGGTCAAGACTCTCCTTATTTACATTACAAATCGATTCATTGGATGATTCTAACTACCAATCAAAAGAAGAAGATGTCATTTTATTTGCAATAAATGCTATGATTGAAGATACCTTAGAAGAAGAATTACGATTTACCCCTGTAGTTATAAACCGAACACAGGTAACAATACTTACACTGGATATTGAGTCTGAAGAAGAATACCACTTCTATTTAAATGAGTTAGCACAGATGATTCAATCTAAAATACGCAAGGAATTTGATCTTCCTGTAAGTATCGGTATTAGTCTGCCATACACCGAATTAGTTTCGACAAAAGATGCATATAAACAAGGGATGGAATCACTGAAATATAGATTAAAGCTAGGAAAAGAATCCATTATCTTCTATGAAAATTTAGATCGAAATTATCATTTTAATGGACAACTACCCTCAACCAATAAAAATTTAATTTTTGATTCCATTAAAGTTGCTGACCGTGAAAAAGTAGATAAAGGATTGCAAGAATTGTTTAATACTTTATTTGATAAGGAATTTAATCATAATCAATATCAGATATTTATAATTAAGTTTCTTTATGATTTAATCGAATTAAAGCAATTATTAGGAGTAGATTTAAAAAATCTCGATGAAAGACCTCTTGTTCATGAATTGGAAAACCTAAGAACCTCAGATGACTTACAAAAATGGTTTAAAGATAACCTCATTTATCCAATTATCGAAAAAGTGGAGGAACGCACTGAATCCAAATACAAAACTATTTCAGATAAAATTATTCATATCATACAAAAAGAGTATGACACAGCTATATCATTGGATTCTATTGCAGCTAGACTACATTATAATCCCAATTATCTTAGTAGTATCTTTCAAAAAGAGATGAAAACCACTTTCAGTGAATATTTATTGAAATATCGAATAAACATAGCAAAAAAATGGTTAGTAGATACGGATTTGTCTGTTAAAGATATTGCGATTAAACTGCAATACAATAATTCCCAAAACTTCATTCGTTCCTTTAGAAAAATCGAAGGTATTACTCCAGGAAAGTTTAGATCAGAAAATAAAAAAACAGGATAAAAGTGATCTTTAAAAGACACTTTCACCCTGTTTTTTATTTATTTTTTATTATGTCATTTGAATTCATTTTAGAAACAAACCCTAATTTTTCTTTTGCATTATCATTACACCATGGTTTATTAGGATTATCAGAAACACCATAGAATGTTCCATATCCTATATCGCTTATAATAGCTTCCTTAAATAAAGTAATGGTATCTACTTCTGAAAGCCATGTATGTCGATTACGTTTTAGGTTTTTATAAATTTCTGTTTCCTCATTTAATTTCACACTTCCAATCCTCAGATTGATTACAGAAATACCATATTGGTTACTAAAAGCAAAACCTATATTTTCTACAGCAAGCTTAAGTACTCCGTATAGTCCTTCTGAATAAGGATAATCGTTTACATTTATACTTCTTCCCAACTTTGATTTGCCTTCTGACTCATAATAATCTGTAACATGATTACTACTTGCAAAAACAACTTTTGGAATATTTAATTCCTCGGCTGCCTTAAGGATATTATAAGAAGCTTTAAAATACACATCGACCATATCGTTCATCTCAGAAATATTAACAAGCCTTCCGACATTACCAGTTGATAGCAGGTTTATTAATACATCTGTTCCATTAGGTATGTTATTAATAAGTTCTGTAAAATTTTTAGCATCTGTTTCCTTCGAGTTTGCACTATTTTCATCAACATTAACATCAAGACTATAAACATCGAATTCCTGTTTTAATCCTCTTTGCAAAATGGTCCCAATTGTTCCACTACCACCTATTAAAACAACTTTCCTCATACAGGCACCTCCATCAGTAATATACCCATTATTTAGAAGTTGTATGTTAATTTAAATTTGAATATCTCAAATTGCAAGCTATTCTACACCTATATAAGCTAATTAAGATTCTGTATTAGCCAGGAAAAGGATTCTTCTCCATTAATTTCATGACCACCATTAAAATAATGGGCTTCTAATTCAGTTTCTGCATTATAAGCCTTATATATTTTTAGTAGCTTGTTCATACTTATCTCAACTTGGTCCATGGGGAAAAGTTTATCGTCTTTTCCGGATTCAATAAAAAGTGGCCTTGGAGCAATTAAGGCTATTAATTCATCCATCTCTCCAATTTCAAGTATGCCTGGTATATAATTATCAAGACAGTGTCTTCTACTCATAATACTCCCTTTAAATGTACTCAAATATCCACTGAGTACAGTTGCTTTGATCCTTTCATCGAGTATGGACGTAAATGCTGCAACTAAGCCTCCACCTGAAAAACCGAAACTACCGATTTTTTCCTCATCGACCATATTAAACGATTGAATATAGTCTAATACCCGTTTTATCTCCTGGACCCTTAAACCTGCTAATGTCTTCCCCATTAACAATAGTTGACTCCCAATTTCAAAGCATGAATTTTCAAGTGGTTGCTCTGCATTCATATCTTCATCCAGTCTGCGGTCGCCAAATCCAATAATCCCTGGTACCACAACAATTACTCCTTTGTTTACTAACCTAGCAGCAAACTTATTATGGATTCCTGTAAATTTACATTGTTCGCCATTAATGTTTAATCCAATCGCTTCTTTCATCCCATAGCCGTGTCCATGAAGCGCCAAAACAGTTGGTAGCTTTCGTTTCTTCTTTTTGTTGGGAATAAGTATATAAAGTGGGATTCGCAGCGGCTGGATAGAAGTAATTTCCATACAGATTAATTTATAATTTTCTAATTTTCTTCTTTCCAGTACCTTAGGGTTAAAGTGAACACTGTTATTTTGAAATTCTCCTAAAGCATGGCTGACACAATCTTTCATCCCTTTACCATGTGTTTTATCATGTTTGTCTAAGGAATGGATGGTATTAATGTATTGTTGATTTAAGAACATGCTAATATTATTCAATCGATTTCCCTCCAATGCTTCAGATATTTATAATCTTATATTTTATAATAGAGTAATATTTCAGATAAATATAGATTGACTTCCATGTTTTAACATCAAAAATAAGTAAAATGATTTCCATACCTGCTATTTCTATTTAGTAAAAAAAGATTAAATCGACTAGTTATTGTATTTTACGCACTTCTCCTAACACTTCCAAATTTCTATTTCATACTATATAGAAGATGTTATTTCAATACTGGAGGAAATCAGAATGGTAAATAAACCAATAAATGACAGCACAATTAAGGGAAAACATATCCTAATCTATGATCGACTATGGTGGATTCAAGGACAAAGAGCGTTACTTTTACAAAAATATCACCCAAATTTAGAAATAATGTCCTATCATGATTTTTTAGACTTGGTAAAGCAAAAAGGAGTAAAGATGGTTAACAAAGAATATGAAGTAATATCAACCTTAGGTTTATGGACAGCCGAACGCCTTATTCAACATAATGTTCATGTATATTCTTCTGTTGCTGGCTCATATAGTTACCTCGCTACAAATCAAGATGATTTTCGTGAATGGGCAGAACAAATCAAACCGAATAATCGCTATATCAAACAAGTAATTAAAAAAATTGATAGGATCGGTGCCGTAAATAAAAAACTAGCTAATACTATTAAAAAATACTGTCCAGATAAACATGTAGATTATGTAAAGGCTTTTGTTGAAACTGATAAATTTAAACCATTGCCTTTACCCCAAAAAGATACATCTGTTTTTACCATAGGTTGGGTAGGTAATTCCGATAAACGCTCCAAAAATTACCATACGGTATATAAGGCTATTAAAAATCATTACAAAAACGACTCTACGATTGTATTTAAAGAAGCAACAAAAGAAAGCAGAATTGATAGAACAGATATGCCAGAATTTTATAACTCTATTGATTTACTACTGGTTACTGGGGCGAATGAAGGTCTTCCAAATCCTGCTATGGAGGCTTATGCATGTGGAGTACCTGTATTAGGCACAAATATAGGTATTATTAAAGACTGGGCATCACCAAATGCAAAATCATTCATTCTCAACTCCGATGATCCTAGAAAGTTTATATATAAGATTAATCAATTAAAATCTAATCCAAAGCTTCATCAAACACTAAAAAAAGAAATCCGAAAAAATATAGAGAATAACTGGACTATTAAACAAAATATTGATGGTTGGTTATATACATTATTCAATATAGGTGGTGAACGTTAATGAAAAAAATATGTGTCGCCGTTTATGTGTTTGGTAGTTATACTCGCTATGCACCTTATTATATTTATAGCATTTTAAAAAGTTATCCTGATTACTATGTGAAAGTATTTTCTAAAGATCCGCTTACAGCAAACGAAAATAAAGCCTTAGAACTCATTCGAAATGAAGTTTCACCTAACTTCGAAGTTGTGGAAGGGTATTTAGACGACTATATTAACTTAGATGATCCATCTAAAATGGTTGGTAGTATTGGAACGATTTTGCGTTTCCTAATTCCATATGAAGAATTCAAAGACTTTGAATATGTTTATATAGGAGATATCGACTTTTTAATAATTCGTGAAAAGCCCACCTTAGTAGATGTCCATAAAAAACATTCTAAAAAAATCGGAGTACCTTATAGTAATGCTATTCGCCCCGATTCAAAACGTTTAACAGGATTACATTTTTTCAAGGTAAAAGATTATTACAAAAAAATGAATCCGATTATTGAATATTATTTAGAAAATCCTAGCATATTGTACGATGAAGTAAGAGCATTACGTTATGATGAAGAATTTCTATATAAAATTATCGAAAAAGGTATAGGTTTCGGAAAGATAGAAGAACATTTTTTTCGGCCGCCGCACGGTTTTCATATTGGAGTCGGTAGACAAGGAGATAACAACGAAAGATTAAGAAAAATGGATCGATATCTAAATCAGAAAAAGCTTATTAGACAAGGGGTTATTGATCAACTAGATGCTTTTTATAACGATCCAGTATTTAAAAAAATAATGTTATTAAGTCCGGATAAAGACATTAAGTTTCTTGGAGAACGAATAAAGCACTTTAAATCTTTATAATAATTCATTCTAAATAAAGTCATAAAAGTGATGTAGAGAAAAGAGAGCAGTCGAATAGAAAACCGACTGCTCTCTTTTCATCTGACTATTTATCCAGCATCCACTGAGGTTTACCAAACCCCTGAAATTCATCATCTATTATTTGTTCAAATTCATCGGATTCCACAATTTCTTTAATATCTTTTACCCACTGCTCCTCCATATCTGCTGTATTAACTACAACTCGATTTCGATAATCATCTGGCATATCTTCTAATACTAATGCATCTAATAGATCCATATCTGCTGAAAGTGCAAAATTTCCCGGTACCGCTGAAGCATCCTCAGAATCTACTAATCGTGGCAATTGAGCGGCTTCTACTTCTTGAAACTCAATATTTTTTGGGTTTTTCACAATATCTTTAACAGATGCTTTTAATGGATCGACTTCGTTACTAATTTCTATAAGACCCGCATCTTCTAACATGATTAATGTCCTTGCTAAGTTCGTAGGGTCATTCGCTATAGTAATCTTACTTCCTTCTTCAATAGCCTCGACACTATCATAGGAGTTGGAATATAGTCCCATAGGAGCTGTAGGTACAATAATTACTTCAGATAAATCCATACCATTTTCCTCTGCGAATGCTTCATAATAAATCTTATGCTGAAAAAGATTGGCATCAATATCTCCATTATGTAATGCATTATTCGGTTGTATATAATCCGTGAATTCTGTATTATTCACTTCATACCCTTTTTCCTCTAATAATGGTGTAATAGCATTTGTCACCATATCACTATAGGGTCCTACAGTAGCTCCAAATTCAATCGTATTCTTTTCTTCATTTCCACCATTTGCTTCTTCACTCCCACATGCTGTCAATAATGTAACACTTAATAGAGTTGCTAAAAATAATTTCCACTTCATATGAACCACTCCTTTATTCTTTAACGTTTATTTACACTCTTTGCAATAAAATCACCAAAATATTGAATAAATTGTACTAGTACAATAAGAACGATTACTGTAGTGAACATTACCATATCATCATAACGATAATAACCGTAGCGAATGGCTAAATCACCGATACCTCCTCCCCCAACAGTACCAGCCATAGCAGAGTAGCCTACTAAACTAATTGCCGTAATAGTGAGTCCACTAATAAAACCAGGTTTTGCTTCTGGATAAACAATATCCTTAATAATTAACCATGGTGATGCTCCAGTTGCAATAGCAGCTTCAATCACACCTCGGTCTATTTCCCTCGCTGCGGATTCTACAATTCTTGCATAGAATGGAATCGCTGCAACAGACAATGATACGGATGCTGCTAATGGTCCTGTTGTTGTATCGACTAGCCACTTTGTAAATGGAAGTAAAAATACTAATAAAATGATGAATGGAATCGAACGAATTAAATTAACAACCACACCTAATGTCGATTTAACAAATCTATTTTCTAAAAATAACCCTTGTTCTGTAACATATAGAAGAATACCAATAGGTAGGCCGATAATTAATGCAACAATTAAACCCAGACCTACCATGAGCATGGTTTCTAAGAAAGCTTGATTCAACTCAGGAAGTAAATTTAAAATACTAGTAAGATACATGTTGAATCACCTCCACTTGCTTTATGCGCTCTTCTAAGTAGCTAATAGCACTACTTATTTCCGAGGGATCTCCGCTTACTTCCATAATGAAAACACCTAATGGTTTGTCTTTTATGTATTCTACTTTTCCATGAAGAATATTTCCTTTCACCTTATGTTGTTGTAACATATCAGATACGACTGATTCAGCAGCAATATCTCCACGAAACTGCAGTTTAAGTAGTGTACCATTACATTGTTTTAGCAACGCTTCAGGTAATTGAAAGTCTAAAACTGTGTGGATAAAGTCTTTCGTTAATTTCTCGTTTGGATCTGAAAAGATATCATATGTCTTCCCATTTTCAATGACTTTACCGTTTTGCATCACAGCGCAACGATCACATATTTCTTTTACTACTTCCATCTCATGAGTAATGATTACAATCGTTATCCCAATTTGTTCATTTATTTTTTTAAGTAGTTTTAAAATTGATTTTGTTGTACTTGGGTCTAATGCAGATGTTGCTTCATCACAAAGTAATACCTTTGGGTTATTCGCAAGTGCTCTTGCTATACTAACCCTTTGTTTTTGTCCTCCACTTAATTGAGAGGGATATTGGTTTGCTTTATCCTCAATTCCAACTAGATTCAATAGTTCTAGAGCTCTTTTATTCCGCTCCAACTTACCAACACCAGCTGCTTTGAGTGCAAATGAGACATTTTCCACTACTGTTTTGGAAGAAACTAAATAGAATCCTTGAAAAATCATCCCTATAGATTGTCTTGCCTTACGTAATTGTTTATTGTTTAGCTCTAATAAGTCAATTCCATCAACAAATACCCTACCCTTTGTCGGCCTTTCCAGTACATTCATACAACGTAAAAGCGTACTTTTACCTGCACCGCTATATCCAACGATGCCATATATTTCTCCCTTTTTGATATCAAGGGAAACTTGATCTACCCCTATCACTCTTCTCTTTTTAGATTCATAGTGTTTCTCGATATTTTCCAACTGAATCATACATAACACATCCCATCAAAAAAACCTTCTTTCATTCAGAAAGAAGGTTTTTACATATCATTACCTTATCTTTCAGAAAAAATTCTGCAGGAAGAAGCACCACTCCGTAAAGGTAGGTTGCTGTGACATCGTAGGTCCTGTTCCCTCCGTCACTCTGGATAAGTTATTCAATTTTATTTTAGAAATAATAAGAATAATCATAATCTGATAATCCAAATTTGTCAATACATTAACGAAAATAAGCTGATAACAAAGTACATGTTATCATAAGTTATTTTTATCAACTAAACCTATTATTTTAGCTAAAAAACTGTAGATTTAACTATCTTTCACTTGTACGTTCAATCATATCTGTTACTGTAATTCCTTCGTACCCCTCTTCTTTAAAGAAACGAAGTATAATTGGAAGTGCTTCTATAGTTGGCGTACGATCTCCACCCGCATCATGAAAAAGAATAATATCTCCTGGTGAAAGATTACCAATCACTTGATTAGCAATGGTTTTACTATCCACATCATCCCAATCTCTTGTATCCTGATCCCAAGCCCACATCGCTACTTTTTGACCTTTTTTCTTTGCAATACTAATAACTGTTTCATTATAGTTTCCTCCAACCGGACGAAAAGTAGCAGGATATTTCCCAGTGATCTTTTCAATAATTTCATTTGTTTTTGTTAATTCATCATTTAAATAGGTAATGCTCCCGTTATGAGTAAACGTGTGATTTCCAATTTCATGGCCTTCTAGAAATGCTCTAAATACAAGTCCTGGATATTTACGTGCATGAGCACCCATCACATAAAATGTACCTTTCATATTATACTGTTCTAATATGTCTAAAATCTCCGGTGTATAATCAGGATGTGGTCCATCATCAAACGTTAAAGCAACAATTTTCTCATCGGTTTCCCCTTCCCAAATAGCATCTCCTGCTTTTTCGAAGTCAAACCGATCTTTTGATAAAACGTTACTTGGTTGCTGTATTAATAAAATAACGATACCTAGAATAACGAGTATAAACTTCCTCATTCCACATTCACCTCAACTCATATTGTTTGATTGTAAGTAAAATCTATACATACAAGCGGTTCTTTCCCCAATACTGATCAATGCTTTGCAAGATATGATTTCGGTATCTTTCCTCGACTTATAACTTTCCTCATGTTGATTGAAACCCGTAGAGAAATATCTAATAAACAGCCCTAAAGAAACGAGGATGCGGTCCATATATGAACCGCATCCTCGTACTTTAGTGTAATGACGTGTTATTTAATTTCTAGATAGCTTAAAATTCTCTACTAATTGTTGTAAGTCTTCTGCTACAGTAGTTAAATCTGCCGCTGAATTTGCAATTTCTTCCATTGAAGCAAGCTGTTCTTGTGTAGATGCTGAAACATTTTCGGCTTCATGTGATACTGTATCACCAATGGAGGCCACACCTTCAAAAAGAGAAGTAAATTGTTTCGTTGCCGTTGATATTCCTTCAATTTCAGTTGTTACATTCATGATTTGATTCGTTATAGAATCTACATATCCAGTAATATTTGAGAAAGATTGATCTGCATTATTAGCAATATTAATCCCTTTTTCAACCTCTGTTGTTGCAGCTTTCATCGAACTCACCGTATTCGCAGTTTCCGATTGAATAGCGCTAATCATTGTCTTAATTTGCTCTGCTGATTGGGAAGATTTTTCAGCAAGTTTTCTTACCTCATCAGCTACCACAGCAAATCCTTTCCCATGCTCTCCGGCTCTTGCTGCTTCGATTGTAGCATTAAGAGCTAATAAGTTTGTTTGCTCAGAAATATCCGTAATAACATCAATAATTTTGCTGATTTCTTCTGATTGATTGCCTAAACCTTCAATATTATTGGATAGCTGATGTGTATTCTCTTTGATAAATTCCATTTGACTAATTGTAGTATTCAATGCTTTGTTACCTTCATTAACAGCTGAAATGGTATTGGTAACAGTATTTGAAACTTCATTCGAACTTGCTTCTATCGTATAAATAGAATCTGTCATTTCCTTCGCTAATTTGGAGCTCTTTGTTATATTGTTATTTAAACTACTCATACCCTCAGCTACTTCTTGTACAGAAGAAGAAATTTGCTCTGTTGCTGATGTATTTTGTTCGGTACTGGCATTTAATTGTTCAGCTGAGGATGCTAAATGATTTGATTTATCTCTAACTTGAAGGATAATTCCATTCAAATTTTCTCGCATTTTATTAAATGATTGAGCTAGTGTACCTAATTCATCATCTCGATGGAGGTGTACCTCATCGCTTAAATCTCCATGACTTATCGTATCACTTGCACTTACAAGATGATATATCGGTTTCGAAATAGAACGAATAATAATGACAATTACTACCCCTCCAAGAATTAATGCAACCGTTATAACAAAGATTGTCGTATTTAAAATTGGGCTCACATTATAGGCTATTTCACTATTAAACATGGTTCCAGCTATTTTCCAACCTGTAATTTCACTTGTAGCAAATGCCAATTGTTTGTCATCACCTTCAAATTGATAGCTGAATTTTCCATTTTCCGAGTCGTATAGCTTGGAGAAAAAATCTTCTACCGCTTCAGAACCAGCCTCATAATCGGGGTGACTAATATAGCTTTGTCCTTCATCTAATAGAAACATATACCCTTCTTCCCCGATAGCGACTGAATTAACTATATTTGTTAAACTAGCTAACTCTAAGTTTACTGCTACAACACCATCATTATTTGCAGTAGCTTTCGCAAGTGTTACAACCACTTGATTAGAAGAAGCTGATACGTAAGGAGTTGTTACGATTACTTCGCCTTGATTTTCCATCGCTTGTTGATACCAAGGTCGCTCTCTTGGATCATAATCGGATGGGTTTTTAAAGGATGTAGGGAAGTTCATGAATTCTCCCGTCTCTGACCCTACATATGTTTGTTCAAAGACTACATCTTTTGCATTTTGCATATTTTCTAAGATTCTGCCTGTAGCTTCATCTGCATTATCTTCTATATCCGATGGATCAATTGCAGTAGATAAGTATTCGATGTTATCCATTTGATCATTCATAAACTGATCAATAGTTTGTTTCATAATTTCTACGTTCTTTTGTGCAGAGTCTATCATACTTTCCTCAATCTTATTCTTTGCGCTTTGATATGAGGTTAATCCTATTGCAATACTAGGGATTAATAATATGATAAGAAACGCTATTATTAATCTATTTCTTAAACTAAGTGATTTCTTGATTCTTTTTTTCTTCTTCAATGTGTTACCTCCTGCTATAAGTTTGTGCAATTATGAACTTTATATCGACCAAAAGCACTAGAACTTAACAGCAAGTTTAAAAATAAAACTAATCATAAAAGTCAAACAATTACAGAACTTATTATCTATAATAATATATCTAATTAACAAATAAGCACCTATCTCATGGATAGATGCTCGTCGCTCCCGTTATTCACCTTAAGATATGTTACTTATACATCTATATTGTTATTTAAAATAAGGCTACTTATATCAGCAAGTTCTTCACGTTGATATATGATATCTTTCGTTGTTAATTCTTCTAAGAAAAAGGAATAGAGGCTTTCCTCATCGGTAAAAATGTTAACCTGATCGTCATTTGAATAATTCTTCACAAACGTACGGTATTGAGAAGCACAATTATAATAGACAATCGGTTGTACGGAATTATACTCTATATGCGTTTGTTCTAAGAAGTTTTTCAGTTTTAATGCTGTCTCCATCACTTCATTAGATGGATTTCCATAGGATACTACTTTTACATTTGCTTGCAAAGTTTCAGATACTTCATCATTTTTAATTACCATTGTATGTTCTTTATGATCATCATAAGGGAACATCGATTGAATTAATACATCTAACGTATTATCCTGACCGTAAGAAACTCCGTGTAACACAGTACCTGACCATTTCTTTGTTTCTATAATGTACAAGCCAGTCGGCAGCAATATGAGATGATCAATTTGTCTAGTCTTTAATTCCAGTCCTTTATTATAAGGAATAAAAAGATTACCTATAATCAGCATTTCATCTTTTTGTACGAGGTTTTGTTTGATTAACATTTCCTTTACATGTAATAGTATATTATGAGTTTCTACTTCACCACTATTAATCGAGAACGCTTTTAAACTATTTATATAATCATTTTTATCACTTATCATTTTATTAAATCTATTTATTTCTTTATTGAGCTCAATCTCAAAACGTTGATGTTCATCATGCAACCTATTTTCGTATTCAGAGGTTTGTGTTTCCATTGTTGCCGATACCTCTTCTGTTATCAAATCAATATTATACTCATGCTCTCTTTCCATTTTCTTTGCGCGCTTCAACAATAATACAATAACAGCAGCCAAAATAATTATTATTGAAAAGTAAATTATAGTTACCATATTTTTCCTCCTATATGGTTATTATACGATATTGCTCTTATAATATCCTTTTAGATATCTATAAACTTTTGCAACGATCTACATAAAATCTAAATTCACCTATTTTGATTAGAATACAACATACTATTAAATAAACCAACCAAAATATCAACTTTTTCAACAAATTCGCTATAATCTACCACACTTACTAACGATTGAAACATAAAACAGCTAGTTTTTGATTTATATAGTAATAGCCTTACCTTTGTCATAGAATAAAAAAACCCTTATAAACATATCGTTTATAAGGGTTAGCATAACGTCCCAGGCAGGATTCGAACCTGCGACCCACAGCTTAGAAGGCTGTTGCTCTATCC
Organism: Oceanobacillus iheyensis HTE831; assembly: GCF_000011245.1. Classification (NCBI taxonomy): domain Bacteria; kingdom Bacillati; phylum Bacillota; class Bacilli; order Caryophanales; family Bacillaceae; genus Oceanobacillus; species Oceanobacillus iheyensis. Next base: position 2,138,977 of record NC_004193.1, read on the forward strand.
AGCTGAGCTACTGGGACATATTTGGAGCGGGTGAAGGGAATCGAACCCTCGTCATCAGCTTGGAAGGCTGAGGTTTTACCATTAAACTACACCCGCAAATTCTATCTCTAGTTCAACATTATGTATGTCGTCTTTTTTAACGGACAAGTAATATTATATGATCCAGCAGGTAATTTGTCAACAGGTTTTAAAAAAAGTTTTAGTCAGTAACGAAAAAAGTTACTGACTTTACTTTTATAATGTTGTTGAATAAGACATACTTTCCACCCTTTGACCTTCCACTGTATAAAACTCAATTGAAACATTATAATTATCTAACCATTCTAATACAGCATACGTTTTCTCTACCCGGTTTCTCGGCATACGAATACTTCCTGGATTGATAAATAATTGTTCTCCAATTTTTTCTGCACCAGCGATATGCGTATGTCCAAAGCAAACAACTTTAGCTTCCTGTTCTTCCGCTGCATAAGCAAGTGTGGTAAGACCCGATTTCACTTGATGAAGATGCCCATGTGTAATAAAGAATCTGATTCCATCAATATCCTTAATTTCCTCTGTTGGATACCGGGGATCAAAATCACAATTCCCTCCAACTTTATAAAAAGGATGTAACACTTCCGCATCAAAATCCAATTCCGAGTCGCCACAGTGGATATACCAATCAACCTCGTGTTGATTCATAATTTCCGTTAACTCCTGTGTCAAACCATGACTATCACTAGTTATTAATACACGAGTCATCGTAATCCCTCCATTTGGTGACTTATATTGTATGTAACCATTTTTCTAGCTGATCAATCGCATTTTTACGATGACTAATTTGATTCTTTTTAGCTGGATCTAATTCAGCCATTGTCACATCATACTTTTTTGGAATAAAGATAGGATCGTATCCAAATCCATGATCGCCTTTTTGTTTACTATGAATGTGTCCTTCACAATAACCTGTACAAAAGTTAGTTTCTTTACCTGGTTGAGCTATAGCTAATACACAAATAAATCTTGCACTTCGATCATTATCGGGAACATCCTGCATTTCTTTTAGTACCTTCTCGATATTTGCTTGATCATTAGTCGGCTCACCGGCATACCGTGCAGAATATAGCCCAGGTCGTCCATCTAGAGCATCGATTAACAAACCTGAATCATCTGCAATAACAGCTGTATTAAAGCGTTCACTAATTTGCTCTGCTTTTAAGGCTGCATTTTCTTCAAAAGTGGTACCTGTTTCCTCAATATCGGGAATAGATTCAGGTAAATCCAATAGTGATATTGCTTCTATATCAAAGCTAGCAAAAAATTCTTTAAATTCTTTTGCCTTTCCTTTATTTTTAGTAGCAACAATTATTTTTTTCATATGATTGAGCACACCCTTATCATTCACTTTTCAATCTATAAGTAATTTATCTGCTAATAGTTCCTTTTGTATTTTCACCAACTGTTGAATACCTTCTTCTCCTAATTTTAGCATATTCTGTAATTGGTTAGGAGTAAATGTAGCTTCTTCTCCTGTTCCTTGAATTTCCACGAACTCCCCTTCACCAGTCATGACAATATTCATATCTACTGCTGCTTCGGAATCTTCTTCATAGTTCAAATCTAGAATTTCCGTTCCGTTTGTTAATACGCCTACAGAAATAGCTGCTAAATAATCTTGAATTGGCGTCTTTTTTAATGTTTTGGCTTCAACAAGTTTTGCGAATGCAAGTGACATCGCCACAAAAGCTCCTGTAATTGAAGCTGTTCTAGTTCCTCCGTCCGCTTGAATCACATCACAGTCAATCCAGACTGTTCGCTCTCCAATTTGATCTAAATCAACAACGGAACGTAGTGCTCTACCAATAAGGCGTTGAATTTCCATCGTTCTTCCGCTTACTTTTCCTTTGGAAGATTCACGAATATTTCTTTGTGCGGTAGCTCTTGGTAGCATAGCATATTCCGCAGTTATCCAACCTTTACCCTGTCCACGCATAAATGGTGGAACGCGATCCTCAATACTTGCATTACATATAACTTTTGTATTACCCATTTCGATTAAAACAGATCCCTCTGGATGCGATATATAATTAGTTGTTATATTTATATTTCTTAATTGATTTACTTCTCTCTGATCATTTCTCATTTATTTCTTCCTCCTCAATTGTACACTCAATAGCTTATCATATTTTTTCAAAAAGAAACATTATCCCTATATCTTACTATTCATATCTTAACAAATTAAAAAACCTCTATTCTACTTAAAAATGTAGGAATAGAGGTTTTTTTATTATAACATTATTTATAATTCTTCACTTGGTGAAAATACTTGTTTTGTTACTGGTTCTGTATAAGCTTCTCCATTTTCATTTACAACTTTTTCCACATTCTCTACTTTTACATCAACTGCATCTATATTTGGCTGTTCTGTTAGTGTGCGCACCATCGTTTCCATAACTTCGTCAGCTATAATACCTTGCTCACTATCAGCTAAAATCTCTTTATTAAATACGACTTCTAAAATTCCGTTATTTAATGTTGGTTCAGATGCTAGCCCAGCCTCTGGATTAAATACGTTTACTACTTTGGATTGATGTCCAGGTCCATCGATTAGTTCTTTAATTATATTAGCAATTGCTTCATCTTCATTCGTTTCAATATACTGTGTTACTGGTACATAATACCGATTATTTTCTTGTTCAACTGGATAATACATTGTTACAGGCTCACTCTGTAAATAATCTAGTGTATCATTGTTGATTATATTGATTCCATTTGCTCGTGAATAGCCAGAATTAATAGGCGTTCCATTTACTGGCATTTCTTTTAAATCTTGACCATTAACTCTTAATTTAACTTTATGCACACTTTCAAATTGGGTTAATGTATGTGTCACAGATTCTAGTATTTGTACTTCTTGATTCTCTTCATACTGTGTAAATTCTTCTGACAAATCGACAATAATGGTACCATCTTCTTGTAGATTAACTCCAAGTACTTCAGTACCTTCTGGCAGCACTGCTTGGAAGCCATTAGGAAGAAGTGGTGTTACTGGTCCACCTTTAACTAGATGCTCTAGTACTTGTGCTGCAACTTCATTTGTGTCTGGTACTGGAAGTTCTAATGTTTGAGAAGCAACCATACCATTTGCATCTAGGAGATATAAGTCTCTAGATACAGTATCAGCCGTTTCTTCAGGTGTAGCTGAAACATCTTCCTCATCTACTTTGTCAAGATTATCTACTTCCTGTGCGTTTTGAGGTGGATCAATTTCAGTTTGTGATTGCTCTCCTTCAAAACACCCAGATAAAATAGTAACAATACCGATTGACCCCGCTAATAGCATTAATCGCTTTTTCATGCAAATACCTCCCACGATGGTTTGTACTACTATATATACGAGCCACCTTAGAAAATAGACCAATAATAGAATAAATTTCCTATAAATGATTTTGAATTACATGAAAGCAGAAAAATACCATGAAAATTAAAAGTTCCAATCTCCGACATCGGTAATTGGAACTCTCTGATACGAACAATACATTTAACATTGTTTTACCAAACTTTGTTAGTTGATATATTCGCTTGTTTAATGGTTAGCATTTGGAAGTGAGATTCTTGAAATATTGTTTTTGCAATTTCGATAAAAATTTCCAAATCACCAGTTGTATAAAATTGATGAAGTGGAACTAAATCACTCCGGTTCATAATTTGGTGAACATCTAGAAGTGTGCTAGTTTCACGTGCCGTTTCTTCACTAGAGGAAATAACGGTGACTTCTTCCCCCATTACCTCCTGTATCGTAGATTTAAGTAAAGGGTAATGGGTACAGCCCAATATTAAGGTATCCATTTCTTTGTTATTCGAGAATGGTCGTAAAGCCTCTGATACAACTGCTTTTGCTTCAGGACCAGATAACACCCCTCGCTCAACCATTGGAACAAATGGAGGACAAGCTAATCCGCTTACTTGAATGTCTGACTTAATTTTTTCCAATGCTTGTGAGTAAGCTCCGCTACTAATTGTTCCTTCTGTACCGATTACACCGACTTGGTTATTTGTTGTAGATTTTATTGCAGCACGTGCACCTGGTTGGATAACTCCGATAACTGGTATATCTAATTGTTCTTTTAAATCTTTTAATGTAAATGCAGTGGCCGTATTACATGCAACAACTAACATTTTTATATTTTTTGTTAATAAGAAATCCACCATTTCCCATGTGAATTGCCTTACCTCTTCCTTTGATCTCGGGCCATAAGGACATCTAGCTGTATCGCCTAAATAAATTAATTGCTCCTTTGGAAGCTGCCTCATGAGTTCGTGAACAACTGTAAGTCCACCTACCCCCGAATCAATTACCCCAATCGATTTGTCCACAAAGATGTCTCCTCTTTCGTTTAGATTTAGACCACTATAATGAGTGCCTTTTTTTATCGCTCTCATCGATTTTGGTCACTCATCCAGCTCATCAGTGACCCTTTTTTATCGCTCTCATAATTTTTTGGCACTCATCCAGCTCATGAGTGACCTTTTTTTATGACTCTCCAAGATTTTGGGCACTCATAGCTTTTCTTAACCTTCATGATGACTCATTTAGCGTTGGAAGGTTAAACGTTTATGACACAGTTAGTACTATTTTTCATTAACCATTTTCATTTCTGTATAGAGAAAATCTAACAATTGATTCAACTGTTCTTTTTCCTCTTCAGAAAATTTCGTTAAGACTTCCCCTAAATATGCCTGTCGTTTATCAATTACTTCTTCAATAATATGTTTACCTTTTTCTAATAGGTGGATGCGGACGACCCGTCGATCATTAGTATCACGTACTCGCTCAACTAGTTCATTTTTTTCCATACGATCTACTAAATCTGTTGTTGTACTGAATGCATGACTAATTCGATTAGATAATTCACCAATCGTTAAATCACCTTCTTCTAACAACCATTGTAAGGCGATAAATTGTGGAGAAGTAATTGGATAATTGTTTAATATTTTACGACCATTTTGCTTGATCATTCCAGATATATAACGTAATCGCTTTTCCATTTGATTAACTGAATCACTTAATTCGTTTTTTTTCAACGTTCATCCTCCTACTTACTGTTCATCTATCAACTTCTAATTTATTCATCTTATGTAATTGATGGAAGTTGTTTCATGTAATGCTTGTTACTATAGTAAACCAAAATGAAGTTCTTGAAAACTTTTTTGAGTAACTAGCTTATTTCCGCACAAATATACGCACTAATTTTTTCTATAATCATAAGCTATATTGACTAAATAATTTCCCTTCATCATGCAGCTCTATAGAGCAAGGAGGGGGTAACATTTGAAGGACAACGAGTATAAACCGAAGCAATTATTAACCAAACGCGAGAAAGAAGTGTTTGAACTATTAGTACAGGATAAAACAACAAAAGAAATTGCACAAGAGTTGTTTATTTCCGAAAAAACTGTCCGGAACCATATTTCAAATGCTATGCAAAAATTGGGAGTCAAGGGACGGTCACAAGCCGTAGTTGAGCTTCTTCGCATGGGGGAATTAAAGCTGTAATAAAACCGACTACCCTTATAAGGGAGTCGGTTTTACTTGTGTTTTGATAAAATTTCTACTCATAAGTTTTTCTTTCATATCTTCTGTTAATGGTTTAGATTTACCAAGATTGGCATCTATATACACTAATCTACCTCTTGCTGTAAGAACCACATCAAAATTTCCTTTTGTAACCATGTAATGCACATCAAAAGAGGAATTCCCTACTTCTTGGGTTTTAACATGAACATTCACTTGGTCTCCAAAAAATAGTTGCTTTAAATAATCACATTGTAAATCAGCAACAATGATTCCTTCGTCTTTATTAGTAAAATCATTGAATAGTCCTAAAGATTGTAAATATGCAATTCTTGCTTCTTCAAAATAAATGAACGGAGACACATTGTTCATATGTCCATACATATCCGTCTCAGAAAAACGAATATTAATTGGTATGTAGAATTCAAACTCTTCTGCCCATGACCTGAAATCATCTATATACTCAATGGATTTCATCGTAACTTCCTCCACTTTCCCATATTATATGATGAAGACCCTAGCCTGTTCATCGGTTAGGGTCTTTCATGTTCGAATTTATAACGCTTGGTCACTTCCAAAGAAGTTTTTAAACGCTTGAATATTTGTAGCTCGGTTCATTGCTGCAATAGAAGTTGTTAGTGGGATACCTTTCGGACATACTTGAACACAGTTTTGTGAATTTCCACATCCATCAATACCCCCGTCTTCCATTAGACCATTTAATCGGTCACTTGCATTCATTTCACCAGTCGGATGTGCGTTAAATAGACGAGCTTGTGAAATTGCAGCTGGTCCAATAAAGTTTGAATTATCGTTAACATTTGGACATGCTTCTAAGCATACTCCGCATGTCATACATTTTGATAATTCATACGCCCATTGACGTTTATTCTCTGGCATACGTGGACCTGGTCCTAAATCATGAGTACCGTCAATTGGTATCCAAGCTTTAACTTGTTTTAATGCATCAAACATACGTTCACGATCGACAATTAAATCTCGAACTACAGGGAATGTAGACATTGGCTCTAAACGGATTGGTTGCTCTAATTGGTCAACCAAGGCAGCACAAGATTGCCTTGCTGTCCCATTAATTACCATAGAACATGCTCCACAAACTTCCTCTAAGCAATTCATGTCCCACATTACAGGTGTAGTATTCTCTCCCTTATTATTAACAGGATTTTGTCTGATTTCCATAAGTGCAGATATTACATTCATATTCTGTCTATATGGAATCTCAAACGTTTCCTCATAAGGAGTCGATTCCGGGCCGTCTTGTCTAGTTATAATAAAAGTAACTTTACTCTGTTCAGCCATTTACATTACTCCTCCTTAGTGTTTTGTAGTATAATCACGCTTACGCGGTTCAATTAAAGAAACATCTACTTCTTCATAGCTAAACTCAGGAGAAACCGATTCTGGATTGAATTTAGCGACCGTTGTCTTCAGGAACTCTTCATCATTACGTTCTGGAAATTCCGGTTTGTAATGAGCTCCACGACTTTCATTTCGATTGTATGCACCGATAGTTATTACACGTGCTAGATGTAGCATGTTTTTCAATTGACGTGTAAACATAACACCTTGATTGCTCCAACGAGATGTGTCATTAATATTAATATTATCCCAACGATCTAGTAGCTCTTTTATCTTTTCATCAGTTTTTAAGAGCTTTTCATTCTCACGAACAACAGTAACATTATCCGTCATCCACTCACCTAATTCTTTATGAATTTGGTAAGCATTCTCGGTACCTTCCATATTCATGAGTTTATTAAAGCTTTCTTGCTCTGCTTTTTCACGAGATTGATATAATTCATCAGATAAATCATCTACATGTTGGTCTAAACCATCAATATAATCAATTGCTTTCGGCCCAGCTACCATTCCACCATAAATTGCTGACAATAGTGAATTCGCACCTAGACGGTTACCACCGTGCTGTGAATAATCACATTCCCCAGCAGCAAAAATACCTGGGATACTAGTCATTTGATTGTCATCTACCCATAGTCCGCCCATCGAATAGTGCACTGCAGGGAAAATTTTCATTGGAACTTTGCGAGGATCCTCTCCAACGAATTTTTCATAGATTTCAATAATACCACCAAGTTTTATATCAAGTTCTTTCGAATCTTTATGAGAAAGATCTAGGTAAACCATATTCTCTCCGTTAATACCTAATTTTTGATTTACACAGACATCAAAAATCTCTCTAGTAGCAATATCACGAGGCACAAGGTTACCATAAGCAGGATATTTCTCTTCTAAGAAATACCAAGGTTCACCATCTTTATACGTCCATATACGTCCACCTTCACCACGTGCAGACTCACTCATGAGACGTAACTTATCATCACCTGGAATCGCAGTAGGATGAATTTGGATAAACTCACCATTCGCATATTTTGCACCTTGTTGATATAATTTGCTCGCTGCAGAACCAGTGTTAATCATTGAATTCGTTGATTTACCAAAGATTATTCCTGGACCACCTGTCGCAAATATAGTCGCATCCGATCGAAATGCCTTAATTTCATGTGTTTTAATATCTTGAGCAACGATTCCTCTACCTATACCTTGCTCATCAATAACAGCTTCGAGGAATTCCCATCCTTCAAATTTTGTAACTAATCCTTCCACTTCGTAACGGCGCACTTGCTCGTCCAAAGCGTATAATAATTGTTGTCCTGTTGTTGCTCCTGCATATGCAGTACGGTGCATCTGTGTCCCACCGAATCTACGGAAATCTAGTAAACCTTCTGGCGTACGGTTAAACATTACTCCCATGCGGTCAAACATATGTATAATGCCGGGTGCTGCATCACACATCGCTTTTACCTGTGGTTGATTGGCTAAGAAATCGCCACCATATACCGTATCATCAAAGTGTAGCCAAGGAGAATCCCCTTCCCCCTTCGTATTTACAGCACCATTTATTCCACCTTGTGCACATACAGAGTGAGAGCGTTTTACAGGTACTATAGAAAATAAATCTACTTTCACACCAGCTTCAGCGGCTTTGATTGTAGCCATAAGTCCTGCTAAGCCACCACCAACCACTGCTACTTTACGATTACTCATATTGTTCACTCACTCCTTCCTTCTCTTTCAATTAAACACCATAAGCAAATTTAATTAATGATCTAATTCCAAGATAGCTCACTGCTAAGAATACGCCTAAACACGCATACGTTGAGATACGCTGTGATTTTGGAGTTTGTGTAATTCCCCATGAAACAAGGAAGCTCCAAAGACCATTTGCAAAATGGAATACTGCAGCAATAACACCTACAACATAGAACCAAAACATGAATGGATTCGTTAAAATACCTTCCATGAGGCTATAATCTAGTTCTGCATTTCCTAAGCCTATCTGAACTCTTGTTTCAAATACGTGCCACGCAATAAATACTACAAGAATTATTCCAGTTATACGTTGAAATCTAAACATCCAGTTTCGGAAAAATCCATATTTGCGTGTATTTTGTTTTGCGACAAATACAATATAAACCCCTAAAATCGCATGGAACAAAATCGGTAAATAAATCACAAAAATTTCTAACAGTAATACAAATGGTAGGTTCTTCATAAACCCAGCAGCTGTATTGAAACTTTCTTCCCCATACACAGCAAAATGATTAATAAGTAAATGCTGCACTAAGAAGATCCCGATTGGAACAACCCCTAGTAATGAATGCAGTCTTCTGTAGAAAAACTCACGATGCTCTGCCATGTTTACCCCCCTTAGTCAATTGATCACTCAATAATTATGTATACCACTAAATAATAAAGCGCTTTATTGTCAGAAAACGGTGCCTTATCTAAGTAGTACAAAATGTAACATGTTTATTGTACTTCTAACTGTGAATACCGTCAAGAAATCGCCGTGAAAATTCTAGTAAAATAAAATATATGTAAAATAACCTCTAAAATTGTTAGGTATACTTGATAAATGTATAAATAATATAGATAATGAGATTAGTTATTTTTATCATGGTAATTTATCATACGTATAAAAAATTCTAGAATGAACAAAGACAGATATACTGTTAATATACCGAATGCTATTACTCTGATAAGTATCGATTAAGTTGTAAAGTGGCTTCTCTTCACTGAAAATAAGCTTACTTTATCGATCTTTATATACATGATCAAAGAAAGGATGGAATGGATGTCAAAAAAGTACCAAACGTTTGATGTACCTCAATTAGACAATTTACATACACCAGGAGCGGGTTATGACATCCTGCGTTATATTGGATTACCAGAATTATTTGGGGAAGAGAAAGATACACTGTTATATTTTTTAGGGAAAAATATTGCAAGAAAATTTAATATGAATACCTTAGAAGACATTATTTTATTTTTTGAGAAAAGTGGTTGGGGAACACTCGAACTCATTAAAAGTAAAAGGAAAGAAAGAGTATTCCAACTACTATCTGATTCAATAGTTCTGCGAATCAATTCCGAAATCGATACTGAATTTCGTTTAGAAGCTGGATTTTTAGCTGAAGCAATTCAGCAAATCGAAGGAACAGAATGTGAATGCGTAGAGTCGATAAATAAACGAATTAAACAAGTTGAATTTACCGTTCACCTAACAGATGAGTAAACTACATATTAAATAAAAAGCCACAAGATCTAGAAATTCTTGTGGTTTTTTAAATTAAATCTAGCACGTATGAAATTGGCTCAAATAATCATGATTTACGTTTCATCATCATTTGGTGAGTTTAAATGATTCAATACTAATTCAGCTATATTACTTGGAATCCCCAATTTCCTCATATCTTCAATAGATGCTTTTTTTATTTGATTAATCGATTTAAAGTGTGAAAGTAACAGTTTTCTTCTCTTTTCACCAACACCCGGAATCTTATCTAATTCAGACTGAAATAAGCTCTTCCCTCTTAATTGGCGATGGAATGTAATTGCAAATCGATGTACTTCGTCTTGAATTCGCTGTACAAGGTAAAAAGCTTGAGATTGTCTTTCTAATGGAACAACTATAGGTGGCATTCCATATAACAGTTCACTTGTTTTATGACGATCATCTTTGGCTAGTCCTGCTAATGGTATATCTAAACCTAACTCATCTTCTAAAACTTCTAACGCTGCGGACATTTGACCTTTTCCCCCGTCAACGATAATCAAATCTGGTAATGGTAAATTTTCTTTCAAGACACGCGAATATCGCCTTCGAACCACTTCCCGCATCGTATCATAATCATCGGGGCCTTTTACATCCCGAATCTTATATTTACGATATTCTTTTTTATTTGGCTTCCCGTCTTCAAAAACAATCATTGCAGAGACTGGATCAGTACCTTGTATATTCGAGTTATCAAAAGCTTCTATTCGATGTGGTGTCTCTATATTTAATTGTTCACCTAAATCTTCTATAGCTTGAATTGTTCGTTCTTCATCTTTTTCAATTAATTGAAATTTTTCATTTAAAGAAATCTCTGCATTTTTAACAGCTAATTGTACCAGTTCTTTTTTTCTTCCTCTTAATGGTATATGCACCTGTATCTCTAACACTTTAGCTAATAATTCGTTGTCGATACCAACCGGAACTAATACTTGTTTTGGCTTCAAATGATTTTCATGTAAATAAAATCTTCCGATAAAGCTGACTATTGTTTCTTCAGGACTATCAAAAAATGGAAAAACACTGGTATCTCTTTCAATTAATTTCCCTTGTCGTATGAAGAATACTTGGACACACATCCATCCCTTATCATAGCTATAACCAAAGATATCCCTATCCATTTGATCAGTCAATGTCATTTTTTGCTGTTCCATTGTAGCATCGATATGTTGTATTGTGTCCCTTATCTCTTTCGCTCGTTCAAAATTTAACGCTTCGCTTGCCTTTTGCATTTCCCCTGCTAAATTTTTTCGTATATCTTTAAATCCACCCTGCAAAAAAGAGCTAATCTCTTGAACTATTTCTTGATATTCTTTTACGGAAGGTGGATTTTCCGCACAAGCTTTGCACTGTCCCATATGATAATAAAGACAGGGCCTCCCCGAGGGGTTATTACATTTTCGCAAAGGATACATTCGATCTAGAAGTTTTTTTGTTTCCCGAGCGGCTATTACGTTGGGATAAGGTCCAAAGTACTTACCCTTATCTTTTTTTAATCGTCGAGTAACAATTAAACGAGGATGCCTTTCTGAGGTGATTTTCAAATAAGGATACGATTTATCATCCTTTAACATGACATTATACCTAGGATCATATTTTTTAATTAAATTCATTTCCAAAATCAATGCTTCAATCTCTGAAGAAGTAACCATGTACTCAAAATCTCTAATTTCTTGAACTAATCGTTGTGTTTTCCTATCATTTGCACCTCTAAAATACGATCTTACTCTATTTCTTAATTTTTTTGATTTCCCAACATAAATAACAGTCCCATTTTTATCTTTCATTAAATAACAACCTGGTTGTTGTGGCAATATAGACAGTTTTTTCTCTATATTTTCATTCATAAGCGTCAAATCCTTTATTCATCGATAAGAACGATAATAATTACTTTCTGCAAATGTGAGTTAGTACAGTTTGTACATTGCTCATCAGTATGTTTATTTGTTTAATTAGAAAATCCCTTATCAGCAATAATGACAGACAAGGGATTTTTCTCTATTTCTTATAATTATACAGGTATTCAGTTACAACACCAAGTAAATTCTCTTACGCGTGTTTGTTTATAAGATCCTCTAATGCTTCTTTCGGCTGGAATCCAATAACTTGATCCACTACATCCCCATCTTTGAATAATAGTAATGTTGGGATGCTCATTACTCCAAATTTACCTGCAGTTTCTTGATTTTCATCTACATCTAATTTAACAATTTGTACTTTTTCTTCCATCTCACCATCAATTTCTTCTAGTACTGGTGCAATCATTTTACAAGGTCCACACCACGGTGCCCAAAAATCAGCCAATACAAGACCTTTTGAAGTTTCTTCTGTAAAGTTTTGATCAGTTACATGCTTAATAGCCATTATTTGTTACCTCCTTAAAAAACAAATTCATCAAGCTTCATCTAAAGCTTATTATGAGTATATCACCCATGGCATATACTTCCTAATAGTTTGCTTATCTTTATGTAATAAATTTACGTTGGTATTTCTATGCACTCTTTGATAACAAACACAGGCCTGTAAATAATCGCTACATACGATTCAGCTCCTGTTTTTTGAGAAATTGTTGAATTTTAGATGAGTATTATTAAAGACAATAGGGTTAGCTATTAATCTATGAAAGCTTTCATGCAAACCCTATTGTCTCTTAGATTAAACTGTCACTTTAACTTTTTTTATTTCTTCAATAAGCAATGGAATGACTTCAAATAGATCTCCAACTATACCATAATCCGCTACATTAAAAATATTGGATTCAGGATCCTTGTTTATAGCAACGATTACTTTCGAGTTTGACATCCCCGCTAAGTGTTGGATCGCTCCAGATATTCCTACTGCAATATATAAATCTGGAGTTACTACTTTACCAGTTTGACCAATTTGAAGTGCATAATCACAGTAGTCTGCATCACATGCACCACGTGAAGCACCAACTGCACCTCCAAGTACTTCCGCTAATTCATATAATGGTTTGAAGCCATCCGCACTTTTTACACCTCTACCACCTGCTACAATTACATTTGCTTCAGATAAATCCACTCCTTCAGATGCTTTTCTAATAACATCTTTAATTACTGTTCGTAAATCAGTAATATTCACATCTACAGAGCTAACTTCTCCTGATCTAGATCCATCTTTCTCAAGCGCAGGTATATTGTTTGGACGTATTGTTATAAAAGTAATCCCATCCGTGATAACCTTTTTTTCAAATGCTTTTCCAGAATAAATCGGACGTACAAATACACCATCATCTTCGATATCTACCACATCGGATACAAGTCCAGTGTTTAATTTACTAGCAATTTTTGGAGTTAAATCTTTTCCAATCGAAGTGTGTCCCATAACTATTCCTGTAGGAGATTCATTATTAACCACTTCCATAACTGCTTGCCCATAACCTTCTGATGTATACGTTTTCAAATTATCGTGAGAAACTACAATCACACGATCAGCACCGTAAGCAATTAATGATTGACCTTGGCTTTCAATATCTCCACTACCTATTAACAGCCCTACAATTTCTGCATTATGATCAATCTTTTTAGCAGCAGCAATCGCTTCGTATGAAACGTTACGTACTTCGTCATCTCTCAATTCACCAATTACTAAAATTTTGTCGCTCATTATTTAAGCCCCTTTCTGCAATAAAACATTAAAGTACTTTTTTCTCGTTTTTCAATAAGGATACTAATTCTTTCACTTGATCAGCAGGTTCCCCTTCGAGAATTTTACCCGCTTCTTTTTCCGGCGGAAGATATACTTCTACTGTTTTTGTTTTTGCTTCCACATCATCTTCATCCAAATCTAAATCGTCAATTTCAATTTCTTCCAATGGTTTTTTCTTCGCTTTCATTATACCTGGTAAAGAAGGATAACGTGGTTCGTTTAAACCTTGTTGACAAGTAACTAACAGGGGTAAACTTGTTTCAATAATTTCCACATCCCCTTCTACATCTTTTTCAATTGAAGCTGTATCGTCATCAATCTTTAAGCTAGTTATTGTAGAAACGTAAGGAATATCTAACAGTGCTGCTAAACGTGGCCCGACTTGCCCACTGGCTTCATCAATTGCTACATTACCCGCTAGAATTAAGTCTACTTCTTTATCTTCAAAAAATGCTTCTAAAATTTTAGCAGTAGTATATTGATCTCCATTTTCAATATCTTCTTCTGTATTTATCAAGACAGCTTTATCAGCACCCATTGCTAAAGCAGTACGTAATTGTTTTTCAGACTCTTCATCACCAACTGTAACTACAGTAACCTCTCCACCATGTTCATCACGCTGCACGATAGCTTCTTCCACTGCATATTCATCATAAGGATTTATGATGAATTCGGCACTATCATCTTCAATTCTACCGCCTGAAACAGTAATTTTTTCTTCTGTATCAAAAGTTTTCTTTAAAAGTACATATATATTCATTTAACTTCCTCCTAAACTACGAATCTATTTATCTTGGAAATTTGGTTCTCGTTTTTCAATAAATGCTGTGACACCTTCTTTTGCATCTTCAGACCCAAATACCCTGCCAAAAGACTTTGCTTCTTCCTTTACACCTTTTGAGAGTTGATCTTTATTTGCATATGGAACTAAATGCATTATCTCTGAAATACCAGGCTTACTTTTCATAGTAATTTTATTCGCAATGTTCATTGCTTTTTGCAGCAATTCTTCTTCTGGAACTACATGATTCGCCAATCCCCAATCAGCAGCCTGCTGTCCACTTATTGGTTCCCCTGTTAATATCATTTCATAAGCTCGTGCATTCCCGATAAGTCGTGGTAAACGTTGAGTTCCTGCAAAACCAGGAATGATACCCAAATTCATTTCTGGTAATCCTAACTTTGTATTCTCAGTAACTAATCGAATATGACATGACATTGCAAGTTCAAGACCCCCACCAAGCGCAGCTCCATGTATAGCTGCAATTACAGGGATAGAAAAATGTTCTACACGATCAAATACGTTTTGCCCATTATTGGCAAGAGATTCATATTCAGATGCATGTTGATATCCAGTGAATTCTTTAATATCTGCTCCAGCAGAGAAGAATCTACCTTCACCCGAAATAACAACTGCCTTCGCTTTACCTTCTTCTTCTATTTGATTAAGTCGTTCATTGAGTTGTTTCAATATTGCCCCTGATAACGCATTGGCAGGTGGACTTTGAATAGTCAAACAGGCAACTTGATCTTTTAATTCAAAAGCTATTAACGTCAATGTTGGCACCTCTTCTCCCTTTTAATATTAAGATTCATATACTAAGGCACCAATTATTAATGCATGTGCCTCAGGAACCATACGAATCAAATTATATTTTTGTTCTTTCATTACCCAGTTCGTAACGATTTCATCTAAGGTACCAAATATCATTTGCCTTACAAGTGGTATATTTAACCCTTCACGAAATTCACCTAACTCCATACCTTCTTCGACGATCTGATCGATCATGGTCAAATATGGTTTTAATACTTGATTAATTTTTAGGCGTAAAGATAAATTTGACTGTCTTAATTCTAACTGAGTTACTATCGCTAGATGATAATCTGCAGATAATTGACTAAAATGCATTTCTATGAGTTTCAACAATTTGTCAGATACGTTGTCTTTCCCTTTAATGGCATCTGCTATTTTGTCTACAAATTGCCCCATTTTTTGTTCAAAAACAGAAACTAATATATCTTCTTTGTTTTTAAAATAAAGATAGATCGTTCCATCTGCAACCCCTGCCTCACGGGCTATCTTAGATACTTGTGACCCATGATAGCCATTTTCAGCGATAACTTTAACTGCTGCTTCGATTATTTGATGATATTTTGGTTTTTGATTATTCATGATTTTCTCCTTAAGATGTGTTTCGCGATACTGAGTGAATGATCATTCATAATTTCAATATACATTCCTCGAATTATTCTGTCAATAGATAGCTTGTCTATTTTTTAATGAAAAAAGAGCACGAGGCTCATCATTTATACAGATGAAACTTCTTCTGTTTGTTTTTCTTTCTCTTCATCTATCAATTTTCTTCGTAATATTTTTCCTACGGCTGTTTTTGGTAATTCATCACGGAATTCATATATGCGAGGTACTTTAAATGCAGCTAAGTGTTTTCTTGAATATTCATTTAATTCCTCTTCTGTTAAAGCAGCACCATCTTTTAACACTACATAAGCTTTAACGGTTTCTCCTCGATAAGGATCGGGAACACCTGCAACGACTGCTTCTTGAACAGATGGATGTTCATATAGCACTTCTTCAACTTCTCTGGGATAAATATTATATCCACTTGCAATAATCATGTCTTTTTTTCGATCAACTACATAGAAATAGCCATTTTCATCCATGTAACCCATATCACCAGTCATTAACCAGCCTTCTTTTAGAACTTTAGCTGTTTCTTCTTCGTTTTTCCAATATCCTTTCATAATTTGTGGACCTTTTACAGCTATTTCTCCTACTTCTCCAATCTCGGCTGGCTCTAATTCACCGTCCATTTTAAAAATGACTGCATCCGTATCTGGCCAAGGAACTCCGATACTTCCATTAATTCTCTCTTCCCAAACAAAATTAGAATGAGTTACAGGGGACGATTCCGTTAAGCCATATCCTTCAACCAATTTTCCACCAGTAATTTTTTCAAATCTTTCCTGAACTTCAATTGGAAGTGGAGCTGATCCACTGATACAAGCCTCAATAGAGGATAAATCGTATTTTTCTAAATCTGGATGATTAAGCAGACCAATATAGATGGTTGGAGCTCCAGGGAACAAGTTAGGTTTCTGCTTATCTATTGCCTTTAAAATATCAGTAGCGTTAAATTTAGGCATTAGTATGATTTTTGATCCTTTTTTTATCGAAAAGTTCATTACTGTAGTCATTCCATATACATGAAAGAATGGTAATACACCAAGCACAACATTTTGCTTGTTAGACTCCGAATCAACTATTTTGTACAACCATGTTTCACACATCTGTACATTTGAAGTAAGATTATAGTGCGACAACATAACTCCCTTCGGATGCCCGGTAGTACCACCAGTATATTGTAATAATGCAATATCCTCTTCTGGATCAATCGTCGATTCTAAATAATCAGCAACAGAATGTTCCATTATTTTTTGCCAAACATGTGTATCATTACTTTCTTCTACTTTCACCACCATATTGTATTCTTTCTTTTGAATAAATGGATAAATCAGGTTTTTGGGAAATGGGAGGTAGTCTTTAATACCTGTAACAATGACATGATCTAATGAGGTATGACTTCGTACCTGGTTCACTCTCGGTAACAATATATCTAAACAAATAATTACTGTAGCCTCTGAATCGTTCACTTGGTACGTAAGTTCTCTTTCAGTATATAGAGGATTTGTCTGTACTACCACTGCCCCAGCCATTAAAATACCATAGTAGCTGACTACTGCTTGTGGAGTATTCGGAAGCATGATTGCTACTTTATCTCCTTTTCTTACACCTATGGATTGCAGATAGTTTGCCATCTTCTTTGCTTCATCATACAATGATTGATAACTTATGTCTTTGCCCATAAAATGAAGCGCTTTCTTTTGACCGTATTTTTTTGCGCTCTCTGCCAAATCATCATAAAGCGGTCTTTTGACATAATCGATGGTTATTGGTATTTCTTTCGGATAACGACTATGCCAAACCTTCTCTTGTTTGACCATAATTTATTCTCCTCCTTTAGTTAATACTATAACCATTATACCGATTAATTTCTATTTTTTGAATTTTTATTTATATTTTTTTATAAAATCAGGTAAAAAATACCTACTACTAGAAACACAACCGAAACAGCGATTAAAATTTTCGCTAGTCTATCTAATACCATTTATTTGTCCTCCTATCCAACAATACTCGCACCAATTACATAAGCCAATCCTATAGATATCACCATTGATATTAATCCTACAGCTTTGTTCCCTTTACCTATTTCTTCATCTACCTTCATTGCAGGAGTTAAGAATTCAAAAATCAAATAACCAATCATTAATAAAACAAAACCGTAAATACCCCAGCCTATTGATATCAGCAAACTATCGTTATGTTCAATGGAGAATCGAAAAACAGTTGCTATACCAAATAATTTTCCTCCGGTTGCCATTGCCACAGCCACATTACCATTTTTAATTTCATGCCAATTTTTGTACGATGTTACTAATTCAAATATCGCTAAAAACAGTAGCGTACATAAAATAAACACACTATATCTTGCTGTTGTAACAATAATGATATGCTCCCAGAAGTTTTCCAATTCGGTTCTTCCCTTCTTATGTATAATAAAATTGAGACAAAACGATAACTTATAACTTTACGTGATTTTGTTTAACGAAATAGTAAAAGCTCGTTTTGTCTCAGTACAGTAAATTAACCTAATTGAATGACAGTTACTCCACTACCACCTTCACCTGATTCACCAGGTCGCGCACCTTTTATCCGTGGATGTCTCCCTACAAATTCTTGTACGCCTTTTCGTAAGGCGCCCGTTCCTTTACCGTGTATGATCGATGCTTTTGGATAACCTGCTAATAATACATCATCTACATACTTCTCCAAGCGGAGGATAGCATCTTCATATCTTTCACCACGTAAATCCAGTTCAGTACTAACATGATAATTAGAACCCTTGATTGTAGTTACTGGATCCACTTGTTTCTTTTTTGGTTTTCGTATTAATTCCAGATCTTTTCGTTTCACTTTTACTTTCATAATCCCAACCTGAACTAAATATTCTTTATCACTAACTCTTTCTAACACTTCACCCATTTGATTAACCGTTAGTAATTTAATTTCATCACCTGGCTGAAGTTGTCTATCTTCCACTGGTTTCGGATCAACTTGTTTTTGATTACCATTCTTGGTTAAGTTTGGTTTAGCTTCATCAAGCATTTTTCTTGCTTCGATCCACTCATGTTCCTTCAACCCTGCAGAGTCTTTCATCTGACGCATTTCGGAAACAATAGTCTCCGCTTCTTCTCTTGCCTTCTGAATCGCTTTCTCTGCTTTTTCTTCTGCTTTTTTATATAATTTTTCTTTTTTCTGTTCAAAAAGGTTCCATTCATGTTCTAATGCATTTCGAAGTTTTTCTGATTCTAATAATACATCATGTGCTTGTTCATAATCCTGTTCTGCCTCAAGATGTGACTTTTCTAAAGAGGCAATCATATTCTCCACACTCTTCGAATCTACACCGATTAAGCTTTTGGCTCTTTCAATAGTAGCTCGTTCGAGGCCAAGCCTTGTTGAAATATCGAATGCATTACTCCGTCCAGGCACACCAATTAATAAGCGATAAGTAGGCTTTAAAGTCTCTACGTTAAACTCAACAGATGCATTCACTACTTGTTCACGATTATAACCATATGCTTTTAACTCAGGATAGTGTGTTGTCGCAATCACACGTGCTTGCTTAGAGATTACCTCATCCAATATTGCCATTGCTAACGCAGCACCTTCTTGCGGGTCTGTACCTGATCCTAATTCATCAAACAATACAAGAGAACGGTCAGTGATTTTTTTCATAATATCGACTATATTCGTCATATGGGAAGAAAATGTACTTAAATTCTGTTCAATTGATTGCTCGTCACCAATATCGGCAAAGACTTCATCAAATACTGGCATTTCACACCCATCTAGTGCTGGAACTTGTAGTCCTGATTGGGCCATTAATGTACAAAGTCCAACTAATTTAAGGGTTACTGTTTTCCCCCCTGTATTAGGACCAGTAATAACAATTGAGGTATACTCTCTGCCAAATTCGATATCGTTGGCTACAACTTCATCGATAGGGATCATTGGATGCCTAGCCTGTTGCATCTTCATATATCCTTCATCGTTCATTTTAGGACGTGATGCTTTCATTGCTTGTGCTAACTTCCCACGAGCATAGATGAAATCAATATTTGTTAATACTTTTACATTTTCTAGTAAATCCTGTTCATAAGAAGCAACCTGATTACTCAAGTCTTTTAAGATGCGTTCAATTTCTAATTGCTCTTTCGACTTTGATTCATGAAGACTGTTGTTGATGTCAACAACTGCCTTTGGTTCCATAAACAGTGTTTGGCCAGAAGCGGATTGATCATGTACAATCCCTCCAATAGCTCCACGATACTCTTGCTTTACTGGTAATACATAGCGATCATTTCTTATAGTTATAATTGCATCAGAGAGCATCTTACTATTGCTTCTTGTATAATTTTCTAGCTTTTCTCGAATCCTACTCTCTAATGTACGAATGGAACTACGAATCGATCTTAATTGACTAGAAGCTCCATCCATAATATGACCATGATCATCGATACAGCTTTTTATTGCCTGTTCCAGTTCACGTATAGGAGTAATATGTTCCACTAGCTCTTTCAAAATAGGAATATCTAGCTCTTCCATATTTTCAATTGTATTTTTAACATTTCTACTTCCGTATAAAGTATTAGCAACATCTAAACATTCATCTGTAGAAAGAATCCCACCTATCGAGCTACGTTTTACACTAGCCCTAATATCTGTTATTCCTCCTAAAGGAATCGCTTGATTTAACCTAATGATTTTTGCAGCTTCATCTGTTTCGTCTTGTAACATATTTATTTTATCTAAAGAAGAAAGAGGCTTGGTAATCTTTGCTCTTTCTTTACCTAAAGCTGTTTCTGCTTGTCCTTTTAACATTTCAGTTACTGATTTGAAATCTAGTACACGTAATACACGTTCATTCATTTTAAAAACCCCTTTTAGCTAAGTCCATCCAAGGGCACTTACTTACCTCGGTTAAAGTAGCGCTCTACCTCTTCTTTCGTCCAACTGTTTATTACAGTTGATGGCTTTATCCATCCTTTTCTTGCTGTCCCTACACCATATTTCATATGATCTAACATCTGATAATTATGTGCATCTGTATTAATTGCTAACAATACACCTGCTTCTTGAGCCTTTCTCGCCCATTCATGGGATAAATCCAAACGATTTGGATTTGCATTAATTTCTAATACAGTATTTGTTTCTTTCGCTTTTTGTATCAGCATATCCATATCGACAGAATAACCCGAACGCCGCCCAAGTAACCTTCCCGTTGGATGTGCAATTATTGAAACAAATGGATTTTCTAAAGCTGCTGATAGCCTCTCCATAATCTTCTCTTCAGATTGATTAAAACTAGAATGAATAGCAGCAATTACATAATCCATTTCTTGTAGAAAATCATCAGAAAAATCTAATTCACCATCGGGTTTAATATCCATTTCAACACCTGAAAAAATATGAAAATCATCATATTTTTCATTTAAATGTGAGATTTCTTCGCGTTGTTTTCGCAAGCGATCCTCGTCTAATCCGTTTGCTACTCGTAAATACTTAGAGTGATCGGTAATCCCCATGAATTGATACCCTTTTTCTCTAACTTTATTTACCATTTCTTCTAAAGACTGAGCACCATCACTCCAGGTAGTGTGCATATGAAGATCTCCACGAATATCTGAATTCTTTATCAGTTTTTGCTCTTGTTGAAACGCTTCTACTTCGCCGGTATTTTCTCTAACTTCTGGAGGAATATAATTTAAT
The DNA here is from genome assembly GCF_000011245.1 of Oceanobacillus iheyensis HTE831. Classification (NCBI taxonomy): domain Bacteria; kingdom Bacillati; phylum Bacillota; class Bacilli; order Caryophanales; family Bacillaceae; genus Oceanobacillus; species Oceanobacillus iheyensis. The sequence goes on from NC_004193.1 coordinate 2,160,772, forward strand.
CCAAAATGATTAAAAAATTCAGTTTCTGTTTCAAATGTAATAAGTTCCCCCGTTTCTTCTACTTCTACACCATACTCACTAATTTTTTCACCACGAGCTTTTGCTAGCTGACGCATTGCGACATTATGATCTTTTGAACCTGTAAAATGATGTAATGTAGTTGGAAATTCTTTATCTTGCACTAATCTAAAGTCAACATTGATATCATACACATCTTCAATCGTTACAGATACTTTTGTATCTCCATTGGCAATAATTTCTTTAATTTGTGGTAAATCTAATAGATTAGCTCGAACACGCTCTGTGTTTTCGGTAGCTATTATAAAATCTAAATCTTTGATGGATTCTTTCATCCTACGAATACTTCCGGCTTGCGAAAAACGGATTATCCCATCCATTTCTTCTAAATATCCGACTATCTTTTCCGCTAAAGGTAACATAGTAGCAATCGGCAACCGATCTGGTCGCTTGCCGACTTCATCCAGAGCTTTTACAATCTTCTCTGCAGATTTCTTACCAAACCCTGATAAGGCTTCTACTTTTCCTGTAAGACAAGCTTCTTTTAAACTGTTAGCATCTACAACCTGTAACTCCTGATATAACTTGGATAACTTTTTACCACCTAATCCTGGTAAATCTAATAAAGGAAGTAAACCAGGTGGTACTTCTTTTGATAAATCGTTTAACGTCTCTGAATAACCATCTTGGATGAACTGCTCAATAACAACGCTTGTCCCTTTTCCTATACCTTTAATCTTAGTGAAATCCCCCATTTCACTTAAGCTCCTATCATCTGTCTCTAATGCCTGCGCTGCCTTACGATACGCAGAAATTTTAAATGGGTTCTCTCCCTTTAATTCTAAATAAACAGCTATTTTTTCTAATAATTTTATGATATCTTTTTTATTAATACTCATTTAATTCACCAATCCAGTCTTTTTCGGTTAAGCAACCACCTAGAGTTATATATTTTAGAGTTAGTTACTTCCAAATAATATTCGTCTGCTGATTAAATACTTTTTACTAGGTCTCCACTTGCACGCTATAAAAAACAAACTGACTCACGCAATTTTCTAGGATGTACTCGTTAAGCCTCCCGATCAACATGAGTCAGTGCGTTTAGTTACTATTTAGCTTTTTCTAATTTCCAATTGAAAACCATAGTTCCATTATTTTCTCCGAGAAGTATGGTGTTTTTTCAATCATAAATAAAGCAATCGATGATTGTTGTATTGCCTCTTGAACTCCACCAAGTGGAGTTAATGCTAAAATAAATAACAAAATAAAAGACAGCAAATAGATCTCAACAAATCCTAATACTGCACCTAATAACTTATTAATTGAACTAATAATAGGTATGGATGCTACAAAATCTAACATGGAAGCAATTATTTGTAAGATTACGCGCACCGCAATAAAAATAAGCGCAAACGCTATTGCATTATAGAACGCGCCTTCAAGCGGTAATGACTGTAAAAAGTTTGCCCATGAACTATCACTGGACAACTCCGGATATGGGATAAACAATGCTAATTGTTCACCTAGTGGCTTGTAATACATCACGGCCAAGACAAAAGCAACAATAAATCCCGTTAAATGGAGTAATTGAAGAATAAATCCACGCTTCAATCCCATTAAAAAACCGAAAATCAAAAGTAAAAATAATAATATATCTAACATATGGTTTTAATCCTCTTTCTTCTTTATCGATCCTAAAAGCGTTGCATAATCTTCTTTTAGTTTTAGATAATCATTCATTGTGTTTACTGCAGTTAAGACTGCAAGACTGGAAGTATCCAATTGTTTATTCACTTCATGAATCTCATTCATTTTTTGGTCGACAAGATCCGCCACTAACTGCATATGTCTTTCAGACTCTTCCCCAACTATATGGTATTTACGATTATATATTTCAACTGTTATTCGTTGTTTATCTTCTTGACTCATAATGTTGCCTCCTGCGACAATAATTCTCATATAATAGTAACATGAAGTTCTTATAAAAAGAAGTATTTCAATGAATCAATCATTTTGCTATAGTCTAATGTATGTAAGGATTGGAGAGATGTCAAAAAATGAGCCAACAAGTAATTGTAACTACTAAGGAACAAATTCAAAAAATGAAGAAATATTATCTTTCGCAGTTAACATCAACCCCCCAAGGTGCTATTTTTCGTGCAAAAACGAATAACGCAGTAATCACTGCTTATCAATCAGGTAAAGTTCTTTTCCAAGGATCTGCACCGGAATCCGAAGCATCGAAGTGGGGTAACGTTCCTTTAAATGATAAAAAGAAACATTCGTTAGAACAAAAACACTCATATTCTCCACAAGCGGAATTATTTACTGACAATCATATCGGCTCTGATGAAGCGGGTACAGGTGATTACTTTGGGCCCATTACAGTAGCAGCATTATTTGCAACAAAAGAGCAACAATTAAAGCTAAAACAAATAGGTGTACGTGATTCAAAGCATTTAAACGATACAAAAATTAAACAAATTGCTAAGGAGATTGCTCATTTACAAATTCCCTATTCTCTCCTTTTGCTCCCGAATGGAAAATATAATAAATTACAGGCAAAAGGTTGGTCCCAAGGAAAAATGAAAGCAATGCTGCATCATCATGCTATTGATAAATTATTGCAAAAAATCGATGTCAGATCCTTAAAAGGTATTGTGATCGATCAATTTTGCCAACCTCCTGTTTACAAAAAATATTTACAATCAGAGAAAAAAACGCTCCATCCGAACACGACTTTTATTACGAAAGCAGAAAGTCATTCTATTAGTGTGGCAGCTGCTTCCATATTGGCTAGAGCAAGATTTGTAAATGCAATGGATGAACTATCTGAAGAAGCAAAAATGGAACTACCTAAAGGAGCTTCCGCAAAGGTTGATCAAACGGCAGCCAGACTTATTCGTTCTAAAGGTTTCGAAGAACTTGATAAATATGCGAAAACGCATTTTGCTAATACGCAGAAGGCACAAAAATTACTGTAAGGATGATATTAATGGAAAACCCTTTATATAATGATTGGTCCCTTTTATTAGAGGATGAGTTCAAAAAAGACTACTACCTAAGATTAAGAAGTTTCTTAAAAAAAGAATATACAGAAGAGAAGATCCATCCCGCTATGGAAGATATTTTTAATGCACTTCATTTTACTCCATTTCATAAAGTCAAAGTAGTCATATTGGGGCAAGATCCCTATCACGGTCCGGACCAAGCACATGGATTAAGCTTTTCTGTACAACCTGGGATAACCATACCTCCATCTTTAAAAAATATTTTTAAAGAATTAACCCATGAATTTGGTATGAGTATGCCTACCCATGGTCATCTTACACATTGGGCTAAACAAGGTGTATTATTATTAAACAATGTATTAACAGTGCGTGAAGGGAAAGCTCATTCTCATCGTGGTCAGGGTTGGGAAGTGTTCACAGATAAAGTTATTCAAACACTCAATCAAAAAGATCATCCGGTTGTATTTTTACTCTGGGGTGGTGCGGCTCAAAAGAAAGGGGAGCTAATCGACACAAACAAACACATTATCTTAAAAGCTCCTCACCCAAGTCCGTTGTCGGCTTATCGTGGATTTTTTGAATCAAATCATTTTTCCAAAGCGAATCAAATTTTACATAAGAATAATGTAGAAGAAATTGATTGGACTCTTCCTGAATCCCCATCCCAAGGATAATCAATACGGGAGAATTCGAAATGAGTAGCCGAGGATGAGACAATGAGTAATCATTCTTTTACATCAAAAAGCTAACAAAAGGGTAAAGTTATCGATGCTAACTTTACCCTTTTTTGATAACATACATTAATGTTCGAATCATCGGATTTCATAAATATTAATTGAGAAATTGATTAAATCTCTACATTAAGATCGAACGTAAGAACCAAATTTCTTATTTACAGCTTCTACAATTTGTTGATAAGAACTTTCTACCTCGTCATCTTGCAGTGTTTTTGCAGGATCTTGATACATTAAACGATAGGCGACAGATTTTTTCCCATCTTCCAGGTGTTCCCCTTGATATACATCAAAGATAGAAACTTCCTTTACTAATGGTGCTCCAATTTCTTGTATATACTGTTGTACCTCTCCTGAGAATACTTCAGTATCAAGAATAAATGCAATATCACGAGATACGGATGGATACCTTGGAATATCTGTAAAGGATGGCACATTTATATATTTTTCAAATACAGACTCTAAGTCTATCTCAAAAACATATGTCTCCGGTAAGTCAAAAACATTTGCTGTTTTTGGATGTAATTGACCCATAAATCCTATATTTTCTCCATCAATATTAAGTTCAGCACATCGACCTGGATGCATATCCTTCATTTTAACCTGTTTAAAGGAAATATTTAACTGCAAATAGTTGAATAAGCCTTCAATAATTCCTTTAACCACAAAGAAGTCAACCTGCTTTTTATCTTGCTGCCAAGGATGATTATGCCATAATCCTGTAAATGCCCCAGCTAAGTGCAATTTTTCAGTTGGTTGATGCGTCAATTCTTGTTCTTCTGAAATAAATACTTTTCCTATTTCAAAGTAATTTAAATCTGTTTGCTTACGAGCAATGTTATGCTGTAATATACGTAGCAATTCTGGCACAATACTTAGACGTAAATATTTATGATCCTCACTCATTGGCATAGCTAATGAAATTGGATAACTATTTTCTAAATCAATATTAGGCGTAACTAATCGCTTTACATTTTGCTCATTAGTTAAAGAATATGTCAATGTTTCCATTGCTCCACTGCTCATCATAAACTCTCTTATTTTCCGTTGCAGTAGTTGCTTATCTGTTAGGCCGCCAGATTTCACCCAACCTTGTGGAATTGTATATGGTAAATGATCATATCCATGAATACGGATAATTTCTTCTAACATATCCTCAAAAATCGTAATATCTCTACGACGAGTTGGCACATGAACAATAAATGTATGGCCATCTTGATCAAAATCAAATTTTAATCGATTCAAGACAGACTGCACATCCTTTTCTGTTAATTCCATGCCTAGTCTTTGATTTACTTGGGTGAGCGGAACTTTCACTTCTTTTGTTGATTTTGTATCAAGATGATTTTCTTCGGCAAATCCCTGTAGTACTTTGCCACCAGCATATCTCTGCATTAATTGACATGCTCTTAACCCCGCTTCAACGATTCGATTAGGATCAATACCTTTTTCAAACCGGGTACTTGATTCACTTCGCAGCCCAGTTTGCCTCACCGTATGTCTTACTGCTGTAGCTTCGAAATATGCAGCTTCTAATAAAACGTTAACCGTCTTATCCGTAACTTCACTATTTGCTCCTCCCATTACCCCTGCTAAGGCAACAGGCTCACTTCCATTAGTAATTACAAGATTATCTTCGGTTAGTTTTCTTTCTTGTTCATCCAATGTTTGGATTACTTCCCCTTCAACCCCTCTGCGAATAACAATTTGATTTGAAGCAAAACGATCGAAATCAAATGCATGCAATGGTTGACCATACTCTAAAAGAACATAATTCGTAATATCAACGATATTATTAATTGGTCGAATTCCTGAAGCCATTAAGTAATTTCTCATCCATAAAGGCGAAGGTTTAATCACTACATCTTTAACCATGAATGCTGCGTAGTACGGATTTAAATCTTTGGATTCAATATTTATTTCTATCTGATCAGATACTTTCTCATCAATATAATCGATATTTTTAGTTGGCAATTCAATCGGTTGATCTAAAACAGCTGCCACTTCATAAGCTACTCCTAGCATACTAAGTGCATCAGGGCGATTTGCTAAGACGTCTAAGTCTAAAACTGCATCTGTTAAATTCAACCACTCATCTACTTTTGATCCAACTTCGATATCCTCATCTTCTGGGAATACAAATATTCCTTCTGCAATATCTGTTGGTATATACTTCTCTTCTAATCCAAGTTCCTGTAGCGAGCAAATCATTCCGTTAGATTCCACACCGCGAAGTTTTACTTTTTTTATTTTCATATTCCCCGGCAGTACCGCTCCTGGTTTAGCTACTGCAACTTTTTGCCCTTTAGCTATATTTGGCGCACCACATACAATTTGTAATGTCTCTTCTCCGACACTCACTTGTGTTACATTCAATTTATCCGCATCAGGATGTTTTTCACAAGTCTCCACATAGCCAACTACTATATTTTCGTTTTTTTCCGCGATGTATTCGACGCCCTCTACTTCAATTCCTGATTTTGTTATCTTTGCTGCAAGTTCTTCAGGTGTAACAGCATCTAAGTTCACGTAATTTTTTAACCAATTATAAGATACTAACATGGTCTTCCTCCTTTTATCTCTGTCCGTTTATGCTTGGTGAAATTGGGTTAAGAATCGAATATCATTGGTATAAAAATGACGAATATCATTTACGCCATATTTAAGCATTGCGATACGCTCTTGCCCCATTCCAAATGCAAATCCGCTATAAACTTTTGGATCATAGCCACTCATCTCTAAAACTCGAGGATGTACCATTCCTCCTCCTAAAATTTCAATCCAACCAGTCTGCTTACATACGGAGCACCCTTGGCCACTGCATACTTTACAGGAAACATCCATCTCTACTGACGGCTCTGTAAATGGGAAGAATGATGGACGTAGACGAATTTCACGATCTTCTCCAAACATTTTTTTTGCAAAGATGTCTAACGTTCCTTTTAAATCACTTAGTGTAATATCTTTATCAATAACTAACCCTTCTATTTGTCTAAATTGATGGGAGTGCGTCGCATCGTCCGTATCTCGTCGATAAACCTTACCAGGACATATCATTTTAATTGGCTTCTCTCCATTGTAAGCCTGCATCGTACGTGCCTGTACTGGTGAAGTTTGTGTGCGAAGTAACAATTCATTTGTTATAAAAAATGTATCCTGCATATCTCTTGCTGGATGGTTTTTTGGGAGGTTCAATGCTTCAAAGTTAAAGTAATCTGTTTCCACTTCGGGACCTTCCTTCACTTCATATCCCATACCTATAAATAAATCCTCTATTTCTTCAACAACACGGGTTAATAAATGCTTACCGCCTATGTGTACTGGATTACCAGGTAAAGTAACGTCAATCGTTTCTTTCTCTAATTTCTCATTTAATGCTTCTTCTTCCATTTTTTCTGTTTTTTGATCTAGTGCAGCGGTAATTTGTTCACGAACTTGATTGGCTATTTCACCAATGACAGGGCGTTCTTCCTTGGATAATTTACCCATTCCTCTTAGAACACTCGTTAACGAACCTTTCTTCCCTAAATATTTCACTTTTAGATCCTGTAATGATTTCATATCTTTTGCTTCTTCAACAGAAGCAATTGCCTCATCACGGATGGCGTGTAATTCTTCTTTCATTCTTTATACCTCCCTAATATTTATCAATACGAAAAACAAAAAAGCCTCTATCCCAGAAAGGGACGAGGCTCTATGGTCGCGGTACCACCCTTGTTGATTATACATGTATTTTACATTATATTAATAATCCAACTTTGTCCTGATAACGGATGGGTTCCGAAACACCTTTACATTCATCTATGGTCCAAGTGTTAGCTCCAGAGTGAAATGCAATTCTCTTCATCAATAGGAATGCTTTCAGTCAGGACATTCCTTCCCTAAATTGATCAAAAATGAGTCTTGCTAGCTCCTTCATTGCTTGTATTGATTTATAGTAATAAAACCATTATAGAAAAAACATACTAAGCATGCAAGGTTATTTTTTTAAATGATACATTAATATACCAGCTGCAATGCCAACATTTAATGATTCAGCTTTCCCATAAATAGGAATATTTATACGTTGATTTGCTTTGTTCAATAATGAAGGAGCTATTCCCGCTCCTTCATTACCTAAAATTAAGCCAACCTTGTTATGAACGCTAACTTCAGTATATTCCACTGCATCATGTAGTGCTGTGGCAAGAATAGTGAATCCTTGTGTTTGTAACATATGAATTTCTTGTTCTAATGTTGCAGTATAAATAGGTATATGAAAAATTGACCCTTGCGTAGCACGGATAACTTTATCATTAAATATGTCCACACATCCATCACCTAATACAACTGCATCTACACCAGCTGCATCAGCAGTCCGAATTATAGTCCCCATATTTCCAGGATCTTGTATGGCATCAAGAAGTATAATCAAATTGTTATCTTCTTGTACTTTCGGTATATTCATCTCTACCACAGCAATAACTCCTTGAGGGGTTTGTGTTTGTGAAATTTCTTTTAATACATTTTCACTTACATACGCAACAGGAACATCTTTAGCATCGTTAGGTAATTCATACCCTTCAACGACGATTAACTCTTGTATAACCCAATTACTTTTTAAAGCTTCTTGAATTAAATGGATACCATCTATTAAGAATGTATTCGTCTTTAAACGTTCTTTCCTTCGATGCAATTTTTTCCAACTTTTAACTTTTTCATTTTTTATAGAAGTAATCATGATTTAAAACATCCTTCGTAATTTTCCTATCTGTATCATACATATATTTTGTCATTGTGGTCAAACTATGTTTAGTCCACTATTTCAAGAGGAGTGTGTTTGATGGATTTAAATTTACGCAAAGCAATTTATTCCAACATTTCTAATAATGATGAGCAACAGTTAGAAGCTACTATTGTGGATGCCATTCAAAATGGTGAGGAAAAAATGCTTCCCGGTCTAGGAGTGTTATTTGAATTAATTTGGAAACACTCTGATGATCAAGAAAAAAAAGAAATGATCCAATCATTAGAATCTGGTGTAAAGCAGCTTTAATTAAATTTAGGAGGTCAGGGTCTATTCTTGCGAATAAATTGACCGGATCTCCTTCTTTTATATATTGTAATGTTAATACTTCAAGTTGAATAGTATCTATGGTAACATTCAAGAACTTTTTTCCTTAATCCCTTTAATTATTCGAAACGTATGGAAAGTCTTGTTCATACCATTTACTTATATATAAAATCGAACATCAAATTAAAAATAAGTATAAAGAACTATTAATTCGACAAATCCCTTATATTATATTATCTCATTCTTCATTATTTTACATAATATCGTATACAATTAAGCATAAAGAATCATTTATTAATCTTAAATTTAAATTTTATATGAAACTTTTAATATATATAGCTATTTAGAAGATTATTAGATATATTTGACTACCTATCTGTTAAATGATATAAAAAATTGAAGCAATTTTTTATTATATGTTTTTCAGTAATGTAATAAACTTGTAAAAGAGCACAAACAGAAAGGGGTAAATATTTTGGAAGAAAATACGAGTAACACTTCAAAGAAAGGCCTTTCCAAGGGAATCATCGCCTTAATAGTAGGTGTAATAGTACTTTTAGGAGGAACAGCTGCAGCATTCTTTATTAATAGTTCTTCTCCAAAAGCTACATATTTTCTTGCTGAGAAGAATTCGTTGGAACATGTAAAAGAGTATGTAGAAAATCGTTATTCGGATGAATTAGCATGGGTAGAAAAATCAGAGGAAGAGGCAATCGAACAAAACCTAGACATTGGCGTTACCTTTAATGATCCAAGCTCTAACGGATTGCAAGCAGATCCAGCGATTGAAATGATTAATAACTCTAGACTTATGTTCAATACTCAAACAGATATGGAAGCACGTCAATTTTATACAAACATTGGCGTAAACTATAATGGAATAGAATTGAATGATATTGAATTGGCTGTGAACGAAGGAAATCTTACATTAGGATTACCATTCCTTAATGAGACACTTCAATTTCATGATGAGGATTTCGGTAGCCTTATGTATGAACTTGATCCATATACGTTCACAGGAAACGAGACGCTAAATTTAGATAGCATATTATTTGATAATATGTACGCACTAGAGGAAGAAGATCTTGAGTATGTCAAAGAAGAATATATAATGTATACTTATGATTTACTACCTGAAGATGCATTTGAGAGCTCTAATGAAGATGTAGAAGTAAACGGTGAATCAATTAGTGCGGAAAAAGTTACGATGCATTTATCAGAAGAACAAACAAGAGAAATATTGACTAACCTGTTTGAAAAAATGAAAGATGATGAAAAGCTAAAAGAACTTGTCCACGAACAATTAGTTAATACTTCTTACGTAGCAGGTAGCGATATGTCACAATTAGAAGAAGAAATCAATCTCATTCTAGAAGACTATGAAACTGTATTTGAAGAAGCAATAAAAGAAGTTGAAACGTTCCAATTTAATGATGGGATTCAATCAGCTTTATGGATTGCCGATGATAAAGTAGTACAACGTGAATTGAATATTGCTTTAGCTCCAGAAGGAGACGAATTAGTTTCATTAGATATCAACGGACAACAACATTTAACAGATGATCAAATTTTCTTCGATTTTGAATTTACAGCAGATGAAAGCTCATCTTTAGTGCTCTCTGGTGACTTAAATTCTAAAGATGGTATTATCAAAGACAATATAGAAGTCTCCATTCCAGATGCTGAGATGAAATTATATTATGAAGGTGAAGAATCAGTAAGTGACAATACTCGAACGTTCGATCGAACCTTAGGGTTTAGTGAGCCATATACCGGTGAAGGAAGTATGGTCTGGTCTGGTGAATCTACTTATGATGAAGATCAAATGAATTCCAGTAATACTGTAACATTCGGAACTACAGACATGCCTGAAGTTCTTGCACTCGATATGAATATAGATGGATCTATTATTGATAGTGTAACAGAAATGGATACTTCTAATATTGTAGACATTGGAGCAATGTCCTCTGAAGAAATTTCAACTTATTTTAGCACTGATTTCGCTGAACAATTTCAGCAATGGATCATGCAATTAATGGGTGGATCGAATTTTAATTAGTGTTAATTATAGATAGAAAAGAGCGTGCATTACAATGACGTTTATGAAACATGTAGGACTATTTCTAAAAAATCACATGGTTCACTTAAAGAGGAAGTGTCTAACACTTCCTCTTCTTTTCATGTTCCCAGTTGTTATCGTAAGTCTAATCGGATATATGTTATTTAGTTTTATTTCTCAAGATGAACAAGATCCTGTACAAGTTGGATTAGTAGATTTAGATGAAACGGAAGAAACCCAGTTTATGGTCCAATTCTTAGAAGGGTCATCTTTATTCAATCAGTTTTTACATATTAATAAACTAACAGAAAATCAAGCTGAAAAAGAATTAGAAAGTAATACATTAACTACTTACATAGCATTTCCAAAGAATTTTATTCAAGACCTTTATCAAGGAACAACCGTAGATATTCCAATCATAGGAAATCGTCAACAACCAGCAGAAAGTTATATGATATATGAGACAATGGAAAGTGTTGTCCGTCATATTCGTTCATCTCAAGCAAATATTCTTACCATGAACTACTATGCAAAACAATTTGAAATGAACGACGATGAACGAAACGATTTTGTTTTTCAACAATTTCAAGAGTTTTTATTGTACACCATAAGTAGGGATCAAATCGTACAGGAAAATGAACTTACTAACCAAGCTACCTCTTCCCCTAAAGATTTTTTTGGAATTGGTATATGGTTTGTCGTTATTACCATATGGGTCTTTATGATATACCATTTTTTCACAAAAGAAACTCCAACCTATATTTATCAAAGAATGCGTTTATATGGAGTTACCGTTTTACAGCAGATTACGGCAAAAATTATTATCTCTTTATTAGTCTCTTTACTTTTCATCATTCCTTCCTTATATGGAACTTTAAATGTATTAGATATTACATTAGTAAATGAGAACATTCTACGATTAACTTTTCTCATAACACTGTTTGTTGTATCTCTGCTATTACTTATTGCAAACCTGGAGTTACTTATAACATCTGAAAAATTTAGAATGCTTACTCAATCTGCGTTAGTCCTGTTGATTATATTATTAAGCGGAGCTATTATTCCCGCTATTTACTATCCACCATTTCTACAAGATGTGATGCCTTACATAACGAGCTATTTAGCTATGGATTGGATTCAACAGATTACACTAAACGGCCGACACCATGCAGAATTTTTCCCGTTATTAATAATAAGTGGAGCGCTTCTATTCTTATTACTTGCTTTATCTAGTTGGAAGGAGCGTGCACAAACATGATACGAGTGTGGAAGACAAGGTTCATGCAATTAAAAAAAAGATGGTTAACGATTGCTTTTTTGACTTTATTCCCTTTTTTAATGACCTGGATTGTCTTAGAAGCTACAGAGGTTATTCAAGATGAGAGCAAAATTCCAGTAGGTATCGTACTTCAAGAAAATACAGAGATGGCTCAACAGCTAAAAGAAAACCTACAGAATTCTTCATTTGTTGAGGTTTTGGATGTATCAGAAGCAGAAGCAAAAAGAATGGTCGCGACACATGAAATTGACAGTGCTTTTATAATTAAACGAGGTTATCAAGAAGCGATATTAGATGGAGAAAGAAATCGGTTAATTAGTTCCTACACTACAAACTTTTCTTTTGGATATGTTCCAATTAGAGAGATGATCAGCTCCTTTGTTCAAGAAGATAGCGGAAAAGCAAAAGCTGCTCAAACTATTTTACAGTTGGGAGAATATCTAAATGCGAATAATCTTCCAACTACTTCAGAAATTATTCAAAAGATACAAGAAGTAGAAATTAGTGAAAACTTAGTATATACCTCTTTTCAATTTCAAGGAGAAGATGATATAGACGATAATACCGGAAGCTACTTAATTGAGCCATGGAAACTTTGGGCTATATTTACTCTGTTAAGTACTTTACTCCTATTTGACTGGGTCATTCGTGATCGAGATACGTCCATGCAGTCACGCTTTGCATTTATACGCTATTCGTTCAAACAATATATGTTATCAAATTTGATATTTTATATACTCTTTCTTTATATCATTGATATATTTACCGCTATTGGATTTCATTGTTTATTTCAGGACCAATGGGAATGGAAATTCCCTTTTGTCCTTTTAAGCTTTAGAGTATTAATAACCTTAATCGCTTTTCTGATAGCTCTATGCTTCCGAAGATATTTAGTCTATTACAGTTTTGCTATTAGCTTAGTACTTTTTGTATTTCTTATTAGTGGTATTATCATCCCTTTAGAAGGGCTGACACAAAAATTACCTTGGATAGATTATTTAAGCCCACTGCATGCATTTAGCGAAGGGAAATTATGGCACCCACTATTTATATTAGTTGCTGCAACACTTGTCCCATGGTATATGAAAGGAGAAAAGTAACTTGATTTCTGTTCAGAATTTAAGGAAGTCATATAAGAAAAATGTAGTTATCGATCAGCTATCTGTAGATATTAATTCAGGGGATATTGTAGGCTTAGTAGGTGAGAATGGAGCAGGTAAGTCCTCGTTTTTACGTATACTAGCTACATTATCTAAAGCTGATAAAGGAACGATTACTTGGAATGATGTTTCCTATGAAAAGGAAACAAAGAAACTTCGTAGAGACATTGGATTTGTCCCCCAAGAAATCTCAATTTGGGAAGATTTTACGGTAGAAGAAAATATGAAGTTTTTTGAAAAGTTATCTTGGGTGAATCGTTCTGAATCGGAACTTAAACAATTATGTTTAGATATGAAACTTTCAAAATGGAAAGAGCCCGTTCACACTCTTTCAGGCGGGATGAAAAGAAAATTGAATATGGCAATTAGTTTCATCCATGATCCAAAACTATTATTATTAGACGAACCTACTGTAGGAATTGACTTAAAATCAAAAAAAGAAATTGGAGAATATCTATATAAACAATCAAAGGAACATCATAAAACGATTATTTACACTTCTCATGATATGGATGAAATCATTTCACTATGTGATTGGGTTATATGCATAGGTAAGGATAGTTTTTATGAAAATCTATTAAAATCAAGAGGAAAGGAAATATTTACTATTTAATATTGCCTATTTTTTTACAAACCGCTAAAATAGAATTAATAGATTATAAAAACGGATGTGATGAAGTGGAAATCAATGGTCTTCCGCAAATGATGCCTTTTCAAATAATGTCATCTTTACAAACAAGTAATTCTACTGATTCTTTAGGTGTATCGTTTCAACAATTATTATTAGAAAAAATTAACGAAGCAGAAAGACGTACTAGTTTGGATTTTGGGTCAAATTTAGTATCTGTTCCATATAAAATGCAATCCCCTCTGAATGCAATAGACAATTCATCTATAACTACGAATAACTCTAGTGTGTCAGCTTATCAACAATTAATCTCAAACGCGAGTCAAAAGTACGGAGTGGATGAAAGTCTAATTAATGCAGTAATTAAACATGAATCTAATTATAACCCAAATGCTACTAGTTCAGCAGGTGCTCAAGGATTAATGCAATTGATGCCACAAACTGCAGCAGGTTTAGGAGTTACAAATGCTTATGATCCTGTTCAAAATATTAATGCAGGAACTAAATATCTTAGTCAGATGTTACAACGCTATAATGGCGATAATCAATTAGCATTAGCTGCTTATAATGCAGGTCCAGGAAATGTAGATAAATATCAAGGAATTCCTCCATTTCGTGAAACTACTGCATATGTATCCAAAGTAATGCAATCCTTACAAGCATAATTAGATAAATTATAGAAAAAAATCATTAGCTGTCCATTTTTCGAGAAATTGGACAGCTTTTTTGTGGTCTAGGAAATAAAATATTACAGCAGTGGATATACGTACGAAGTTATTTAGCCACTTCCAGCTCATACGGTGATAAACGAATGTTTGTGCTTATGTTCTTTAATGGAGCTTATCAGGAAGAGAATGGATCGATTCAATTAATTGATTAAGCTTTCCTTCAATTCGGTGAAGAAGATAAAACGTAACCGCTATTGGAAAACCGACATCGGTTAAAAAAGAGATCCAAGCATCCATCAGACTGTCACCTCCACTTGTAAAAATAAGAAAAGTAGGGACAGAAGTATCTAAACAAAAGATAGTCCCGATTGATTCGCTGTTGAAACCCCGCTTGATAAAAATATACTCTGCTTACCTAGAACTAGAAGCGACTGGTGAGCTTCCGAATGCTTATGCAACAGGGTCTTCCTTTCCTCACTCCCACAGGACAAGGAAGACCTCGACATCGTTGCATCATGCAGATAAATAGTTTAATATTCAAGGCGTTTTCATCTATTACTTACTTATTTTAGCTATCATTCGTCTTTTGATCGAAACTTTGTCTTGTCCCTACCTCGGATATTATTATCCTAATTCAATGTCTTCTACAGTACGTTCTACTATTCTTGCGCTATGCTTTTCGATTAAGTCTCCTCCGCTAGATGAAAAAGCATTTTCACCTATAATGGTATCCATTGCTTCGTTAATAGCATTCGTATCTACTGGTTCAATAGGTTGATCAAGTGAATACGTTACTACCTTACCTTCTTGATTTGTAAATTTAAGCTCTAACCTACGCATATTGTCCCCTCCTTTCCCTTCTTACTTCTTCATTAACTTTCATAAATGTCCGATATATCTCGTCGACTGATCTGATATAGCGTATGTTCTTGCAATCCAGCAAATGCGGTCGCAACATTATAAAGCTGTTCGTGATTTGCTTCCATTTTAACTTGATTAAAACGTTTATACGTTAAAATCGGTTCACCTGACTCTTCATCTACTCCTTCGCTGAAAGTTAGTTGTAACATAGAATCCACCAAATCTACTACTGCCATATATATCACCTCCTCCCTTCATATATATAATCGAATGTTATCTTAAAAAGGAGGGAAAAAAAGAAAAAAAGATAACCTCGAAACCTGAGATTATCTTGTAATAAATTTTTATTCATATTCTTTATCTATTTTTTTAGTACTACGAGTTGTATCAATCGGACGAACCATGCTTTCAATTTTGTCTCGCTCTGATTCAAGGAATGGTGGTAATGAAAGTTTTTCACCAAGTGTTTCATAAGGCTCATCCCCCATAAAACCTGGACCCTTAGTCGCTAATTCAAAGAGTACTTGTGGGGCTACTCGTGTATATAAAGATTGGAAGAAAAAGCGATCTACGAAACCTGAAGTCTGTAATCCAAATGATTTAATATGATTATCCCATTCGTATATATCATTTTGATTGTCCACACATAAAGCAGCATGGTGTACAGTGCCGTACCCTTGTCTCGCTAATGGAAGATCCGTATTATGTTCAACGATTAGTTGTGCTCCATTACCGCCTTGGCCAACTTCAAAAAGATACGCTGGCCCTTCTTTCATTACTTCTTTATATTGAAATACTTTCTCTAAAATTTCCTTAAAGTAATCATATTGTGCCACCCTTACTACTACAGGCCCTAAACCTATAATTGCATATTCTAAAGGGATTGGACCTTCTTTCCACGCTACTCCAGCTTCAGCACCTTTATTTGTTTCATCGGATACAAGTTGATATTGTTGGTCATCAAAATCAGAGAAGGACAATGTCTGTGCACCAAATTGTTCTTGAATTCCAGAATGATTGACATCGAGACGATTAAATCGTTTGACCCAATAATCTAATGCGGCATCACTTGGAACTCTAAATGAAGTTTTATATATTTCATTTGTACCGTGTGATCCTTTCGGAATACCTGGAAAGTCAAAAAATGTCATGTCTGTTCCGGCATTCCCCTCATCATCGGCAAAAAATAAGTGATAGGTTTGGATATCATCTTGATTTACAGTTTTTTTAACTAAACGCATACCAAGAATATACGTGAAAAATTCATAGTTCTTCTCCGCACTACTCGTAATAGCAGTTACGTGATGCATACCTCTAATTGGATTCACTAAAAACCCTCCTCTTTTACTCTTAATTAAATTATCTTTAATTAATTATAATAACTTCCATTGGATTTGTCAAATCCACTATATAAAAAAAGTACCAACTTAGTAAAAAGTCGGTACTCATTATTCAACTATGATAACAATACTGTTTTTAAGATAATCTTATATTATCCAACATATCTTTATCGAGTTTTTTAACTACTTCTACAATTAATTTAACTGCATTTTCATAATCATCACGATGTAAAATCCCGGCATTCGAATGAATGTAACGAGTTGCGACAGTTATAGATAATGATGGTACTCCATTTCCTGTAAGGTGAATAGCTCCTGAATCTGTTCCTCCACCAGCCATGGATGTAAATTGATAAGGGATTTGATTATCTTCTGCGGTTTGTACCACTAAATCACGTAACCCTTTATGAGAAACCATGGACGCATCATACAAGACGATTTGAGGACCTTCGCCTAACTTGCTATCTGCTTCTTGCTTTGAAATTCCAGGAGTGTCTCCAGCAATACCAACATCAACGCCAAAACCAATATCTGGCTGGATAGAATGAGCAGAGGTGCGGGCACCTCTTAAGCCAATCTCTTCTTGAATAGTACCTACTCCATATACGGTATTTGGATGCTTTTCATCTTTTAGCTTTCTCAGAACATCGATAGCAATCGCTAACCCGATACGATTATCCCAAGCTTTTGCTAAGAGCATTTTTTCATTCTTCATTGGTGTAAATTCAAAATAAGGCACAATAGAATCACCTGGTTTGATACCAAATGATTTCACCTCATCCTTATTTGATGCTCCAACATCAATAAACATATCCTTAATTTGATACGGTTTCTTTCGTGCTTCTGCTGATAATACATGAGGTGGTTTTGATCCAATCACTCCAGTTACATCGCCTTTATCTCCCATAATAGTAACTCGTTGAGCTAGCATAACCTGATTCCACCAGCCTCCAACAGTTTGGAAATAAATAAAACCGTTATCATCGATACGAGTAACCATCATCCCAATTTCATCCAGATGTCCTGCAATCATAATCTTAGGTCCATTAACATCACCGACTTTTTTAGCAATGGAACTCCCTAAATTATCCTTTGTTACATCATCAGAATAAGGTGTGATATATTTTTCAAATACTTCGCGCACCTCTTTTTCATTGCCAGGAATACCTTTAGCATCAGTAAGTTCCTTTAGCATTGTCAATGTATCATCTAGATTAGCCATATGTAGTCTCCTCCTATTTACAGATTAATATCCTTGATTTTGCCTTTTATAATTTATCTCGTTTTTTTCAAGATATGCGCGTTGAATATCTTCTTCTGAAAAACCTAATATATTTCCAAGGTCTATACAAGATGAGAAAAGTTCTTCATATTTAGCTTTAATTGGTTCATTTTTGTACATAATTGTCTGTTCATAAACAATCTGAAACTGATCTATTTCAGAGCGATTAATATGTTGATCATTTGTACTTTCAAAGCTATCGTAACCTTTATTAATACCAACCGACATTAGAAAATGAATGACATCTACGTATTCTTCTAAAATTACAGATTGTTTATTTCTCGGCTTTTTACTCCAAAATTTAAAACATCTAGTCTCATTAGCTAGTTCTCCTAATTCAACTAATAACGCCAAGATTTTCTTTTCGAATAAATCGGCTTTTTCTAAACCGTGATTTTCTTCTATGTAGGAATCTAGTTGCTTTTGCATATTAAATAGTGCTTGCCAGTCCAAACTGTACCCTCCTTCTTTTTACTTTCATATATTGTATCATGAAATTATAATAATAGTGAAACCTTCCCTTTGTTTAAAACGTATACTATAAAAACAATAACTAGGAGTAGATTACATGCTAGTGATTAGCTTTCGCATTTTATTAATAATAGCTATAGCATTGCTTATTTATACACTTGTAAAATACCTTCGTAAACCCGAACGCAAATTAATGCTTGCTCAACAAAACAAACATTTTTTTATATTAGATGAGGAACAAAATGATAGGAAGAATTTTCAACTCACATATATGGGTTGTTTGTTCGAAGGAGAAAAGTACTTAGGTACTACCGATAATAAATTTGAAGTAGTTGATATACATGTAACAGTTAAAAATCCACATCAGCTACAAGGCCTCTCTAAAGAAGATTTACACTTTATAGAAGATGAGATTATCTTTAACTATCCTTATGCTACGATTACTTGGAAACACCCTATTAATCAGATTTTCCAATCATCAAAATAGCCCAGACTTTCCCTGCTAAGATTGCTGGGCTATACAAATGGTTGTTCTTTGTCTGTAAATTGATAAACAAACGGAAAAAAAGTAAATATTGATAAAAGTAATATCCCTGTTATACAAGCAATAAGAATATTATTTATATCGAGGATAAACATAGCAATTATCAATATCGAACAAATCGGACTGAATACAAAAATTCTATTCCTACTCTCTTTTGTTAGAAACTGTGATTCTCCACATGATGGACATGATTTAATACGAAAACATAAATTTTTCCAGGCAAACTGATGATTACAATTCCAACAGCGTGGCAACTCCATCTTTTATTCCCCTTTCAATCGTTCGAAAATTGCGAACAAAAAAGTAAAATTCTTCCTTATTTTATCCAAATCTTCTCGTGAAATATCAGTATCTCTTTCCTCGTTTTCATATGCATCTTTAACTTTTGTTAAAAGCTTTTTTGAGTGTGTGTGATTCCCATTCACGCCCCAATTTGCTGCTTGTTGTTTTGATATAATTTTATCAAAAAATAAATAGTATTCAATTCGAAGCAAACTAAGAATACAATAAATTGGATTGTCACTAATTGATTTTATACACTCAATATATTCTCCTTGTAACGAAAGGAGGTAATCTTTCTTAGGTATGGGTCTAAATAAGCTACTAATTTCCTCACCAGATAAACACCATCCTGAATTGATTACAACAGTCAGATGAGCAGCCAAATCTGGGTCGGTATGAAGTTCCATTAGAAATGTGTTTACATTGCTAATAGGAGCATTTTCATAAAAATCTCTCCAATATTCACTATAATGGAAATCGTAAGTACTTGGATGCTTCCAATTTTCTAATTCACTCTTTACTAAAACAGAAACTTCAATCGGATAAGTAGCCATTGATAGTGATAAAAAGTATATTAGTAATCTATGTTTTTCATGTAAGTTCAAGGGCTGGTTTATAACAATGATCAAATCAATATCACTTTTATTCTTTTGAAATCCACCTAATACGATAGATCCGTGTAAATAAATTCCTTCTAGTTTTTTATGCAGTACTTTTGTAACTCGATTTTTTATCATATCTAATATTAATTCTAATTCCACCCAACCACTTCCAACTTATATAAGTATACATCCACTATAACAAAAAACACACGTAGATTCACGTGTGTTTAAGAAGGAGAACGATATAATGAAGTGTGTTGTTGAGAGTCTTGTGCGGAGAAAAATTCTTGCCATTTGATAATGATTTCTTTTCTTCTTAGTAGATATAACATGGGTAGTAAAGCAACTAACAATATTCCAATAAATATTGGATTCAAATTAGAAATCCAGCCTCCTATTGAGGTGTACACCATAGCTAATGGTATGCTTGAGAACATAGATGATCGTGCATAATCTTTAAATCCATTACTTATTTCGATAAGACATAGAGATAACAGATGGAAATGTATAAAAGGAACTAATCGTAATAAGGTAATCTGGGATTTTGTCAATTCCACGTGTTTACCTAACAATTTTTGCTTTATTCCAATCAAACGTTGAACAGATTTTGGCGTCCATCCCATTAAGCCATAGAATAGTAAGCTTGAAAGTGTTATACCTATAATTGAATAAATTGATCCTGCTACAGGTCCAAACAATACTCCACCTGAAATACATATAAATACAACGGGTAAGAATAACAACGGTCTAAATAAATGAAATATAATAAATAAAAGCGGTGAGAGAACTCCACCCATTTCAACTATAGAAAATAAATAATTTCCTATATATTCCATCCTCCACCTCCTTTGTCGTTTCTATTCATTATACAAAGTTCCATATATCTATATGACAGTAGACGAGCCTTTATGACATGAAAAGTAGAATCCAGCTAAAACTAATCACATTAATAACAATAAGGACAGGTATGCCAATGGTAAAAGATCGATGTTTCGTTTTATGTCGAAATGTTTGCATACCTAAATATATACCAACACTTGCACCAAGGATTCCGAGTAGCCAAAACGTTCTTTCAGGAATTCGATAATGCCCTCGTACAGCCTTCCTTTTATCGATGTACATGATTACAAAGCCTATAATATTCGCTGCCACTAAATAATATAACAAACTACCCGATTCTTCCATTTCGCATTTCACACTCCTATTTTTGTAGAATTACCACCTATTTGTTTAAAAAAAGACCGATCCTACTCGGATTCGGCCTTTTCTAGTTATTTATTTTAACGCTTCTTTTGCTTGAGAAACTAACTGAGCAAATGCTTTTTCATCGCTAATTGCAAGGTCAGAAAGCATTTTACGGTTAATATCGATTCCAGCAACTTTTAATCCGTGCATTAATTTACTGTAAGATAAGTCATGCATACGAGCAGCAGCGTTAATACGTGTGATCCATAATTTACGGAAATCACGTTTTTTCTGTCTGCGGTCACGATAAGCATACTGACCAGATTTAATTACTTGCTGTTTTGCTGTTTTAAATAGAGTTCTTTTAGAACCATAGTAACCTTTTGCTAATTTTAATACGCGTTTACGACGTTGACGCGTTACTGTTCCACCTTTTACACGTGGCATAAGAAATCCCTCCTAATTCATATCCATTTCTACTATTGTATTATTTTGGTAGCATATCTTTAATGCGCTTATAATCTCCAGAAGAAACAAGTGCACTTTTACGTAATTTACGTTTTTGTTTTTGTGATTTGTTTGCAAACATGTGACTAGTGTATGCATGAGATCTTTTTACTTTTCCAGAACCCGTTTTCTTAAAACGCTTTGCTGTACCTTTATGAGTTTTCATTTTAGGCATAATTCATTCCTCCTAGTTATCTACTGTTACGTATTAATTTTTTTCATTAATTGGAGCGACCATCATAAACATATTACGGCCTTCCATTTTAGGTTTTGTTTCAATCGTACCAAGGTCTTTTACTTCCTCAGCGAAACGATCTAACACTTCACGACCAAGCTCTTTATGGGTAATTGCACGACCACGGAAACGCACTGCAGCTTTTACTTTGTCCCCTTTTTCAAGGAACTTGCGAGCGTTTTTCAATTTTGTCTCAAAATCATGGTCACCAATTCCTGGTGTGAAACGAACCTCTTTTACATTAATGACTTTTTGCTTTTTACGAGCCTCTTTTTCTTTTTTCTGTTGCTCGAAACGATATTTACCGTAGTCCATGATACGACATACTGGCGGTTTCGCATTTGGAGCAACTAGTACTAAGTCAAGATTTCTTGTTGTTGCAATATCTAATGCTTCCTGACGAGATTTTACTCCAAGCTGATCACCGTTTGAGTCGATAAGTCGTACTTCTCTAGCACGAATCTTTTCATTAACGTTCATATCCTTGCTAATAGCCAGCCACCTCCGAGTTTATTGTTACTGATCTATTTGACAAGCTTATTTTATGCAATTAAAAAAGTGTCGGTACATACACGCACCCACACATCTCCAAATACATTTAAATAAAAGGTTGGAACCAGTCAACTACCATAATCGGTGTCAATCAGGTGAGAAGCGGGTGCTTCTACTTGTCTTAGATCATTTTATTAACTTTTATAGCTTACCATATCCCGTCTATGACGTCAATACAGCTTCACTAACTTTTATACAACTGTTTTAGAATACCATGTCACGGTAATACTGTCAATCACTTATCCAAATTCCTTGAGATAGAACCAAACCGATCCGCTCTACCTCAAGGATTTCCTTCTAATCTTTCAGAAGTGTTTTTGTTACTTGTTGCTTCTTAATTTGTACTTTTGTTCGTTCTTCACTATTCTTATAATGGATAAAATAATTTCCTGGTGAGAGATCCGTAGCGACAAAGTAGCCATTAGCATCTGTTTCTACTGTTTTAATGATTTTACCATTTTTGCCACGTCGGATTAGAATTTCTACTGCAGACTGTTCATTAGTAAGCTGGCCTAATAAATGTCCTTGATTTTCCTGACGCCATGAAGGATCAGGTAACTCTGTCGGTGCTTCAAATGGTGGCTTACCTTCATTATGTTCAGTAGGTAGGTATAGTGAATCAATTAGTTCAGATTTAGGAAGACCATCATTACTCCAAATATTATATACATACGGGCTTACTCCTTCAGCCATATTACCATTAACAGATGGTGTTAACGCTCGATTAATTTGATTCATACTATCCGCTACTGTATTCAAATAGAGCGCTGGACCAATTATTATACCTCGATTTCTCGGTAAATCTTTTTGCCATTCAATCCATTGATCAAAACGTAAAGCCCTACGCGGGTCGGCATCACTATCATAATTCATAACGTACGCATAATCTAGATACCCCTCTTGAACCCATTCTTTCCAATTCTGATGTGCTCGCTGAACAGGATCCATATTCCACCAATGTGTATTACTTGGATTATGAAATCCCCATGATAATACAGCTGCCGATAACTCCACATCAGAATCCACTGTCAGAAGCTCCGTATATACACGTTTGATTAATGAATCGACTTGTTCTACTTTCCAAGCTATCCATTCTTGATCATTTACTGGCGGTCGATCAGTACGTCCTGTTTCCTCATGAAATCGTGCTAAAGAAGTAGCATTATATCCCTTCCCGTCTTCTGGATATCGAATGTAATCCAAATGGACTCCATCTACTTCATAATTTTTCGCAATATCATTCACCATGTCAACAACATGATTTCTTGCTTCAGGGTGACCAAGGTCAAGATAGGGCTGCCAGTATGGTACATTACCATTATAATCTTCCGTTGCCCAACTCTCTTCTTGAGCATCCGGACCGTGTAGATTCCAAATATGCGTTGGATCTGATGGAGCATCACCATAAACGCTATGCCACATTGGACCTACAACCACCCAAGCATGAACTTCGATTCCTTTTTCATGTGCTTTCGTTAGTAAATAACCTAAAGGATCAAATCCTTCTGGTACGGATGGGTCCTCTGTAAATGGTAAGACATCACTTTGGTAATATGCATCATGTCTTCTGCTAACTTGCGCAATAATTGTATTCATATTAGCTTTATGGACATCGTCAACTAGTTCATCAATCTCTTCTGGAGTTTTTAAGCCGGGTTCAAATGCTTGTACCCAAAAAGCTCGTATAAATGGATTTTCTTTTTGAAAAGAAGCTTCTGAGGTGGTAAAAGGTGTAAGTGTGAGGCTAGATATCACAATCAACATAACTATTACAATCGTTACTCCTTTTGTCCTTATTCGTTTCATGCTTTCTCTCCTCCTAAATTTTTAATTTAGTACCCTTACCACTTCACCTCCTCTAGAATAGTATCTATTTCTACCGCTCTAAAAGAGGTCTATTTCTTGGCTGGATGCGAGAGAAAACATCATTTCCTTATTAATTTTTAGTCTACTACTTCCTCCTATTGGAAAAAAGTGCCAAAAGTTGCTATTGAACTTCTATCATTGGGCACATTGTCCTTTCAAATAAGCTAATAGAGTATGAACTGGTGCGGAACTTTTGTTATCGAATGATAAAGCCCAACCTGAGCTCACAAAAAACCGAACTGTAGCGAAAATGAATAACATTTTGTTACAGTTCGGTTTTTATAATATTCCTTATCAATAACGCTTATTTAATCTTCTTATTATCTACTTCTTCTTTAATAAGATTTAAGAATTGATCAAATTCCAATGTCTCGGTATCTTGTTCTCCGTATCTACGATAATTAACACTGTTACTTTCCATTTCTTTGTCTCCTAATACTAGAGCAAATGGAACTTTTTGTGTCTGTGCTTCTCGAATTTTATATCCAATTTTCTCATCTCGTTCATCAAGTTCTACACGAACTCCTTGGTATCGAAGCTTTTCTTCAATATCCTTCGCATAATCCAAATGAGCTTGTAATGAAACTGGGATAATTTTTACTTGTACCGGTGCAAGCCAAGTTGGAAAAGCACCTTTATATTCTTCAATTAAGAAAGCAACAAATCGTTCCATTGTTGATACTACACCGCGATGGATAACTACTGGGCGATGTTGATTACCATCTTCTCCAATATATGTTAGATCAAATCGCTCTGGTAAATGGAAATCTAATTGGATTGTCGATAGGGTTTCGTCTTTGCCTAGAGCAGTTTTGACTTGTACATCTAATTTTGGACCATAAAATGCAGCTTCACCTTCTGCTTCTACATATTCTAAATTCATATCTTCCATTGTTTCTTTTAACATCGCTTGTGCTTTTTCCCACATCTCGTCATTATCAACATACTTTTCTTTATCCTCCGGATCACGATAAGATAATCGGAAATAGTAATCGTCTATACCAAAATCTTTATATACATGTTGTACTAATTCAACTACACGAATAAATTCTTCTTTTAACTGATCAGGACGAGCAAAAATATGTGCATCATTTAATGTCATTGCTCGTACACGTTGTAAGCCAGCTAACGCACCACTCATTTCATGTCGATGCATTGTTCCTAGCTCAGCGATTCGAACTGGCAGATTACGATAACTCCAGAGTTGATTTTTAAATACCATCATATGATGAGGACAATTCATTGGACGAAGTACCAGTTCTTCGTTATCCATCTCCATTGTTGGAAACATATCGTCCTGATAGTGATCCCAATGTCCACTTGTTTTATACAGTTCTACATTTCCCA
This sequence comes from Oceanobacillus iheyensis HTE831, assembly GCF_000011245.1. Taxonomy (NCBI): domain Bacteria; kingdom Bacillati; phylum Bacillota; class Bacilli; order Caryophanales; family Bacillaceae; genus Oceanobacillus; species Oceanobacillus iheyensis. The sequence goes on from NC_004193.1 coordinate 2,186,456, forward strand.
GGACCGGAGTATAAACATGGCTATATCCTAATCTTTCTTCTAAATCAACAATATAGCGTTCTACATTACGACGAATCGTTGCTCCTTTTGGTAACCAAAGCGGTAAGCCTTGCCCAACTTTTTGTGATACTGTAAATATACCTAATTCTTTTCCTAATTTACGATGATCTCTTTCTTTTCTTTCTTCTAGTATTTGTAAATGTTCTTCTAATTGTCCTTTTTTCTCAAAAGCTGTGCCATAAATTCGTTGTAATTGTTTATTGTTACTATCTCCACGCCAATAAGCTCCAGAAATACTTAATAATTTAAATGCTTTAATTTTACTTGTAGAAGGGACATGAATCCCTCGGCATAAATCGAAAAACTCTCCTTGTTCATAAATCGTTACTTGTTCATTTTCCGGAATAGCGTCGATAAGTTCTAATTTTAAATCATCGCCAATATCGCTAAACATTTCTTGAGCTTTATTACGAGAAACTTCTACCCTTTTGATTTCTAAATTTTCATCAATAATACGCTTCATTTCTTTTTCAATTTTAGGTAAATCTTCTGGAGTTAATTTGTGCTCCATATCAATATCATAATAAAATCCTTCTTCTATGACAGGACCGACACCAAGTTTCACATCGTTAAACAAACGTTTTATAGCTTGAGCTAACAAATGTGCACTTGAATGACGTAACACTTCAAGGCCCTCATTATTTTTATATGTGATGATTTCAATGCTTCCACCAGATGATAATTCTCTTCGTAAATCTACAAGTTCACCATCAAGTTTGATAGCAAGTGCTTGTTTTTTTAAACCTGGTGATATTGATGCTGCTATTTCTTCACCCGTAGTTCCGACTGGAAATTGCTTCTCTGACCCATCTGGGAAAATAATCGATAAATCTGCCATGTTTCATTCTCCTTTTTCAAATAATTAAAAAACGCCCATCCCTTTGCACTATAGCAAAGGGACGAGCGTTGGTAACGTCGTGGTTCCACCCTAATTCCTATCCATATCTGGATAGCTTCATTATATCTTTAACGCAGAAATACGTTGCTGGTTACTAACTATTCACCAGCAAAGCTCCAAGGTGGTAATTACTTATCTCATAAAGGTAACTTTCAGCCAACGGATACCTTCTCTAGATTATGAATTATAAATAATCTTGTCCTTATCATCACGAATAATATACAGTTATTTATTCGTATTATAGACCTTTCAAATCAGAAAATCAAGCCTGCCTAATCATTTTTTAAATAGTAAGAAAAAGGAAAATTGCGGGTTGGTTCAAAATCGACCTTTTCTTGAAAGACATTAATAACCGTTAACGTCTTCGGTTCTGATGGATCATCTCCATAAATCTTAATTTTCTTTGGCCCCATAGCGATTAGCGGAGCAAGATTAAATTCATTATCATGTAGACCGACGACGTATAATGGTTCTTCACGCATTAGCATTCTTAGCTCTAAACGCGATAATTGTTTCCCATTATCATAATAAAATTGGAAGGTATCACCTTGCATAATATGAATAATCTCCATACCAACATCTTTCTTCTGTATGTAGGCACGTAACATATCAATAAATGCTTGATGATCTTCCTCCCGTCTAAACTCATCAATGGCATCTCCGACACTTCGTCTAATTTCATCTCGGAAAGGTAATAAACGAAAGTTCACTAATGAATCAAAATGAATTTCGGAATTAAATTCAATATTTTCTTCAAACAACTTGGTCAGTAAACCATGAATATCTTTATTATTACGTAGATGCTTACTATCCTCGTCCTCCCCTGTCAAAATCCAATTGGTTAGATCATGTATACGTTCGATTTCTTCTTGCTCCGTGTAATAATATTCATTAATCATTTTTCGAATCATATTACCTAAACGATGTGTTAATACTACATCTGCCATCGCATTACTTATTGTTTTGCGAAGATCTTCAGCAGGTAATATTTCATCAATCGTTAAATGATTTCCCCAATCTTCATTTGTTTTCCAATTCAATTCCATCTTCCTATTTCTACGAAAGACAGACTCACAAAAACTTACAACTTCTTTGTCTAATTCAAAAAATACCTCCACCAATACATATCACCCTCATCCACAACCGAACTGTTACATTATATGGACAACCATTTAAAAAAATGAATAAACTACTCAAACTAGCAAATGGTTTTATGAAAAAAGATATGGATGTATCAAAAAAACCTTTTATTGAACTTTATTAATAGAGTTCAATAAAAGGTTTTCTCAGCTTCGACGATTCGGCCCACTTAGCTTCACGTCTGTTGTAACTTGCTTAATCCGCTCAATGATTCTTCCTGCTTTCACTTGTTCTACGCCATTCCTAGTTGTAGATAATTCTTGCTCTAGTTGATCCAAGTCATAATTAGATGTAATAAAAACCGGCAAACCTTCCATCATACGGTACTGTAAAACGGAACCTAACACTTCATCTCGAAACCAAGCAGATTGCATCTCAGCGCCCATATCATCTAACATTAGTATATCTGCTTTTTTAAAGAAATCTACTTTTTCATTGAATGAATCATCTTTAAAAGAGGATTTAATTTCACGAACAAATTCCGGCATATATATTAATGAAATTGAGTACTCAAGCTTTTTAAGTTCATTAGCAATTGCACCTAAAAGATAAGTCTTTCCAACACCAAATGAACCATATAGATAGAGTCCTTTTTTTGGTAATTCTTGCTTGGAAGCTTCTAAAAAATCAAGAACTTTTCCTAGAGCATTCGATCGGTGCTCGTCTTGAATAACATCAGATATTCTTGCTTGAAGAATTTCTTTCGGCATATAAAGACTTTGAATAAGTTTTTGTTGCTGTTCATTTTGCTCTTCTTCAAGTCTTTTATGGCATTTTTCATAACTTAACCGAATATCATTATTGTCAGCTTCCAACACAGGAGAATATCCTTGTATCATATTCTGACATCCTCCAAGCGATTTACAACGGTCACATTGCTTGGATTGAGACTTATATTCATATAATTTTATTAAATGTTTATCGATAATTTCACTTGTTAACTCTGGGTGATTAGCTAAAAAATGCTTAATGGATGGGTCGTCTAATACTTCTTTCCTGATATTCTGATAACTCGTTTGGAAGTTTTTGTTTTTCTTCATCCATGCTTTCAATTCTGATTGTATCGGCTTCACACTTAACCACCCTTATACATCTTGATTAATTTTCATTTAAATATTGTTTTAATCTAGATGCTATTTTTTCTTGATCTTCCATCGAAGTGTCCGGTTTTTCAGAAGTTACTTGTGATTTGTTTTTCCGTTCTTTAAACCAATCAGGGATAACTTCCTTCGTTGTATTCTGACGTCTGGTATAATTATTCTTCTTAACTTTAGATTGAACATTCTGTTGTTCCTGCCTAGCAAAGTTCATTGCATCACTTGCTGTTTGAAGGTTTAGCCGTGACCAATGACTAGCTATTTTTTCTAAATATGCTTTGGAAAGTTTCATATTAGATTGTAATAATACATAATGAATAAGCACATTCATTACTGGTGCAGGTAAATCTTGTTTTGTCATGACAGTCTCTATTACTTTAATATCTTGGTCTGACGCATCATTACCTCTTGATAAGTCTTTCAATAATTGAGTCGGTGATATTCTTTCTAATTCATAAATTAATTGTTCCTTCTTGGTTTTCGGTTTAGTTACTTCATACTTCTTAACTTCTTGATTATTTTTTTCAGACAGCCGGACAGATTGTTGATTATTGTTTGAACGAAATATATCATGACATGCTGCTTTGAACTCTTTTTGATTAAATTGATAATCTTCATTGATAGCATATTGACAAGCACGTTCAATCTCATGACTGTCCAAATTATACAGCACTTTCATTTGGTAAATGAGACGCTTAGTATCCATAGTTAAAACTTGATTAACAGGTATCATACGCTTGTGTAACATTTGTTCTATCCAACTAAAGTCCATTGGAACTTCATAATTTACTGAGTTATGTTGGTAGTTATAATTTTCTACATTAGCTACTTTTTCTGTAGGAGTTACTGTTTGAAAAACATCGCTAAAGTCGACGGTAATATTTTCTCCATATTCGAGATTTTTAGGAACATAATGAGAAAATAACATATCAAACTTTTGATCTCCAATATGATGTAATAACAATTGCGATAGCATGTCATCTTTAAAGAAATCGGTTGGAGCATACGGACGTAACAATTCATATGTATAAAAATCACGATTTTCTTCTTTATTTTTATAAGTTTTTAGTAAACCTATCCCCTCTAATTTTAAACGAGATCGGTAAATTTCATCCAATGAAAGATTAAGGTAATTCATTAGTGTGTGATGTGTCTGTGGGGATCCACCAGCATGTATACTTGAATCGTGCAATAGGGTATGATATAGAGAAACAGCATAAATGCCTATTAATGGTTGATATAAATGAGTAAGCGAAACGGCGTAATCCACAGGTAAATGTTCTTTTTTCATTACATAGTACCCATCAATAGGTAGAATCTTCCCAATAAAATTCATATAAATCACACACCCTTTCTACTCTTTCATTTATCTTTCATCGATTTATCCGTATTAATTATATCTTTTAATTCATCTAAGAACACAGTTATATCTTTAAATTGGCGATATACAGATGCAAAGCGAACATACGAAACTTCATCTACTTTCGATAAAAGTTCCATTACCATTTCACCGATAGAATTACTTGAAACTTCTGGATTACCTGCATTTCGTAATTTTTTTTCTACTTCTAGCGCTATACTTTCTATGGTTTCTAAAGCAACTGGTCTTTTTTCACATGCCCGTATAAGACCGCGCATTAGCTTTTCTCGCGAAAACTCTTGACGAACACCATCTTTCTTTACCACAATTAAAGGAACTTCTTCAATTCGTTCAAAAGTAGTAAACCGGAATCCACACCGTTCACATTCCCTACGTCGTCTGATTGCTCTTCCTTCTTCTATCGGTCGAGAGTCTAACACTTTAGTATTCTTATTTTGACAATTGGAACATCGCATCATTGTTCAACCCCATTCTCTAATGTTCCGAAATTAGCTGAAGTTCTTTATTTATATGTTCATATAATTCTTGAATAACTTTAGAACTATGTCCAAAATCTAGCTGTAGCAAACTTTCTGTGGTCACAGAAAAATCAATAGCAGTATGATAAGGTCGTACCATAATAATGGTTGCAACGATAAAGACACGCTTGTCTTTTTTTGTTGTTGCACTAATCTCCCCATGTTCTTTAGAAACAGCATTGATAGAATATGTATCTTTTGATGCAAAATAGGATTCAATAACTTTCATTACGGAATCTTTGCTTGATTTATAGTAATGGGTCTGCAATTTTTTATCCACATGACGATCTTTTGTTTCTGCATGATTACTAAAGAAATTCCTTATCTTATAGCCGATTGACATTTGGAAACACACCTCAAACGTTCGTAGAATTAGTATTATTATTCTATTATTTTAACATGTTTTTAACAAATGCTCTAGTTAAATAAGATAGACTACTGTTTATAAAGTTACAAAATAAAATTTTAACAATAAATACGCTTTAGCGTCAATAAAAAGTTATCAATCACGGTATAGATTCCAAAAATAAAAAACGAACAATGGTAGAGAATAAATAATCTTCTCCTATTCATTGTTCGTTTCTATTTATTGTTTATATATTTCTTCATACTTTCATTTCTTTTTTTAAGCGGTCCCCTACATAAAGAGCTAAATCAAGAACACGTTTAGAGTATCCCCATTCATTATCATACCAAGCAATTACCTTTATTTTTTTGCCTTCCATTACAATGGTGGATAACCCATCAATTATAGCGGAAAAATCACTTGTTGTATAATCAATAGATACGAGAGGTTCATCCGAGTATTCCAATACTCCCTTCATATATCCTTTTGAAGCATCCTTAAATAATTGGTTTAGTTGTTCTACTGTAACATTTTCTTCTACATCAATGACTAAATCTACCAAAGATACGTTTGGGGTTGGCACTCTTAAAGCCATACCATGTAATTTTCCATTTAAGTGCGGCAAAACTTCCCCAAGTGCCTTTGCAGCACCTGTTGTTGTCGGAATAATTGATTGTGTGCATCCTCTTGCTCTTCGTAAATCTTTATGTGGGTTATCTAAATTCTTTTGATCATTCGTAAAAGCATGGACGGTTGTCATTAAGCCATTTTTTATCGTAAAATGATCATCTATCACTTTTACAACGGGGGCCAAACAATTCGTTGTACATGATGCATTTGAAATGACATCATCACTTTCAGGAATATATGCAGCTTCATTAACTCCCATTACAATTGTTTTATCTACTTGTTTGCCTGGAGCAGTTATAATTACTTTTTTTGCACCTGCTTTAATATGCAATCCAGCTGCTTCTTTAGAATTAAATTTCCCGGTAGCTTCAATAACAATATCAATATCTAACTTCTTCCAAGGGAGAAGTTCAGGCTGTCTATTGTTTACAATTTCCACTTTTTTACCATCTATTTCTAAATATCCTTCAAGCGCTTTCACATCTCCATCAAAAATTCCATGGACACTATCATATTTCACCATGTGTGCTAATGTTTCAGCTGGATAACTAGCATTGATAGCGACAACTTCAAACTGATCATTTTGTATTGCTTGTCGAAAAATCATTCTCCCTATTCGACCAAATCCAGTAATTGCGATACGTTTTGTATTCATAAGAAATAATCCCCCTAATTATGATATACTCATAACCTTTTATGCATAATTAGTATAACACAAATTATCGTTAATGTGTTAAAAACAACGAAAAAGAGGCATCTTTTCTACTTATTACGTTATTATAATATCTTATGAGCTGAATATATATGCTTGAAATAAAACAGAGTAACTGATGAACGTTTTAAAGCTCATCAGTTACTCTTGTGAAATTACTTAACTTATATTCCATTTTTGTAGAACGTTATCTAACTGTAATTTGGTCTCCTCAACTGATTGATTATTATCAATAACGATGTCGGCTAAGTCAGCTTTCTCCTTGAGAGACATTTGTGCTTTTATTCGATCCAGAGCCTCTTTTTCACTATACTCATTTCTTTTCATCAAACGGGTAAGTTGAATATCCTCATCTACATAAACAACTAATGTCTTATCAACTAGATAACCTAAGTTACTTTCAAATAACAAAGGAATATCCAATATAACACAAGGTACGTCATTGTTAATATAATCATCTCTTTTGGTTAGCATTCGATTCCGAACAGCCGGATGAACAATCGCATTTAACTGCTTTCTTTTATCTTCATCCGTAAAAATAATTGATCCTAATTTGGGTCGATCTATCTTTTGATCATTTTGGATGATTTCTTTCCCAAATGCTTCTAAAATTTGATCATATGCTTTTTCACCTGGCTCTACTACTTCTCGTGCAATTAGATCAGCATCAATTACAGGAAAGTTTTTTTCAAGGAGCATGGAGGAGACAGTGCTTTTACCACTTGCTATTCCTCCTGTTAAACCAATAACTAATGTCATTATCTCACACCTTGCTTATTCGGCTGGCAAGTAGGACATAGATGAGTGCCTCTTCCACCAACCTTTATTTTAATAATATCTGCGCCGCAAACTCTACACGGCTTAGAATGCTGACCATAAACATATAAATCTTGTTGAAACATCCCCATATCTCCTTGGGTATTCACATAACTACGAATCGTTGTACCTCCAGCTTTAATTGCATCTCGTAATGTTTCCTTTGCATTTATTTGTAACTTTTTTACTTCTTGTTTCGATAACTTGCTACAACGTTTCAGCGGATGAACATTCGCCCGAAACAAGGTCTCGTCCACATAAATATTCCCCAGTCCAGTAACAATTGATTGATCTAACAAAGCTGTTTTAATATATCGATCTGTTCGCTTCAATTTTTCATAAAAGTATTCTAAATTAAACGATGTGTCAAACGGATCAGGACCAAGTTGGTTTAAAGGTTTATGCATAAACTCTTCACCAATTGGATAAACATGCATGGTTCCGAATTTCCGAACATCGTTATAACGTAATTCTTCTCCATTTGAAAAATAGAACGTTACATGGGTATGTTTTTTTACTGGATCTCCTGGAGAATGAACACTATACTTTCCTTCCATCCGCAAATGGGAGATAAGAACATATTCATCAAGATAAAACAAAAGAAATTTTCCTTTTCTTCCCATTGAACGAATCGTTTGACCAGTAACTAATGCTTTAAATTCCTCAACATCGTCAGGATGCTTAATCATATTTGGCCACTCAATATCAATATGCTTGATCGTTTTATTGCATACAAAAAGTTTCAATGTTTCTTTTATTGTTTCTACTTCAGGTAATTCAGGCATCTTTATTTTTTCTCCTTACTTAGCATCAAACCAGCTTTTTCCAAATGAATAGTCCACCTTTAAAGGTACATCTAATTCCACTGTGTTTTCCATTACATCGGGTACTATTTCCTTTAATTTATCAATTTCATTTTCTGGTGCTTCTAAAATAAGCTCATCGTGTACTTGTAGTAATACATTTGCTTGTAAATTTTCTTCTTTCAAACGATGATCAAGATCAATCATAGCCTTTTTAATAATATCTGCAGCACTTCCTTGAATTGGAGTGTTCATTGCTGTACGTTCTGCAAAACTACGCATATTAAAGTTTCTACTTGTAATATCGGGTAAGTATCTTCTCCGTTTCATGATTGTTGATACAAATCCCTTATGCTTAGCTTCTTGCACGATTTCATCCATGTACGTTTTTACACCAGGATAACTATTGAAATATCTCTCGATAAATTTTTTCGCTTCCTTGCGCGTTATACCAAGGTTTTGTGATAAACCATAATCACTTATCCCATAAACAATACCAAAGTTTACTGCCTTGGCTTGTCTTCGCATATTTGACGTTACTTCATCCGACTCTACATGAAACACATCCATAGCTGTTTGGGTATGAATATCGGTATCTTCTTTAAATGCTTTAATTAACTTTTCGTCTCCTGCAATATGCGCTAATACACGAAGCTCAATTTGAGAGTAGTCTGCAGCAAACATAATCCAATTATCTTTCGATGGTACGAAAGCTTGTCTGATTTTTCTACCTTCTTCTAAACGGATAGGTATATTTTGTAAGTTTGGTTCAATCGAACTCAACCTACCTGTTTGTGTTAAAGCTTGGTTATATCTTGTATGAATTCGGCTTGTATCTTTCCGCACAACCTTTAATAACCCCTCAATGTAAGTGGATTGCAACTTTCCTAATTGACGATACATTAATAGTTTTGGGATTATATCATGTTCATTTTCGAGTTGTTCTAACACATCTGCAGCAGTAGAATAACCAGTCTTTGTTTTTTTAATAACAGGTAATCCTAATTTTTCAAACAAGATTGGCCCCAACTGTTTTGGAGAATTTAAATTAAATGTCTCTCCGGCTAATTCATAAACTTCTTGCTCCAGTGTACTTAGCCTTTCTTTTAGATCCTCACCCATATCTTTTAACTTATCAATATCTACTTGAACACCATAATGTTCCACCTCAGCTAAGATAAGAGCTAATGGCATCTCTAATTCTTTTAATAACTCATATTGTTCATTATTTCCTAGTTCTTCTTCCATTTCGGGATAGAGATCAAATAATAATTGTGTTTTTCGAACAACATGCTCATTCAAAACGTCTGCTTCAGGAACTTTTTGTTTTGCGCCTTTTCCAAACACTTCTTCGTCAAATTGCACATCCGATCTACTTTTCCGATTTGCAATCGCTGGTATATCATGATTGTTCTCAGCCGGATTTAATAGATAAGATGCCAGAAGGGAATCAAAAATAATTCCTTGCATATTTATATTGTTACGAAGCAAGGCAACCTTAGTTCGCTTTGCATCAAAAACAATTTTATGTTTTTGTGGGTCCTCCGCCCATGCTTTAAATATATTAGAATTGAGTGCAATATCTGTTGGGATAAAAGAAGCCCTCTCTTTATTGACAACAGCTATTCCTTCAATTGGAATTAGATGATAATTTTCTCCAAGCATTTCAATGTACAACGCATCATTATCCGTAAATAAATCCTTCGTTACATTCTCCACCACATCAAATTCAATGGACTCCATCTCTATATTAGGTTGCTCAGCGTCATCTTCTGTCTCTTCACTAACTCTGGATAGTAGTGACTGGAAACCAAGATCCTTAAATATTTGTACAACACTCGAGGTTTGAAAACCTTGATAAGGTAAGTTTTCAAGAGTTATCTCAATAGGTGATTCACGATTTATCGTTACTAACTCCTTACTCATAAAGGCATCTTCTCGATGATTAGATAAATTCTCTTTTAATTTCTTTCCAGATATTTCATCTATATGCTCATAAACGTTTTCAAGGTTCTCATATTGTTTAAGTAATTTTGTAGCAGTTTTCTCACCTACTCCTGGAACGCCTGGAATGTTATCTGAGCTATCACCCATTAATGCTTTTAAATGGATAATCTGGTCTGGAGTTATTTCCATTTTTTCCAACATATAGGCTGGAGTATATTTTTCAATATCGCTAATACCTTTTTTTGTGACACTTACCGTTACTTGTTCAGAGACCAGTTGCAATAAATCTTTATCACCTGAAATAACGGTAACTTCCCAATCTTTTTTATCTGCTTGTTTGGATAACGTACCAATAATATCGTCCGCTTCATATTGATCAAGTTGATAATATTTAATAGAGAAAGCATCCAGTAACTCTTTGAGAACGGGAAATTGTTCCGAAAGCTCAGGTGGGGTTTTTTGACGTCCACCTTTATATTCTTTATAAGTTGAATGACGAAATGTTGTCTTACCTGCATCAAAAGCTACTAACATATGTGTTGGCTTCTCTTCTTCTAAAATACGCAATAGCATTGTAGTAAATCCATATACTCCATTGGTATAAACACCTTTATCATTATTTAACAAAGGCAGCGCAAAAAATGCTCGATAGATAATACTATTTCCATCAATGAGCACTAACTTATTTGACATTCGATTTACCATCCTCTCATCTAAATCCTTAGCTCTATTTTAGCATTCTCATTCAAGAAAAGGAAAAAATACGTGAATTTCATGCATTTATTACCTAACGAATAACAAAGAAGAGCTGACGGCTGTTGCGACGTCAACTCTTCTTCATTTACTTTGGTATATAGATATGAATCGTAGTTCCTTGGTTCAAGGTACTCTCTACATCTATTTTCCCTTTATGGACTTCAACAATATGCTTTACAATCGCCAGTCCTAGACCGGTTCCTCCCGTATTTCTACTTCTGGCTTTATCTACTCTATAAAATCGCTCAAAAACTCTCGTTTGTGATTTTTCATCCATTCCGATTCCACTATCTTTTACTTGAAAATGTATTACATCCGTTTCTTCTGAAATAGCTAAGCAGATATCTCCACCACTAGGTGTATAATGAATAGAATTATCTATCAAATTGATTAATACTTGTTTCATACGATCTTTATCCGCTCGCATTGTCAGTTGATCTGGAACCTCTAAATCGAATGTTAGATTTTTATTTTCTGCCTTTTGGTGAAGTTGTGGTAAAATTTCTTCTACCATTTGTCTTACATCATAATTATCTATTAATAGTCGAAAATCTTCCCTTTCTAACCTTGAAAGAGCAAGTAAATCTTCAATTAGCAATTGTAATCGATGACTTTCCTTATAAATAATTTCCATAAACTCCTTCGTAGCCGGATCCGTGATATTGTTGTCTAATAAAGTTTCAGCAAAACCACGAATAGAAGTAATTGGTGTACGAAGTTCATGAGATACATTCGCTACAAAATCTTTACGCATTTTTTCTAATTTCTTTAGTTCAGTGATATCATAAAGTACGAGTACTGCACCCTTTAACATATTTCTTTCATTAAAAATCGGTGCGCCGACCACTTCCACATAAATTTTGTTTAATCCTTCTCGATGCACAAATGATTTTTTAACAGTTTCTTCATACAAAAATGTTTTTTGGACAGTTTCATGTACATTTTCATTTTCAAACACATCATAATAAAGATGTCCTCTATAATTACTTTCTTCCTCACCAAACATCTCAAGAAATTTTCGATTTACAACATGAACATAACCTTTTTCATCAATTAATACTAGTCCACTTTGCATATTATCAACAATTGTTGTTAATTGTTCGGATTGCATCTGTTCTTGTATTGCAATTTCACTCATATTTCTTGCTAGGGTATTTACTTTGACACTTAATTCTTCCATCTCAGGACTATTACCGTTATAAAATCGAGCGCTATAATTTCCTTCGATAAGCCGATCGACTGTTTTTGTGGCTTTACCAATCGGACGAGTATAACGATTATAAAATTGTATAAATAATATCGAGATAATCATAAATTGAACAATTAATACAGCAATAACCATTATCCAATTAGACTCAGCTTGAACGATCAGCCAACCAGTCAATAATAAGCTCAATATAGTAATAATCATACTTGGAAGTAAAGTTCTAGAAAAGATTACTTTCATGAAACAGGCTCCTCCATTTTATAGCCCAAGCCGCGTACTGTCTTGATATATACAGGCTTTTTAGAATTAGGTTCTATTTTATCTCGAAGATGACTAATATGAACATCTACAATTCGAGTATCTCCAATAAAGTCATAATCCCATACACTACTCAATAACTGATCCCGTGATATTACTTTCCCTTTATGTTTTGCAAGATGATACAATAATTCAAATTCCTTTCGAGTGAAAGTAATGATATTATTACTCATTTCTGCTTCATATCTTTCAGGATATATACTTAATTCCCCTATTTTTAATACGTGAAACCCATGGTTATTAGATAATTGGGATCGTCGTAAAATTGCTTTTACTCTTGCAATAACTTCCTTTGGGCTAAATGGTTTCGTTAAATAATCATCTGCCCCCATTTCTAAACCAAGTACCTTATCAAATTCCTCATCTTTTGCAGTTAACATAAGAATTGGTGTATTTACTTGATTCATTCTTAATGTACGGCATACCTCCATCCCATCGACTTCAGGAAGCATTAAATCCAATACAATTAAATCATACATGCTTGCCTCTGCTTTATTAATCGCTTCTTGTCCATTATAAGCAACATCCGTTTCAAAACCTGAATTTTCCATATTATATTTTAGTAATGTTACAATAGACTTTTCATCATCTACGATTAATATTCTTTTACTCATTAGTACTCCCCCTAGCATTTCCTTACCAAATTATTACCAACTCTATACTCTTATATTATCATTATTATCCAGCTACGTATAACGAATCACAAAATGTTAAAAAAACTTAACATGGTAACCAAAAGTATTTTAACTGTATCATAGCTTAAGAATGAGCTTCTATATTGGATATAATCGAATCAATCATACTAGATTCCATTGAATTAATTTAGTAAATATTCGAATCGATGGAAGAACTGTTGGAAACAGATAAAAACTGCCCTATACATCTACTAATAGACATATAGAGCAGTTTACTTGTTTATTGAAGTACATTTAGTACATTTTTAACAGAGTCAGCAGACTTATCAAGTTGTGCCTTTTCTTCTTTCGTTAAGTCTAACTCAATAATTTCTTCAATTCCTTCTCCGCCTAAGATAGTTGGAACGCCTAAATAGATATCTTGATATCCATATTCACCTTCAAGATATGCAATAGTAGGTAACACGCGGCGTTGATCTTTTAGAATTGCTTCAGCCATAACAGTTAAAGAAGCTGCAGGTGCATAATAGGCACTACCATTACCTAATAGATTAACAATTTCTCCTCCACCAGTACGAGTACGTTGGACAATTGCATCTAAACGTTCTTGAGGAATTAATTTTTCTAATGGAATTCCACCAGCATAAGAATAACGAATAAGTGGAACCATATCGTCTCCATGACCACCTAAAACAAAGCCAGTTACATCTTTGACAGAAAGATTAAGCTCCTCTGCTACAAATGTACGGAAACGTGCAGTATCTAAAATTCCAGATTGTCCAATCACACGCTCTTTTGGTAACCCAGACTCTTTAAATACTGTATATGTCATCGCATCCACTGGATTAGTTAATACAACAATTGTTGTATTTGGTGAGTAATGTACAATTTCTTTGGTAACGGATTTCATTATATTAGCATTCGTATTAACTAAATCATCACGACTCATTCCTGGCTTACGAGCGATTCCAGCCGTAATGATAACGAGATCAGAACCTTCTGTATCAGCATAATTAGATGTACCAGTAATTTTTGCATCAAACCCTTGAACAGGAGCTGCTTCTGCCATATCCAGAGCTTTACCTTTTGTAGGGTCTTCCATGTCAGGTATATCAACTAATACAACATCGCCTAATTCTTTTTGCGCCACCATTAAAGCAGTAGTTGCACCAGTGAAACCTGAACCAATTACTGATATTTTTTTACGTTTTAAACCCATCGAAAAATCTCCTTTATCGTAAAATCTAATTTCAAATGGAGGCGTAGGAATGAAGAAAGTATTCTAAGTGAATAGCTAGTTCTTATCCCTACAGCACATTCCATTTGATGCTTTACATATTTTTAATTAGTTCTTGTCCAAATTCAGAGCATTTAACCTCTTTTGCTCCATCCATTAGGCGTGCAAAGTCATACGTAACTACTTTTGAACCAATCGTCTTGTCCATTGATTTCGTAATTAAGTCTGCAGCTTCTCTCCAACCTAAGTGTTCTAACATAAGTACAGCGGATAGAATAACAGAAGATGGATTTACTTTATCTAATCCCGCATACTTAGGTGCAGTACCATGTGTCGCTTCAAAAATCGCATGTCCAGTATCATAATTGATGTTCGCTCCAGGTGCAATTCCAATTCCACCTACTTGTGCTGCAAGTGCATCAGAAATGTAGTCACCATTTAAATTCATCGTAGCTACAACATCAAACTCTTTCGGACGAGTAAGAACTTGTTGTAAGAAAATGTCAGCAATTGCATCTTTCACAAGAATTTTACCAGAAGCAAGTGCTTCGTCTTGTGCTTTATTAGCTGCATCCTTACCTTCTGCTTCTACAATACGATCGTACTCTGCCCAAGTAAATACTTTATCACCGTATTCTTGCTCAGCTACTTCATAACCCCAGTTTTTAAAAGCACCTTCTGTAAATTTCATGATGTTACCTTTATGTACTAAAGTAACATTTTTACGACCTTCATTAAGTGCATAGTCAATAGCTGAACGCACTAATCGTTTTGTACCTTCTTCAGATACTGGTTTTACACCAATTCCTGACGTTTCTGGGAAGCGAATATTTTTTACTCCCATTTCTTCTTTTAGGAAGTTAATTACTTTTTTCACTTCGTCAGAACCTTTTTGCCATTCTATTCCAGCATAAATATCCTCTGTATTTTCACGGAAAATAACCATATCTACTTCTTCTGGACGTTTAACTGGCGAAGGTACTCCTTCAAAGTAACGCACTGGTCGTAAACATGTAAATAAATCTAACTCTTGACGTAATGCTACATTAAGGGAACGAATACCTCCACCGATCGGTGTAGTTAAGGGACCTTTGATAGCAATTTTATATTCATTAATTTTATCAAGTGTATCTTTTGGCAACCATTCGCCAGTTTTGTCATATGCCTTTTGACCAGCATATACTTCCATCCACTCAATACTTTTCTTACCATCATACGCTTTATCAACCGCTGCTTCTATAACTTTTTGAGCAGAAGCCCAAATATCTGGACCAGTTCCGTCTCCTTCAATAAATGGAATGATTGGCGTATCAGGTACGTTCATTTTTCCGTTTTCTACTACGATTTTTTCAGCTTGTGTCATTTATAATACCTCCCAAATGTTATTCGCAATGTATCTTCTCTAGTTTATCTATATTAACCTCTTTGTTCAATAGAAACATAGTCACGTAATTCTGGACCTGTGTACTCTGCACGTGGACGAATTAAACGGTTATTTTCATATTGTTCTAGAATATGAGCAATCCATCCTGAAGTACGACTTACAGCAAATAATGGTGTGAATATATCATGATCAAGACCCAAGCTATGATATACTGATGCACTGTAAAAATCTACATTTGCAGGAAGCCCTTTATTTTCTTTAATATAATCTTCTATTTTAACTGACATATTATACCATTTTTCTTGTCCAGTTAATTTTGTAAGTTCTTTTGACATCTCTCGTAAAAATTTTGCACGAGGATCTCCTGTACGGTATACACGATGTCCCATACCCATGATTTTATCTTTATTTGCTAATTTTTCTTTTATATAAGGAATAGCATTTTCCTCTTCGCCAATTTCAGTTAGCATTTTCATGACATTTTCATTAGCACCACCGTGTAATGGACCTTTTAATGCTCCAATTGCTGCAGTGATCCCTGAATAAATATCCGATAATGTAGCCACACATACTCGAGCAGTAAAGGTGGATGCATTAAGTTCATGATCGGCATGAAGTACGAGCGCTTTATTAATTGCTTCTACTTCGATATCCTCTGGTTCTTTACCATTTAACATATATATAAAGTTTTCTGCGTAGCTAAGATCCTTTTTTGGTTTTACAGGTTCTTGACCTTTACGAATACGAGAAAAAGTGGTTACGATTGTTGCTATTTGTGCTTGAATACGAACCGCTTTTCGTTTGTTAGCTTGTTCATCCATAACATCTGCTTCATTATCATATAGTCCAAGCAATGATATTGCAGTACGTAATGCAGCCATTGGATGTACCGTATTCAAATCATAGGAACGCAAGTGATTAATAATTGCATCAGGTATATCCATATTTTCAGCCAGTTGAGACTTTAATTCATCCAATTCAGACTTATTCGGTAATTTTTGATTCCAAAGTAGATAAATAATCTCTTCAAAGCTTGAATTTTCAGCCAAATCATCAATTCTATACCCTACATAGGATAGTTGATCATCAATAATCGAACTAATCGATGACTGCGTAGCGACAATACCTTCTAACCCCTTTGTCGATGCTGTCAAAATAACCCTCTCCTTTTTAAAAATGATTCAAGCATTACTAAGAATGCGAATTATAAAATAAGACAATCACAAGCTATTTACTCTAATGTTATCACATTAGCAAAAGTTGTCAGTTTTAATCTACTAATCTGACAAAAAGAGCCTATTTTTGTCTACCCCAAGTCTCATTATAAAGGATTATTCGTTGATTGTGAAATGAAACCGTTTAATTTTTTAATATTTACTTAAATATACTAATTATGCCGACGTTATGTCGCTTTCTTTTCGATATAGCCATTGATGCTTAAAATTACTTCTTTTTTTGATTGTAGTTTCATAAACTAGTACAAGCTATTAGGCAAAACTTCTTTTAGTGAGGGTACTTTCCTTAATAAAAATAAGGGGATCAGATTCAGATATAGGCAGTTTATCTATCATTGTTCCTTTTCGATTGAAGAACGTATATTACTGCCTGTAACTTACGGGATAAAAAGTGAGGGAAATAACATGAGTACTGAGCTAATGCAAAGAATTTTTAGAGCTATTCTCGTCATTGGATTAACCATAACTGTTATAGTTGCTATATATTTTAGTTTCCCATTTATATATCCCATTCTTATTGCTTATATTCTTGCTTCTTTGTTTCAACCAATGGTTCGTGGGATTGAAAACAAACTAAACTTCCCTAAGATTCCAGCAATCATTATTACTGTTACGTGTTTTTTAACATTATTTACGGGTGCGTTATTTTTAGCGATTACTGAATTATACCAAGGTACGATTTTTCTCGCTGACAAGATTCCCACTCATTATCAACACTTTGTTTTATATTTAGAGAATATGTTCAATACTCATATTTTACCTATGTATGAAAAAGTACTTTCTTACATCGACTCATTAGATCAAGGGTATCAGGAGACCGTTAAAAACTATATCGCCACACTTAGTGATTTAATTGCATCTGGAGGAGCTTCGTTTTTACAAGTAACAATAAGTAATATTCCAATGTTTATTGCTGCAATTCCTAGTTCTGTAACAAACATTGTTTTTATACTTATTGCTGCTTGTATGATTAGTTATGAAATGGATCGTATTCACTCATTTTTTAAGGAAATATTTCCCGCTCGGATACAATCGATTCAAAATAAAATAGCCTCCCATTTTAAACTTGCAGTGGTTGGCTATTTTCGTGCGCAATTAATTCTAGTATTTACAACAGCATGTATTATACTTATCGGGTTACTAATCCTGCAAGTAGAGCATCCTCTTACAATTGTTTTGTTTGCTGCTATCGCAGACATAATCCCGTACGTAGGTACTGGAATTATCTTTATTCCTTGGATCATATTTAGCTTTATAACAGGTAATTATTCGTTAACGATTGGATTATCATTATTATATGGATTTGTAGTTATATTACGACAAATCCTCGAGCCAAAAGTATTATCTTCGTCTATTGGTATTCACCCATTAGTAATGCTTATCGGCATGTTCATAGGTTTAAAAGTACTAGGGTTTATTGGGATATTTTTATCACCAATATTACTTGTTTTATTTAAAGGATTGATAGAAACTGGTGTATTCCATCTTCTCTTTAAATATATTAAGGGATAATTACCATCTTCGATAAATAATAGTTCCCTTTCCCATCATACGGGTCATTAATCGTTTTAATTGATGCTTGATTAAATTCCTTGTTAAAGGCAATACAAGAATTAGTCCTACTGCATCCAAAATAAATCCAGGTAAAATGAGTAGTACAGCACCAACAAACAAAGCGATACTATCTATTAATTCTTCCCTAGGAGCATAACCTTGTTGCATTTGTAGTTGCGCTTTTCTAAATGTTTCTGCACCTTGTTGCCGAACAAAATAAAAACCAAATAGACCAGTTGCAATTATTAAACCTGCAACCCACCATGGACCTACTACATTGCCTAACCATATAAATACTCCTATTTCAAGAGCAGGAACAACAATTAACAATAACAATAAAAATCTTAATTGCATTTGTAATCATCCTTTCATTCTTATTTTATCATGGAAGATAACAAGAAAGAAATTTCGTGATAGCATTATCCTAAAATTACTAAATGGTTATTCCTATATTGAAATGAAAAAGGTTCCTAGCCTAAAATGGCAGGAACCTTAACTATTATTTTTAAATTACAATACACCTGCATGGCCAGCGTAGATATCTCCACGGTTACCATCTACAGTAATATCTTGTCCATCTTGAAGAATTTCAAATACATTGTCAACCCCAACAATTACTGGAATTCCAAGACTTAATCCGACAACAGCTGCATGAGAAGTTAATCCACCTTCTTCTGTAATAATAGCTGATGCTTTTTCAATTGCAGGCATCATTTCTTTTTCTGTTGCATAGGTTACTAAAATATCACCGTCTTGTACTTTTTCTAAAGCTTCTTTATTCGTTTTAGCAAATACGGCATGTCCATATGCACTTCTTCTTCCAATTCCTTGTCCTTTAGCAATCACATCACCAATCACATGAACTTTTAACAGGTTAGTTGTTCCACTCTCTCCAACAGGTACACCAGCCGTAATAATGACACGGCTTCCTCTACTGCAGATTCCTGTATTTAATCCTTTATCAACTGCAATTTCTAGCATTTCGTCAGTAGACGTCGCTGGTTTACCCAGAACAGCATGCACTCCCCAAACTAAGGATAGTTGACGATTTACTACTTCGTTAAAAGTAACTGCTAGAATGGAAGCTTTCGGACGGTATTTAGAAATCATTCTAGCTGTATGTCCGCTTTCTGTCGGTGTGATAATTGTATCAACATTTAAATTGGATGCTGTGTGCGTAACGGATTGACTAATTGCTTCTGTTATAGTCATATCGACATATTGTGAACGTTCTTCTAACATTTGTTTATGATCTAATGCAGATTCAGCTTTTAGTGCAATATTACTCATTGTTTGTACAGATTCTACTGGGTAGGTTCCCGCAGCAGTTTCTCCAGAAAGCATAATTGCATCTGTGCCATCAAAAATCGCATTAGCAACGTCTGATGCTTCTGCACGTGTAGGTCGTGGATTACGCTGCATCGAATCTAACATTTGTGTAGCAGTAATTACTGGCTTTCCAGCATTATTACATTGCTTAATTAATTTTTTCTGTACCAATGGTACATCTTCAGCTGGGATCTCCACTCCTAAATCACCACGAGCTACCATTAATCCATCACTTACCTCAAGAATACTATCGATATTATCGACACCTTCTTGGTTCTCAATTTTAGGGATGATTTTTATATACTGTGCCTGATGCTGATCTAGCACTTCTTTAATTTCTAAAATATCCGAAGCTCGACGCACAAAAGATGCAGCAATAAAATCAACACCCTGTTCAATTCCAAAGATAATATCATTGGTGTCTTTTTCTGTTATACCGGGTAGATTTACAGAAACATTAGGAACGTTAACACCTTTTTTATTCTTTATTTCCCCAGAGTTAAGTGCAATAGTTTCAATTTCACCTTTACTTTTATCAATAGATTTTACTTCTAATTCAATAAGTCCATCATCCAAAAGAATCTTTGAACCTTCATGTACATCATTGATTAGCCCTTGGTATGTAACAGAGAATTTCTCAGCAGTCCCCTCTACTTCATCCATAGCGATTGTTACAGGGTTGCCCTGCATAAGATCTGCTCTACCTTCTTTAAAGCTACCAGTACGAATCTCTGGTCCTTTAGTATCTAAAAGAATTGCTACTGTTTTATTTTTATTTTTAGCTGCTTTTCGGATATTTTCAATCCGTGCGCCATGCTCTGCATAATCTCCATGAGAAAAGTTGAGACGAGCTACGTTCATTCCTGCTTCAATAAGTTGCTCTAACTTTTCAATTGATTCTGATGCAGGACCAATTGTACATACGATTTTTGTGTTTCTCATTATATATCCTCCTTGATATTGCTGCATATTCCTTTAAAGTTGATTTTTAATCTATCAGACGCTTTTTATCTATATTGTTCTTTATAACCATGAAGAATGACTCACATACTTAGATTGATAATTCTTTCGAAAGTTTATACATTCCTTTATCGATTGTATGTTCAACATTGAACACTTCATCAAATGTATAATCCACTAATACGTTTTTTTGAATTCCAACCATTCTTCCACCTTGATTATCAATCAACAATTCAATAGCTCTGGCTCCCAATCTGCTTGCAAGAACACGATCTTGCCCTGTGGGTGATCCACCACGCTGAATATGACCTAAAACTGTAACTCTAGTCTCAAGTTCTGCAACTTCTTCAATTCGCTTACCGAATTCAAAGCCACTACCAACACCTTCAGCTAATAAGATGATACTATGTTTTTTGCCACGGTCATGTCCATTTTTTAAGCGTTGAACAATACTGGAGAAGTCTTCTTTTTCCTCCGGTATCAATATACTTTCTGCGCCAACAGCTAACCCAGCCCATAGTGCTAGGTCACCAGCATCTCTTCCCATTACTTCAATAATGTAAGTTCTTTCATGAGATGTAGCAGTATCTCGTACTTTATCGACAGCATCTATAATTGTATTTAATGATGTATCAAAACCAATTGTATAATCTGTACCTGCAATATCGTTATCAATCGTACCCGGTACACCTATACATGGAAAACCTTTCTCGGTTAATTTTTTTGCACCTTGGAAGCTTCCATCTCCTCCAATAACAACTAAACCATCTATATTATGCTTATTAAGTTGTTCAATAGCTCGAAATTGACCCTCATCTGTTTTAAATTCTTCACTTCTGGCAGAAAACAGTATTGTTCCACCTCGATGAATAATATCACCTACAGACCCTAAAGTCATTTTTTCAATATTGCCATCCATTAATCCTTGATAACCATTTTTAATACCGTAAACTTCTAGGTCATGATAAATCGCCTTACGAACAACCGCACGGATAGCAGCGTTCATACCAGGAGAATCACCGCCACTTGTTAATACTCCTATTCTTTTCATGAATTGTTCACCCCAATTAAATAATCATTAAATGCCAAAGTACTAACTATATATTTAAAGATAAAGAAAAAATCTTTAAATATCAATCATAAACCCCACAACCTACTAATTTTACAAAATTTCTCGCAAAAATAAAAGGCTGATATAAAAATTTTTATCAGCCTTTGTTTTATTAAGACATGAATGTCCCCATTTGTTTATATTTTTCCCATCTTTTATCTACTAACTCCTCTGATGAAAGCAACATTAATTCAACTAAAGATTGTTTTATTATATTATCAATTAGTTCTGCTTGAGAATCTACATCACGATGAGCTCCACCTCTTGGTTCGGAAATCACTTGATCTATGATGCCTAATTCCTTTAAGTCAGGCGCAGTAATTTTCATGGTTTCAGCTGCTTTTTTAGCTTGAGTCGAATCCTTCCATAAAATTGCTGCAGCACCTTCAGGTGAAATCACAGAGTATGTAGAGTTCTCTAACATATGAATATGATTTCCAACACCTAGACCAAGTGCACCCCCACTACCACCTTCACCAATAACAATACATATAATGGGAACTTGTAAACCTGCCATCTCCATCAAATTTTTGGCGATCGCTTCACTTTGCCCTCTTTCTTCAGCCGCTTTACCAGGATAAGCACCTTTAGTATCAATAAACGTGATAATTGGTCTATTAAACTTCTCTGCTTGTTGCATATGCCGTAATGCCTTACGATATCCCTCAGGATGTGGCATTCCAAAGTTCCTGCGGATATTTTCTTTAGTGTCCTTCCCGCGCTGATGTCCTATTACAGTGACTGGGGAATCTTTATAATATCCAATACCTGATATTATCGCTTCGTCTTCACCATAAAAACGGTCACCATGAAACTCAATAAAGTCAGTAAATATCCGTTCAATATAATCCATTGTTGTAGGACGATCAGGATGTCTAGCCATCTGAACTCTATTCCATGGTTTTAAATTCCCATAAATATCTTCTTCCAGTCTGGCTAGTCTTTCTTCTAAGGTTTCAATCTCTTTCGTTAAATCGATCTCACTATTTTCCGTAAACGATTTTAATTCAACTATTTTTTCTTTAAGATTTACAATTGGTTTCTCAAAATCAAGTATTGGAGTCATTTAAGTTGTCTCCCATCCATATGCATTTTAAGCAACTTGCCGAGTGTATCATTCATGTCCTGTCTATGGATTACTTTATCAACTTGTCCATGGTGTAGTTGAAACTCTGCAGTTTGAAAATCACTTGGTAACTTCTCGCGAATAGTTTGTTCAATAATCCTTCTACCTGCAAAACCAATTAATGCTCCAGGTTCTGCAAAATTATAATCTCCAATGGAAGCGAAACTTGCTGAAACACCACCAGTAGTCGGGTGTGTCATTACAGAGATCATCAACCCTCCACTGTCACGAAATCTTTTAACTGCAAAAGATGTTTTAGCCATCTGCATTAAACTTAAAACGCCTTCTTGCATTCGAGCACCACCAGAAGCAGTAAAAATTACAAATGGAATTGATTCTTCTCTTGCTGCTTCAATAGCTCTTGTAATTTTTTCGCCAATTGCAGACCCCATACTTCCCATTCGAAAGTGAGAATCCATCACTGCAAAGGCAATCTGAACGTTGTTTACCTTTCCTTTTCCCGTAACCACACCTTCAGAAAGAGACGTTTTTTCACGATCCTTTGCAATCTTACTTTCATATTCAGGAAAATCTAAAGGATTTGCTGATGTAATCTCTTTATCCCATTCCTCAAATGTTCCATTGTCAAATAAACTGTCGATTCGGTCCCATGCTGTCATAGGATGATGATAATCACAATTAGGGCATACTTGTAAAGCTTTTACCATTTCTTTACGGTAGTATATCTTTTTGCAGTTTGAACATTTCTGCATTAAACCCTCTGGCACATCCATCTTCGCTTTTTCACTTGGAATGGATGCATATTTTTTCCGCTTGCCGAAGAGATCTTTTAGCAAGTTTATTCCCCCTTTAAACACCTGGACATGCATATAAAATTACTATATAGATAATTAACTGAAAAAAGTATCGAAACTCGTCGAGTATCTATAAAAAATTAGTTCAACTTGTTTTTAAGAAGGATTTGTAAAAATGCATTCAATTGACTCATAGTCTTTATCACGAATAGATTTAATCAATCGAGGGTAGAATCCATCGATATAATACTGCTTTGGGACAGTAGATGAGAACTCTTCTAAGAGCATCCAAATTCGATCCATTAACAAATTATTCGTCCTTTTTAACAAAAAGGAAAAGAATTTATGATGTAAATCATCTGCTTCATACAATTGATCTATTTTCTCTAGTTCCTCTATATCTTTTTCAGTAAGATTTTCCACCGCAAGCTTAGTTGCTTCTTTTTCAATGATTTGTTTAGTCCAAGGTATTTCATGCTTTATATTATTTTGAGTCAAGATGAAAGAAGATAGAAGTTCAACTGTTTGAAAGGATTGATAAGAATTAAGAAATGTACCTTCTCCATGTCTTGTTTCTATTAACCCAATTAATTCTAATGCTCGTAAAGCTTCTCTTATGGAAGATCTTCCAGCATTAAGTTTATCTGAAAGCTCTCTTTCGGAAGGAAGCTTGTCCCCGGCATTTAAATGGTTTATCTCTATATAGCGCTGTAACTCTTTAATTACGCTTTGATAAACCTTTTGTTTATTTGTTACTGTCATGCGGGGATTCACTCCTTATTTTTCCTGCTGTGTTAATTTCCTTGTCTTTTCTGCTACTTCTTCAGGATCTACATTCATTCTAGCGACTCCAGTACTCATTGCTGCTTTTGCAACATGAGAAGCTACTAATGGTGCTACTCTTTCATCAAACGGTGACGGAATAACATAATCATCGTGTAATTCATCATCGGAAATAAGCGTAGCTATCCCTTCAGCGGCTGCTACTTTCATTTCTTCATTTATTCTAGTCGCTCTAACATCCAATGCTCCGCGGAAAATACCAGGAAAAGCTAGAACATTATTAACTTGATTGGCAAAATCAGATCGTCCTGTTCCAATCACTCTAGCTCCTGCTTCTTTCGCATCCTCTGGAAGGATTTCTGGATCTGGATTTGCCATTGCAAAAATTATCGCGTCATCATTCATGCTTCTTACCATATCTTTTGTTAAAGCACCGCCAACAGAAACACCAATAAATACATCTGCACCTTCTAGCACATCTGAAAGACTACCTTCAACCTTATTGGCGTTGGTATACTTAGCAACACTGTCTTTTACAGTATTCATACCGTATGGCCGTCCTTCATATATTGCACCTTTAGAGTCGCACATGATCATATCTCGTACACCGAAGCTTTGTAATAGACGAATAATTGCAATACCAGCTGCACCTGCTCCATTCGCTACAACTTTAATATCAGAGAATTTCTTTCCTACTAGTTTTAATGCATTAATTAATCCAGCTACTGTAACAATAGCTGTTCCATGTTGATCATCGTGAAAAATAGGAATATTTGTCTCACTCTTTAATCTATCTTCAATAATAAAACAGTTTGGTGCTGCAATATCTTCTAAATTTACTCCCCCGAAATTCGGTTCTAGTAATTTAACAGTTTGAACTATTTGCTCTACATCGTGTGTATCTACACAAATTGGAAAAGCATCTACTCCAGCAAAACCTTTAAATAATACTGCTTTCCCTTCCATAACCGGTAGTGCAGCTTCAGGTCCGATATTCCCTAATCCCAATACCGCTGATCCGTCACTCACTACCGCAACCATGTTACCTTTCATCGTATAGTCATATACTGTTTCTTTACGGTCATAAATTTCTTTACATGGTTCTGCTACACCAGGAGAATAAGCTAAACTTAAATCCTTTGCATCTTTTACGGGAACCTTTGTATTTATTTCTAATTTACCTTGCTTTACTTTATGTAAATGCAAAGCTTCATCTCTTAAGTTTGCCATAAGAGTACCTCTCCTTTTAAACTTCGTTATCGATAATACATATTTTAAAATAGCGATACCGCAAGTGGTCAGACCACTTGTGACCTCTATATATTATAACAAATGATATAACTGTGTAAAGTCATCACTATCATTTGACTGCCACATTCTCTTTACCAAAAAATCCTTCTAATTGTTTCTGAACTTTACGATCAACGCGTAAAGAATAATGTTCTGAAAGTCGATAAGACTGCTTTAAATCTCTGTCATAAACAATAATCGGTATCTCTCCCGGTTCTAATTCAGCTAGTTGTCTTAATTTTTCTATAACCTGAGTTCTCTTACTAGAATGTGTTCGTATAAAAACTTCACCGGAGGGCTCATGTCTTTCCAGTTCACTTTCTTGAAATGGGTGTCCTGATTGAATGACGATTTGTAGTCTTTGTTTTCTATCTTCTACCACCCCGGAAATTTGCAATAACATGCCTTCTTCCACTTTATTGCTAATTTGTCTAAATAAATCAGGGAATAATACAGCATCTATCTCAAGCTCTTCATCACTTATCGTTAAAAACGCCATTCTATCTCCGCGTTTAGTACGAATTACTTTCATCGCATCAACAATTACGACTGCATGTATGACCTTCCTCGTATTTACTAATTTCTTTGCATGAGACAAGGTGATATTCCCTGCACTTCGTAATTTTTTACGATATTCTTTAAGCGGGTGACTAGAGACATAGAATCCAAGGAGTTCTTTTTCATCACTCAATTTCTTTATCTTTGTAAAATCTTCTATTTCTGTATAACTTTCCACCATTTCTATTTGATCTTGAAATAAGCTTGGTTGATCTAGAAATTCTTTAAATAATTCCTTTTGTTCGATAGCTTGATCAATAGAAGCAAGTAAGCTGGCGCGATTTCTGTAAATCGAATCAAACACCCCTACGAGCACCAGATTTTCAATAATGGTTCTAGAGACTATCTTTAAATTGACCCGCATACAAAAATCAAAAAAGTTTTTAAAAGTACCATCTTTTCGAGCTTGAAGTATCTCTTGAATTGGTTGTATGCCAATACCTTTAATAGCACTAAGTCCCATACGAATATCTTTTCTTTCTACCGCATACTTTCCATAGCTTTTATTAATATCTGGTGGAAGTATATTGCCATTAAGTTTTTTAAATTCCTGAATATAAGTATTGATCTTCTCCTGTTGATTGCGAACTCCACTAATTAATTCAGCATAAAAAGCATTAGGGTAATGTGCCTTCATATAAGCTAATTGATACGAAATTTTACTATATGCCACAGCATGACTTCGCGGGAATCCATAATTTGCAAATCTTACTATCCAACTAAAGATTTCATCTGCAACTTCTTTTTTATACCCTCTATTTATACAACCATCAATGAATGCTTGCTTTTGTTTATACATGTCTGATTCTTTCTTTTTACTAACAGCACGGCGAAGTATATCTGCTTCACCCAATGTAAACCCAGCAATCACGTTGGCAATTTGCATTATCTGTTCTTGATATATAAGCACTCCGTAAGTCTTACTAAGAATGGGCTTTAAATCAGGATGCGGATAGCTAACAGGTTCTACATTCTTCTTTCTTCTAATGTAGGTGGGGATAAAATCCATTGGACCGGGACGATATAAAGCATTTACTGCAACAATATCTTCAAAAGTAGAAGGCATTAATTCTTGTAATACTTTCTTCATCCCATCAGATTCTAATTGAAAAACCCCATTCGTATGACCTTTTCTCAATAATTGAAAAGTAGCTTCATCTTGCTCTGGAATTTCTGCTAGTTGCAATGAACGATGCCTACTATTCGTAATAGCAGTATTCACTTTTTCAATTAAGGATAGATTACGAAGTCCTAAAAAGTCCATTTTCAGTAACCCTATTGTTTCTAGTTCACCCATTGCATATTGTGTTAAATATGTTTGATTGGTTCCAATTGTTAACGGAACATGGTTGGTTAATTTCTTTTCACTTATAACTACCCCTGCTGCGTGCGTGGAAACGTTCCTTGGAATTCCTTCTAATTTTACCGCTATGGAAAACAACAACTTTAATCTAGAAGATTGCTTTACATACGCTTTTAATTCTTCTTTTTCTTTTAGTATATCTGTAAGCGACCGATTTGATTGAGTTGGAATCTCCTTCATTACATAGTTCATATCCATTTCATGAACATCTAATGTTTTCATTAATTCTCTTAATACGGATCTTGCAGCAAATGTACCAAAAGTTATAATTTGTGCAACATGATCTTGTCCATATTTCTCTCTAACATAATCAATCACTTCATCCCTGCGAACATCTGAAAAGTCAACGTCTATATCTGGCATAGATAAGCGTTCTGGATTCAAGAATCGCTCAAATAATAGGTTATACTCTAAAGGGTCTACTTCGGTTATCCCCAATAGATAGGCAACTATAGAACCTGCAGATGAACCACGACCTGGTCCTACTGCAATTTGATTATCCTTAGCATACTGAATAAAATCAGCAACAATTAAAAAATAATCACTATAATTCATTGATTGTATAACTTCTAATTCATAGTTTAATCGATTCATAATCTGATCATTACGTTCTTTGTAGCGTTCTTCTATCTTGCTAATACAAAGTTGTTGTAAATAACTATCTGCAGTTAGTGAATTCGGCACAGGAAAAGATGGGATGTACCGTTCATTCATATTAATTTCTAAATTGCATTTATCTTTAATTCTTTCGGTATTAGCTAACGCTTCTGGTGCAATATATTGAAATAAATCTTCCATCTCTTTTTCTGTAGTAAAATGAAGCTGTTTATTCTTTGAATTGATTTCAGTCCCGTCCCACTTTTCTCCATATCGGATTGCTTGAAGACAGTCATAAGCGATATGATCATTCTCATGAAGATAACGAACCTCTTGTATACTTGTTAAAGGTATCGAAAGCGACTGTAACGACTGAATGACTTCCAAACTATGTCGATCTACCCCAATATAAAAATCGTCATCAGAAAAAAGATTACTCCAAGAAGAAAAATAAGTCCCTAATTCCTCTGTAAAAACTTTCTCCATACCTGTGGTAACAGGCAAAATACCTACAATATCATCCGTGTAGTTATCTAATAACGATTTTTCAACTTCTTCATTTCCATTTATATTTATGTTTGTACTTAATGAAATTAAATTCTGGTAGCCGTTATTATTTTTTGCCAATAAAACACATGGAACTGTCTCATTTAACTGTTCGTCCTTCACCATTACTGTAAGACCAATAATCGGCTTAATCCCATTATCTATACATGCCTTGTAAAAAGAAATTGCCCCGTAGAGTACTCCGATATCCGTTAGAGCTAAAGCCTCTTGTCTTTCTTGTTTTGCCTTATCTATCAATTTTGGGATAGTAATGGTACTTTCCATTAAACTATATCCCGATTTTATATATAAATGTGTAAATGACATAAAATCCCGCCTTTTGATCTAAACAAGTTAATTATAACAAGCAATGAACGAACATGTATACGGTTTTAATCGGATCCCGCATAACTTGTACAATATCTCATATATATGTATAAGGATACACCGCATAAGGAGTGTATGTATATGGAAGAACGTTTTTTCGCTGCCTTTATTCATTGTTTTTTTATCGCACTAGGAGTAATTATTGGAGGATCTATTATAGGTAGTATTGGTGAATTTGCTACTGGGGATGCCGCTCTAACTTCCATTAGCAGGATTGCTGACCGATTACGTATTTGGGCGATAGTAGCTGCAATAGGAGGTACATTTGACGCTATTGCAAATTTTGAAAAGGGACTGTTAGATGGAACACCATTAGATCTTTTCAAACAAATTTTATTAATTTTATCAGCAATGGGCGGTGTAAAGTTAGGAATAATAATTATTAATTGGTTTGCACAAGGAGATATACCCTAATGCATATTCCACCTTACCACAAAAAACCAACTTGGAGATTGTTTTTCGTAGGTGTATTCTTCGGTTCGATTATAGGATACCTAGTTATTATTTATATGTATGGATCTATGTATGAAGACTTATTAAAAGAAAACATAGAATTAACGAGTGAAGTCAATGAATTAAAGAAACAGAACAACGCATTACTTGAAGATAAAGAAGAAAGAGATGAAGAATCTCAGCAACCATTAACCGTATCAAGTATTGAAATCATCTTTCAAGAACCAGAACGACTAAAAATGGATTTACTTATTCAAGACCAATTAAAGGCTTTGATTAGACAGGAAATTGACCATTTAATTGGTGAAGAATTAGCTACCTTATCTAAAGCAGACCAACTATTGTATTCTACTATTGAACATAAAGGTTTTGAATTAGAGGATCTTACCTATCGTTTCTCTGTAAAGAAAATTGTGATCGATTCAGAATTAGAAATTGTTTTATACCCCGAATCTGTACAATAATGAATCTTATGTGACAGTTCCACCCATTTATAGTAAATTAACTTAGTATCGGATATACTTAAACTATAAAGATACTTAAATGAAGGGAGTTTTAATTATGTTACCCATCCATTTAAGAAGAATTCGGGATAAAAAAATACAACTTCTTCGTCAGGGTTTTAGCGCTTATGCAGAAACTAAAGAATTGATCCGCTTAATGGAAAATTCCATAAAAAAAGAGAATATAACTGTACAATATGATTATGATCATGCTGGGTGCTGGTTTGTTCCGATTAGTAGTTCTGATCAAAAATCGAGTTAAACTCATTATATTGAATGAGGCTGAGACAAAACAAAAAGATTTAATCAAAAGACGTTTCTATAGCAGGTTTCAAAAGTAAAACATGCGGAATATCTTTGGATTAAATACTTTTGTCTCAGCCTCTTCTCTATTTATATTTCGTATTCTTCACATACTTTTTCAAGCTCAGCTTCTAATGCTTTTGCTTCCTCCCAACTGTATACAGTAGCACCAGATGCTAATGGGTGACCACCCCCATTAAATTGTGAAGCTACTTCATTTACCACAGGACCTTTAGAACGTAATCGTGTACGTATTTGATCAGATTCCTCAATAAAGAATACCCATGCTTTAATACCTTTCACATCTCCTACTACTTGAACAAGCTGACTAGATTCATCCACACTAACGTCATATCTTTCTAGTAGTTCAGCGGTTAATTTAATCGTACATAACCCGGATGAGGACAGCTCAAAATTTTGCAATATGTGGCCACTCAGTCTAGAAATTTTATCTTCTACGCTATACAATTCGTTATACAACTCTGACCGATCAAAATTAAAAGCAACCAACTCCGCAACTAATTGAAACGTTTTTTTCGTCGTGCTTGGGAATTTAAATCTTCCTGTATCCCCTACAATCCCCACGTATAAGAGACGTGCAGCATTATTATTTAGTTTTAGACCTTCTTTTTCACCATATGTTGCTAAATCAACAATCATTTCACTAACAGAACTGGCATTCGTATCCACCCATTGAATATCTCCATATGTATCTGTTTCTGGATGGTGATCAATCTTAATTATCTTCCCGCCCATCGTGTATCGCTGATCATCTATACGAGGTTGGTTAGCGGTATCACAAACTATAACTAAACTATCTTTGTAAATCTCCTCACGAATAACATCCATTTCATCTAAAAACTTTAAAGATGGTTCAGTTTCACCTACAATGTAAACTTCTTTCTTAGGAAAAGAATTCTTTATCAGATGCTTTAACCCTGCTTGAGATCCAATTGCATCTGGGTCTGGGCGTACATGCCGATGAATAATTATCCGATTATATTGTTTGATTGCTTCAATAATATGTTGTCTTGTCAATCTACTTCCTCCTATATACTATCTAATTTACTCTAGCTATCCTATTGGAAAAACGTTACAATGTTAACGGTATAGATTATTCATATTATAGCATGAGCTAGGAGCGATTAAAAAAATGGTTATATTTCCAATTCTTATTGTACTTTCTGCAGTTCTCTATATTTACTATAAGGTAGCTATTATTCGTGAAAAAGATCCTCTTACACAAAAATATTTTAATGGTAAAGCAAGAATTTGTTTAGGTATATTTCTATCCACATTCGCAATTAATCAATATTTAAACTACCTAACGCAGATAAGCCTTTTTATTGGAATTCTTTTGCTTATTGTCGGGTTACCTCAGATCTTAAGAGGGATCGGTGAAACTAGACATTACCGGAGCGAATGGCGACGACTTAACCCAAATGAATAAAAAGCACACGTTTAGTAACTAGTGAACGCGTACTTTTAGGGAGTTTGACATTGATCGAACTTCCTTTTTTTATGGATAAAAGTCATCATGTTTATCTTGCAAAACAAAAACCGACTGATAATCTAATTAAAATCCGATTACAGTCGTTTTGTTTATAATTATTACTATAAAAATATAGTGTAAGTTACTTTATCTATTGATTAGTTGCGCCATTATTAAGCCTTTGCCTACCATTTGATCTATGTTATACACTTCGACATCAATCTTTGCATAGAGCCTTCCTACATCAATAATCTTCGGCTTAATCGTTAATTCACTTTCAATCTGAACTGGTTTACTAAAGTAAACGGTTATATTCTCTATGGATATATCTGCTTTCTTAACTTTTAAGAGCATTCTACTGCAAGCTTCTGCTATAAGAGAAGTAAATACTCCATTTGATAAGGTACCTAACTGATTTGTCATTTGGGGAATTATTCTCGTCGTGAACGTCAATTCATCTTCCTCTTTAACAATCAAATTACTTGATACAATATCATCAATTGTTTCTCCAACTTGTGGTTGACGCTGAATTTGTTGCATAGCTTTTAAAACATCCTGACGAGAAACTACACCTTTTAATTGTTGAGATTGACCGACTACTGGTACTAATTCTATGCCTTCCCAAACCATCATATGTCCTACAGAAGCTAGAGATGTCTTTTCTTGAACCACTTGCGGCTTTCTACTCATAACTCGGTCAATTCGATGCTCCATCGTTTTCCCAACGATATCTTTCGATGATACCATACCAACTACACGTAATTTATCATCAAGAACTGGGAATCGAGTATGTGAAGATTTTTCATTTAATTGGTACCATTGTTCAATACGGTCATTTGTAGTTAAATAATAAGCTTTTTCAAATGGCGTAGATATATCCCCAACGAATACTATCTCTTTTTTAATTAATTGATCGTATATAGCACGATTAATCATTGCAGCTACAGTAAACGTATCGTAGCTAGTGGAAATAATAGGGAGTTCTTTTTCATCTGCAAGTTTTTTTATATAATCTTCCGTATCGAATCCACCAGTTATTAATACAGCTGCTCCTTCATGCAAAGCTTGTTCATGTGCTTTTATTCTATTACCAACAATCAATAAAGAATTCGGCTGTGTATAGCGCATCATTGCATCAAGCTGCATAGCTCCAATTACAAATTTACTTAGTGTTTTATATAATCCATCTCTACCACCTAAGACTTGTCCATCAATGATATTAACTACTTCAGCAAATGTAAGTTGTTCGAAATTTTCTTTATTCTTCCGTTCTATTCGAATCGTTCCTACGCGCTCAATGGTACTAACTAAACCTTGGTTCTCCGCCTCTTTAATCGCCCGATACGCAGTACCGTCACTTACATGAAGATCCTTTGCAATCTGGCGAACAGATATTTTATTTCCCACAGGCAAATTGATAATATGTTGAATGATCTGCTCATGTTTTGTAGACATGGTCATTCACCTTCTTTCAACTGTACTATATCGTTATCTTGTTTATTATTATACAGTTGAAAATACGGAAACTCAATTATTTCCAAGTTTTCTCTTTAGAATTTCCTTCTGTTCCATTACAGGAGGATGTGTAATTTGTAAAAGTGTGGAAAGATTAGCTCCAATAAAAAGGAATAAGAAAGCTAGCCAACATCCCCAAAAAATATATTCGAGTTGTGTCGTTGCTTCAGGTATTAATGGCCAAGCAATATATAAGAAAAAAACGGCTAAAAGTAATCGAAGTAGAGCATATTGTCGCAATAGATATCCCTCCTTTTATTCATACTATTCTATGAACAAAAGGTAATTTTCATAACCAATTATTACAATCTACCACATAGAAACGCCGATGACATCCATAAATTTAGTGGGAATAAATTGATTTCCATATACATAAATCGGAGAACGAATGTTTTCTCTTATTTCTGTATAGACTTCAGATAGATAATCGACATCACCACTTAGAATAACTTGACCAAAGGCAATTGTTTCTTGATTAAAAAGCATCTCGGTATAATACTTTTTAAAAAGTCCAGGTAAATAAGTTTTATCTTCCATATCCCAATGTTTTGTATAGACAGCCTGTCCTAAGTAATAGGTAGTCATAGTTAATCCATCTTTATTCCAATATACTACCAATACATCACTTGGTATATAAGATACTCTCTCTTGATATAACCGATACACAGCTTGTGGTGCAACATCCGCTCTTATCGCATGAACTTTCGATTGGTTTAGTAACGCTGTATATGATTGTATATGATGAAGATAATAGGAATAGACTAATAGGCTTGATGTATCTCTTTGTTTTCCATAACTGGGGTTATCTCTAGACCATTGATTCACAATTAATAAACTTTCTCGATCTTTCACTTTTGATTTATAAAGCTGATAGAGGTGTGCTAATTTACTTGGTAGTGTAAAAGCCAATTTTCTTCCTTCCCAATTATTCCGCTGCACTAAATCTGTAATAATTAGTTTAAATTCTTGTTCATCTTTAATAATTCCCTTTTCAATAATACCCAAAGGGATTTCAACTTCCCCAACATGATCTCCAACACTTTTTAAATTATTTCGCCTTTCCGCATACCGAATAAGCCGATTAGTAATAACGAAACTAATATCCCCTTTTCTCCCCACAACGCCACCCTCAATTCTAGTAAAATTTTGGTAATTAATAGTTCTTATAACCTATATTACCATCTTTTATGTACTGTCAAAAGACTTAAACTAAAATTTATTAGGTATAATTACTTATTATTTTTCCAAAAAAAGCATATTTTTCAGCCTATCAACATATAAAAATAGCCGTAGGAACCTATAATTTAATTCCTACGGCTTACTGAACTTATAGATTGTATCTCTACAAATCGATAACTTCCCCTATATTCATTGCATAACCTTTTCCAGTTTTAATTTGATTAGCCCAGGCTTTCGCATCTTGTTCTATTACTGGAAATGTATTGTAGTGAACTGGAACCGATATATTTGCATTGATCCAATCAGCTGCATATACCGCATCTTCCGGCCCCATCGTAAAGTTATCCCCGATAGGAATAAATGCAATATCAATATCATGCATTTCTCCATACATTTTTAAATCGGTAAATAACGCAGTGTCTCCTACATGATAAATTGTTTTTCCATCAATAGTAAGGAGAATTCCCGCAGGCATTCCACCATATATAACAGACCCATCTTCAGCTACATAGGAAGATCCGTGGAATGCTTGAGTAAGTTTTACTGTTCCAAAATCAAATTTTCTTGAACCACCAATATGCATTGGGTGTGCATTCAAACCTTGTGCACTAAGGTAGTTAGCTAATTCATTCGGCGCAACAATAAATGCATCATTATTTTTAGCAATTTCAAATGTGTCTCCTACATGATCATTATGTGCATGTGTTAATAATATTACATCGGTTTCTAACGTACTTGCATTTAAATCACAAGCGTCATTTCCATTAATAAACGGATCAATAACAATCTTATGAGTTTCTGTTTCAACTTGTACTACTGAGTGACCATGATAAGATACTTTCATTATTATCTCTCCTTCTTATTTGGATAATTATCATATCTATTTTAACAATTATTCTCTACTATTACTTCTTCCCTGTTCAATTACTTTTTTAAACATCTATATAGAAATTCAATTTAGATAGGATACATTGTTTCTCTATTCCTAAAAATAGTGAATTACTTCGTCATCTTTTAAAAAATTCTAATATCCTGTTATAATATCAAAATACGGAAAGAGGAGGTAATTAAATGCAAGAGCGTTTAGAAAATTTTTTAAATAAGTTAAAGGAACAAACTATAGATAGCGCATTCATAACATCAAAAGCCAATGTCTATTATTTGAGTAATTATTATACTGAACCACATGAAAGAATTGTAGGAATCTATCTATCAGAAAACTTTGACCCTATTTTCTTATTACCAAAAATGGAAGAAAGCGATGCTAGGAATGCTGGATGGAAGTATACTATCTTAAGTTATTATGATCACGAAAATCCTTGGGAGATACTTAAAGATTACTTGAACAAACAAAATCATCAACCACAGTCGGTTGCATTAGAACAAGATCATATAACAATGGATCGTTACCAAGCGATCCAAAACACATTACCAGAAGCTCAATTTCAAGACGCCAAAGAGATACTTGCACAGTTACGTGTGATTAAATCAGATAAAGAGCTTTCTTTATTAAAAACAGCTGCAGAACTTGCAGATTTCGGTATTCAAACTGGTGTAGAAACGATTCAAGAAGGCATATCTGAATTAGACCTAGTAGCTACGATCGAATATTCTTTAAAAAAACAAGGGATTAGAGAAATGTCATTTCAAACAATGGCTTTATCCGGCGCGAAAACAGCTTCACCACATGGACATCCATCCACTTCTAAATTAGAGAAAAACGGATTCGTTCTTTTTGATTTAGGCGTTATTTATCAAGGATATTGCTCGGATATAACGAGAACTGTCGCTTTTGGAAACTTAACGGAAGAACAAAAAAATGTTTATGAAACCGTATTAAACGCAGAAGAAGCAGCAATCGAAAAATCAGTGGTTGGAACCTCCGTTGGTGTCATAGATCAAACAGCAAGAAAAGTAATTAATGATGCTGGTTATGGCGAATACTTCACCCATCGTATTGGCCACGGATTAGGTATCGAAACACATGAATATCCGTCCATGCACGGAGAAAATAATTTACCTTTACAAAGTGGCATGACATTTACAATTGAGCCTGGTATTTATGTACCTAATGTTGGTGGAGTACGAATTGAGGATATGATTCATATGACTGAAGAAGGACCAAAAACATTAACTAAATATCCGAAAAACCTACAAATAGTGAATTAAACAGTTACGTTAAAAAACCGGCCTCGCGAAAATGCAAGGTCGGTTTTTTAACAGCATTTTTTCTGCTAGCCAATAATGCTAATTACATCACGATACTCCAATTGATGGGCATCTGCTACAGCTTTATAAGTTACAAATCCGTTTAATGTGTTAATACCTCTTAACAAAGCTTCATTTTCTAGGCAAGCTCGTTTGTAACCTTTATTTGCCAATTGTAAAGCATAAGGAACTGTAACATTTGTTAACCCAATTGTAGATGTACGAGGGACAGCTCCCGGCATGTTTGCAACTGTATAATGGAGAACTCCATGCTTTGTATAAGTTGGAGCATCATGGGAAGTAATTCGATCACTTGTCTCAAAATTCCCACCTTGATCAATAGCGACATCCACTATTACTGATCCTTCAGTCATACTCTCTACCATTTTTTCGCTTACTAACTTAGGAGCTTTTGCACCAGGGATTAGTACAGAACCTATAACCAAATCAGACTCTTTTACTGCTTCTCCTATATTTAGTGAGTTAGACATAAGTGTATTAATGGAGCTACCAAATATATCATCTAATTGACGTAGCCTCTCCGGATTCAGATCAATAATTGTTACATCAGCTCCTAATCCAATTGCTATTTTCGCAGCATTTGTTCCAACTACCCCTCCACCTATGATCGTTACTTTTCCTCTTTTCACACCTGGTATGCTCGAAAGAATAATGCCTTTGCCGCCCTTAGGTTTTTCCAAGAATTGTGCACCTACTTGTGTAGCCATACGCCCTGCTACCTCACTCATCGGTGTTAGCAATGGTAGGGATCGATTTTGCAGTTGTACTGTTTCATATGCAATTCCAATTACTTTTTTCTCAATTAAAGCTTTCGTTACCTCTGGTTCATTAGCCAGATGAAGATACGTAAATAAAATTTGTCCTTCTTTAAAATACATAAATTCTTCCTGTAGAGGCTCTTTTACTTTCATAATCATTTCTTTTGACCATGCTTCTTGTGCCGTCGAAACAATTATTGCTCCAGCTTGTATATATTGTTCATCAGTAAAATTCGAACCAAGTCCAGCTTCAGTCTGCACATAAATCTCATGTCCTGCATCTTTTAATGACATAACACCTGAAGGGGCAATCGCCACTCGATTTTCATTATTCATAATCTCTTTAGGAATACCAATTTTCATGTATAACCCTCTTTTCCAAATTGATGTACGAGCTTCGATAAGTAAATTGTAACAAATATTCCGAAGAAGCGCACTATTGTTTCAATTTAACACCAAGCAAACTATGTTGAACATCATAACCTCTATTACTTATAAGGTATGTTCTATGTAGGGGGTGGGATATAAAAAAAGTCTCGATCAAAAGACGGATCATTCCGATTTATCTTTTGCTAAAGCTTTTGTCCCTACCCCCTTCCGTATTTATGCCTTACGGTTATTAAACGTGTTAATTCCACGGTTGTTATGGAGCTGATCTTCTATGACACCACTTTGATAACTTTCATTTAATTGATTTTGTACAGCAGCGACACCTTTATTATCCTCATACAAAGATTGCTTTTTTCCTTGTTTTTTGGACATTCATAACACCTCCATGTTTTTATCTTAACCCTATACCTGAAAAACATTATGTTATTTTATTCCTTTAAGGATTGGAGTTATTTAAAATCGGGTATATAATAAGTAGAAAAGAAAGGGGAGATTATTGATGGAATATAAAAATATCGTAGTAGCTGTAGATGGGTCAAAAGCCGCAGAAAATGCATTTAATAAATCTTTAGATATTGCTAAACGTAACAACTCCAGACTAATCCTCGCCCATGTGGTTGATTCTCGTACTTTTGCAACAGCAGAAGCTTATGATCGCAGTTTATCTGACCGTGCTGAAACCTACGCAAAAGAATTGCTTAACTCATATGTAGAGACAGCAAAAGGAGCCGGTATAACAGATTTAGCACGAGTTATTGAATATGGGTCCCCTAAAGTAAAAATCGCAAAGGAAATTTCCAAAACATTTCATGCAGATTTAATAATTTGTGGAGCAACAGGAATGAATGCTGTAGAACGTTTTCTAATTGGAAGTGTCTCTGAGAGTATAACAAGATATGCTCCTTGTGATGTATTAGTTATTCGAGAATAATTAATAACATGATTATCTACTGAGGATAATCTCTTTATTTTGTACGTCAATTAAAGCGAAATTTAAATAATTATAAACTAAATAGACCTTCTTCCTATCCGAAGATAAGAAAAAGGTCTATTTTTGTCATTTATTTTACAGACGAATTAACTATTTAATCCGCTTAATCTCACTGTATCTTTTGCAATCATTGCTTCTTCATTTGTTGGAATAATGATTACTTTTACTGGAGAGTGTGGATAGTTTATAAATTGTTCTTTACCACGTACATCATTTAATTTTGGATCCCAGTAGATTCCCATGAATTCAAGTCCAGTTAGGATTTTTTCACGGATAGTTACACTGTTTTCACCAACTCCAGCAGTGAAAATGATTGCGTCAAGTCCATTCATTTTTGCAGCATAAGAGCCAATATATTTATGGATACGACCTGCGAATACATCTAATGCTAATTCCGCTCTAGCATCTGTTTCAGATTTTTCTTCAATATCGCGTAAATCACTAGAGAATCCAGATAATGCTAACATACCACTTTCTTTGTTCAATACATTCAACACTTCATCTGCTGTTTTTCCAGTCTTGTCCATAATATATGGAATTAAAGCGGGGTCAATATTCCCTGAACGAGTACCCATCGTTACACCTGCTAATGGTGTGAATCCCATAGAAGTATCAATGGACTCACCATCTTTAATTGCAGTTACACTTGCCCCATTACCAATGTGACAAGAGATTAAACGTAGATTAGATAAAGGTACCCCTAATAAATCTGCTGCACGTTCGGAAACATACTTGTGAGATGTACCGTGGAATCCATATTTACGAATCCCATACTCTTCGTAGTATTCTCTAGGTAGGCTGTACATATAAGAAGCCTCTGGCATTGATTGGTGGAATGCAGTATCAAAAACAGCTACCATCGGAATTTCAGGTAAGATTTCCTTAAATGCATGAATTCCTGTTAAGTTTGCAGGGTTATGCAACGGAGCTAATTCAGATATTTCTTCTATTTGTTGAATGATTTCGTCCGTAATCAATACGGAATCAGAGAAATACTCGCCACCATGTACCACACGATGACCTACAGCATCTATTTCATCAAATGATTGAATTA
This sequence comes from Oceanobacillus iheyensis HTE831, assembly GCF_000011245.1. Taxonomy (NCBI): domain Bacteria; kingdom Bacillati; phylum Bacillota; class Bacilli; order Caryophanales; family Bacillaceae; genus Oceanobacillus; species Oceanobacillus iheyensis. The sequence continues at coordinate 2,226,802 of NC_004193.1, forward strand.
CCCCTGTAGAAGTTAATGACTCCAATAACATTTTTACAGCAACACTATGATCTGCAATCTCTGTTACTTTTTTATCTTTCTCACCATCTGCTTCTACAGAAAAAATTGCATCAGGCATTCCAATACGTTCTACTAGTCCTTTTGCAATTACTTGTTCTTCAGGCATTTTAATAAGTTGAAACTTTAATGAAGAACTTCCAGCATTGATTGCTAACACATTACTCATTACTCTCACTCCTATTTACTATTAATCCCTTTTGGATAGGATGCAAACCATTGGTCCATTTTCTTTAAGATGTCCGCCATTGCATGAGCATTTTTGAAAGAAGGCATCTGAACAAGTAATGGCTGTTTTGGATCACTTGTAGCTTCCCCTTTTTTCTGCAAAATTAAAATGCTCTTCGCTTGTTGTTTGGATTTAAAGGCTGATTCTGGTAAACGAATAACGCCAACAATATGTGCATGTTTTTGTAAAAATGCATGAAGTTTATCTGATTGATCACTATCAAACAAGAATTCAGGCACAACTCCTACAAAATAAGCGCCTTCCTTCATATATGTTAGGCTTTGTTCTATAAACAGGTGATGCGAATAAGAATGTCCTTCATCCGACTTTAGTTCATAGTCACTAGCAGATACATCATCAGGATAATATCCAACCGGGAGATCCGATATAACGATATCAACGGGTTCCATTAAAAAAGGGCGTAAGCTATCTTGATGGAAAAATTCAACTTCTTTTTCTTGTAAGTTTGCGTTAAGTACAGCTAACCCAATTAAAGTAGGATCAACTTCCGCTGCGTATGCAGCGACATCTTTATCCAATTGATTCATCACTGCAGTTAGTAAATTACCTGTACCACTTGCCGGGTCAAATAAAGCCACTTCTTTTTGTGAAGATAACAATTTATTTGCTAAATAACTTACAATAAGACTAACTGTATCAGGAGTCATTAAATGTTGCTGTTGTGTAGATCCTTTCATCCCTTTTAATATGGCCAGAGATATTCCTTTTCGAATTTCTTCATGTTGGAAATCACTTACCTTTATTTCTGATAATAATTGGTTTAATTTATGTTTAGCGATATCATCAAAATTTTCAGGCACATCTTTTTCGAACAACATCTCTAATGTTAGTACAAGACTATCTAAGAATGTTTCATTTTTAGCCTGTTGTACATTTTCCGTTGTTTTATCAAGCCAATTAAAAATAAGTTCCACGTTCGTTTGCTCCATGGTATACCCTCCTATCCATGCTGACAACTTTTATATTGTATCAACACTTTTCTTATATGTAAAAAATTAAGAAAGGAATAAAAAAACACCTAAAAAAACCTATGTTATTATTTATTCCCTTTTATACACTATTTTAAGTTATTAAACCATATATTCTCTATTTCAGTAATAAATTGTTTATTACTATATCTTCATTTGAGTAAATAGACAAATAAAAGGTGATTTTTTTATCGAATTACACAATTATAAATTAGATTGGTTTATTCAAAAAAGCCATCCCAAATTTCCGGGATGGCTATCCTTGAAAGTTATTTGTTTAAGTGTGATAGTACAGCTTCATAATCAGGATGGTTACTGACCTCTGATAAGTATTCAACATAAGTTATCTTATCATTCTCATCAACGACAAATACAGCTCTAGATAATAAACGTAACTCTTCAATAATCACGCCATATTTCTGACCAAAATCTGCTTCGCGATGATCAGATAAAGTATCCACTCTATCTATACCATTTGCAGCACACCAGCGTTTTTGAGCAAAAGGAAGATCCATACTGATAGTAAGTATTTGAACATTTTCTAAGTTGGTTGCTTCCTGATTAAAACGACGAGTCTGCTCAGAACAAACACCTGTATCAATTGATGGAACAACACTAATAACTTTTACTTTTCCTTTGTAGTCACTTAAGTGTTTTTTTGATAAATCATTTGCTAGAACCGTAAAATCTGGTGCACTATCTCCGACTTTCTTTTCTGCACCTAGTAAAGTTACTGGATCGTTTTTAAAGGTTACATTTGACATAAATTATCTCTCCCAATCATCTTGTGTCTACATTTTATTATGAAGCCTATCGAAATACATGTCCAATGTTAGACATCATTTAAGGAGATCTATTCGCTTTAAATGTCGTAGTGATGAAAAGAGGATTTTTTCTCTTCCTTTTTATTTTTGTTGTCTTCTTTTTGAGATTCTTCTTTCTTGGACTCTTCTCCAACCTCATTCTCTTTCATTAACTTTTTCATTTTTTCTACAAGCTGTGGCGCTGAATCAATTAATTTCTCATAAAGATGTGTATGTTGATCTAAATGAATCATTTCCATGCCTTTTTCTCCAATTACTAGAAAAGCTACCGGAGTAATAGACACCCCTCCACCACTACCTCCGCCAAATGGCATTTCCTGTTGTCTATTTTCATCTGAATATATTTGACTAGGGGAGAATTCACTCCCTCCAGCAGCAAACCCGAAACCAACTTTAGAAACTGGTATAATTACCGTTCCCTCATGAGTTTTCACAGGATCACCTATGATTGTATTCACTTCTATCATTTTCTGTATACTTTCCATCGCTGTAGTCATTAAACCCTCAATTGGATGTTGATCCATGATTAGTATCCTCCTTCTGTTTATCCGTTAACTTTGATAGTTGTAGAATTCCATAAATAGCTTTTCCTAATCTTATAGTTATCATGCAACGAATATCAGTTTGTATAAAAGACTTTTGAAAATCTGGTGTGACTTCCACGATTAAATCGTCTACCTTCTTCATGTGTTCTCGCAAGAAACCGATAATTATTCCTTTTATAGTCCAAACTGCTCCTGTTGATATTCCTGTCGTTACCGCATCTCCAGTACCACCTTTTGTTTTCCATTCAAAGAAGGAAAGTTCAATAAGTGATAAAAAATGAATAATATTTCGATATACTGTTGGCATCGATTTAATAAATTGTAAAATTTCATCACGAAAATTCATATAGTTTAATTGCTTACCTTGATTTTGATCCAAATTTAACTCTTTCTTAAATATTTTCCATTTAAATATAATCGTTTGAATATATACACTACTTTGCTCTTTAGAGTGATGAAATGTTATATGTATGGATAATTTTACGAAAGCTATTATTAGCATAACTAGTAAAAAGCTCAAAATAATAATTCCTATTATTCCCCACATTAGAATCCCTTCTTCTTTATCAGATATAAACTATTTTTAGGCAATTCACTATATTTTAAACCCTTTATTAGGATATGTTGAAATAAACATGGTAAACTTATAGTAGGTTATATAAAAAAGTTTTGGAGGTTTCATCATGGCAGAGAGACAAAATATTTTCTTTTACTATCATCCTGATGAAGAAATGGATGGCAAAGTTAAAGCGCTCAAAAAAATATCTTCAGAAAATGGTTTAAATGTAGTAGAGAATTCCTCGGATGCCTCTATCATAGTAAGTATTGGAGGAGACGGTACTTTTTTACAAGCTGTCAGAAAAACTGGATTTAGGCAAGATTGTATCTATACCGGCATTATGCGAGAAGGTCAGTCTGGGTTATACTGTGATTTTAATATAGACAATTTTGATAATATGATTCACTCTGTACTACATGAAGACCTTGAAGTACGGAGATTTCCTACAATTAAAGTACAAATTAATGGAGAAACACCTTTTTATTGTTTAAATGAAGTATCCATAAGATCGACGATTGTAAAAACGATTGTTATTAATGTATGTGTCGATGGATTTCATTTTGAAACGTTTAGAGGAGACGGAATGATTGTATCTACTCCAACAGGGAGTACTGGTTACTCCAAGTCGGCAAGAGGTGCAGTTATTGATCCATTAATTCATGGATTTCAGGTTTCCGAAGTTGCCTCTTTAAATAATAATCAATATCGTACCCTGGGATCTTCCTTTTTATTAAATAAAGATCGTAAACTTGAACTTGAAATTTTACAAGATGGAAATGATCATCCTATCATTAGTTTAGATAACGAAGCATCACCAATTAAACGTATTCAAAATATTGATGTAACCATGGACGAAACGATTATTAAAACAGTAAAATTAAAAAATAATTCTTACTGGGAACGAGTAAAACGTACATTCTTATAATTACAAAGACATAATCGCCTGTCCTTTTTCACAATTAAAAAGCTACCCTCGTCGATGACAAGGGTAGCTAGCCAAATATTATTGTTTATAAATTATTTTGTTCCACCGAATTGTTGCTCAGCCATTGTTACAAGACGTTTAGTGATTTCACCACCAACAGAACCGTTAGCACGTGAAGTAGAGTCAGCTCCTAGCTGTACACCAAATTCCTGAGCGATTTCGTATTTCATTTGATCAAGTGCTTGTTGCACTCCTGGAACTACCAATTGGTTTGAAGAATTGTTTGCCATGTTAGTTCACCTCCTTGGTACTTATAGAATGTGTTGTTTGGAGGGAAACCATGCATCTAATTTATTGGTAGTTTTTTCTTTTTGTATTTAGCATTTTATCTCTTTTACAGAAGGTCTTTAAAAGATTGGTCTATTACAGTTTTATCCGTAATTTTAACTGTCTCAATCCCATTGATTGTTTCTTCCATTGTTGGAGTAAAATCATGATGAGACTCATAATAATTAACTTTTTCCCGCTTCGGTTTTGTTTTAGGAGATTTCGGTACAAATATCGTACAGCAATCCTCATAAGGTTGAATGGATGTCTCATATGTCCCTATCTCTTGGGACACCTCTATAACTTCTTGTTTATCCATGGATATTAGCGGACGAATTATCGGATAATTTGTCACTTCATTAATCGTATGCATGCTTTGCATTGTCTGACTAGCTACTTGGCCTAAATTTTCTCCCGTTGTCAGCGATAATATCTCTTCTTGCTCACAAATTCTTTCACTAATACGAAACATCATTCTACGCATAATTGTCATTGCATAATCATTTGGCATCTCTCGAAAGATTTCTTGTTGTAACTTCGTAAATGGCACAATATGCACTTTTATGGATTTCCCATATTTCGTTAGCGTTTGTGTTAGATCAAGAACTTTTTGTTTTGCTCTCTCACTTGTAAATGGTGGCGAATGAAAATGGATAGCTTCTAATTGAACCCCTCTTTTCATTGCCAAAAATCCAGCTACAGGACTGTCTATCCCACCAGATAATAATAATAATGATTTACCAGATGTCCCTACAGGTAGACCGCCTCTACAACGGATAGTTCCTGAGGTAATATACGTTGCTTCTTTACGAATCTCCACACGTACTTCGACATCAGGTTCATGTACATTTACAGTAATATCATTAGTATTGGCTAATAAATGTCCACCTAAAATCTGGTTCATTTGTTGGGAAGGAATAGGAAAGTCCTTTGAAATACGCTTCACGGTTACTTTAAAAGTTTTTGCGTTCGCTTCTCTCTTTAAAGCATATAATGCTCCTTCTTTTATTTGCTCTTCAGTGTTCTCTACTCGAATCGCTATACTTAAACTATGAATACCGAATACATTTTTTAGTTTTTCTATAATTGGTTCAGGTTCATTGCCATTTAATAACACAAACATCCTACCTTGAGTTCGTTTTACTTTTACACCCTCAAAATGTTTGATTTTTTGTTGAATATTTTCCTGTAATTTTATGATAAATTGTTTTATGTTCTTTCCTTTTAACGCCATTTCTCCATAGCGTATTAATATATGATCGTAATTCATTACTATCTACCCCAATGCTTCTTTATATTGTTTAATTGCATTATGCAGTTCTTTTAAAAACAGTTCTACTTCTGCCACCGTATTATCATAAGAAAAACTAACACGTAGGCCAGATATTGCTTCTTCTCGCGATTTTCCACAAGCAATAAGAATTCTGCTTTCATCTAATTCTTTCGAAGAGCAAGCAGATTTAGTCGAAATATATATTTCCTTTTCACTTAAAGTATGAATCATTACTTCTGGCTTTACACCGAGTACGGAAAAATTAATAATATGTGGTGCTCCATTTGAGGAAGAATGGATAACGATATCCTTCAATTCAGATAACCCTTTTCTTAATACTTCATTTAAGTGGGTTAGATGTTGTATATTTTGTTTATATTGTTCCATGACTAGACGAAGTGCTTTTACAAATGATACTGCACCAGCGACATTTTCTGTCCCCGAACGCACGCCATATTCTTGATTACCTCCATGCATCAACGGAAATAGTGTCGTTGTTTTTTCCACAAAAAGCATTCCTGTTCCTTTTAATCCATGGATTTTATGACCAGAAAAGGTACATAAATCAATACCACTTCCAGTTAATTTCAATGGTACTTTTCCTAATGCTTGAACTGCATCTACATGGAAAAATACTTTTGGATGTTTTTTCAACATAGTTCCAATCGCTTCAATTGGCTGAATGGCTCCAATTTCATTATTAACATACATCATTGTTATTAAGATGGTATCAGGCTCTATTGCTTCTTCTACTTGCTTCACTGAAACCAATCCATTCTCGTCTACTGGTAAGAAAGTAATTCGATAGCCTAAGTTCTCTAAACTTGTACACGTATCATAAATAGATGGGTGTTCCGCTTCGGTGGTAATTATATGCTTGCCTCTCTGCCCATGCTCTAAAGCTATTCCTTTAATAGCGGTATTATTTCCTTCTGTACCACCGGATGTAAAGATAATTTCTTCACTTCTAACTCCCAACGTTTCTGCTGCTTGTTGCTTAGCAGTACGTAATAGTTTTTCTACTCTTCCACCAAGCGGATGAATAGAAGAGGGATTTGCAAAGAATTGAGAAGAAGCTAGTTGAAAGCTTTGAATAACCTCTTCTTTTGGCTGAGTTGTTGCACTATTATCTAAATAAATCATACTATCTCACCTACTTTTACAAAAATGTAAGGCTGACTCAAGAAACATATCGTCTCTTAATGACAGCCTTTATAAAATCTATCTATTCAAAGTTAGTTGATTCTCTTCAATTCGCTTTAATGCTCCAGGCTCAATTTCTTCAATTGCTTTTGCAGCATGCTCTAAAGATAATTCATATTCATAATTCCGGAATAATCGCTCAGCCTCTTTTAATTTTCCATTTAAATCTGGTTGTTGGCTACGATAACGGTTCGCATATTGAATCACTTGTTCCGTTAGGTATGCTTGATCAAGCATAATATCAATTTGCTCATGTGTTTGATCAACCGCTTGTTTTGCTTCCGATAATGCATGTTGCACTTTCGCAATATCTAATGGATAATCTTCTAAGACATCTACTACTTGACTATTCTTTGCAGAAGCCGTTTCAAATCTTGTCCAAATAAATCCTGGTACACCTGGTATATTACTCTTTTTTATCTTTCTATTCAACTCATAAAGTTGTCTTCGCATCTCTATAAGCTTTTCTCTTGCTTCCATTTCATCTTTTCTAAGGTTTTCAATAGATTTTTTAAATTCTTCATGCTGTTCTTCAAGCTGTTCAATTTTATCAAATCCATCTTCAACTATATTTTGTAAATCGGAATGTGATTTTTGATCGTCATCCATTTCTTTGTGAAGTTCTTTTAATTGTTCTCTTAAAGTAGAAATGGTTTTTCCGATGGTAAAAAATCGTTCCATATCATTATTTTCTACAAAATAAGCTTTCTGTAATTCCTCAACTTCCAATTTTGTATCATCATAAGTAGCGGCAATTTCGCTAATTGATTTCTCATACTCTGGTATACGCTGCTCTAAATAATTTTTAGCAATAGCTTCTCCTTCAAGAGATTCATACATTTCGGTAATACGTTCTTCTATCTCGTCCAATTTAGTTGAAACATCGGTAATATCACCTTGTTCTATTTGCTGTTGTAAATTCTTGAGCTGATCTTGGTATGTAATAATTTCTTTATCAAATCCAAAATGCTTTACGCGATAGCCGTCATTTTTCATCTCTTGGAGACCTGCTAAAACTTGTTCTAACTGAGATGGTAAATCCTGCTTACACCTTCTTAAGATTTCTGGGAATTGCTCCATCTTGATTTCAAACTCAGCAATTTCTTCTTTTAAGACCTGTATTAGTCTATTAGCTTCTAAGTAATCTCCTGATTCAACATTATCTTCATATGTAGCCAGTTGAGTATCAAACTCATCCAACTTTTTATCAAAAAATTTCTCTGCTTTCCCATATTGATATCTCGATTGCGAAAGTGTTTTACGAAGAAGTTTAATTGTAGGAACAATTTGAGCAACCTCTTCTCTGCTCGTTTTTTCAGAGCTTAACAATTCATCTAATTCCTCAAGTATTTCTTCTATTTTAACTTCAATATTTTGAAGTTTCTGGTCTCCTTCAGTTAAGATATTGTTCGCTCTTTTCATTCTAAATTTATCCGCTGCATCTTCTGCATCAAATAAATGATCTTCAATGTCTGGAAGTTCCTTTGTAATGATATGCTCCCAGCGACCTTTCCAAAGTTCAAATTTTTCTTGTGTTTCTCCGGACAAATTAAGGCTTTTAATCTTACTTATTTGTTGTGCTACATCCCTTGCCATAATATCCATTTTCCACTTTTCTTGATGGTCTACTTTGTCATAAATTCGTTTTCTTAGAATAAGTCCAATGGTTAATATTACAATAATTGCTAAAATGACGCTGATGACGAAAACCATAATATGCCTCCCAACCAGAATACCTACAAATCAATTACAATCTATTTTTAATCATATATATTAAAATTTAAGTATACGTAACTATATTTACTTAATGATACCATGTTATTTGCATTTTTGGCTAAAAAAATGCAAATTTATTGCGTATTCGTCACGATTTTTTAAGAAGGTTTGTTACCAGAATGTATAAAATCTTTTTCATTTTTATTAACCAAAACAAAATCCAGCCACTTTTGAATTGTTCTTACATATTTTTTAATAAATTGTTGGTGAGAATATTCGCCAATAATTTGGTCTTTCCACTCACTATGCAATATATATGGTGTAATTAACATACCTTTCAATTGCATTAACAAATACGTTTTCTCATCGGATTGAACTTTATTAGAAAGAGCATCATAAAAGGTTTTCTGAATATAATAATTCTCTTTTGCCAAATAAGTAACTGCCATTTCCCTAACAAACACCGAATCCAGAGAGAGTTCTCGTTGTATAAAGCACGTTAATTGATGATAGGATTGCTTATAATGTATAATAGTAAAAATTAATTGGTGCAATTGATCTTTTGGACTTAGAGGCGCTACTTCCTCTAGTGTAGCTTCAACACTTTGTAGGTACGCTTCATAATATGCTGTGACTGCATACTCTAAAAGCCCTTGCTTCCCATTAAAGTAATAACTTATTAAAGATACATTGACAGCAGCCTTGTCTGCTATGTCTCGAACCGAGGTTCCATGAAATCCTTTTTGAAAGAACAATGACGAAGCGGCGTCAACAACTTTTTGTTTTGTCAGATTATTTTTCATCATGATTCAGCTCCTTATTAATCAGTTACGACAGTTAATGATGAAATTCCTTCAATAAATTCTCGACAAAAAAACTATGATTGTCACCATTTGTCATACGTTGTAAAACCATGTTAGGGGGATATATATGTTTGAACAAAAAAATTATTCTGGTGAAAAAGCAAAAGATTATGAACTACTGATTAAACAACTTGATGCATTATCTGAAGGTGAAAATAATAAAATCGCATTATTATCAAATGCCTCTGCATTATTAAACCAATTCTTAACCGAAGTAAATTGGGTAGGTTTTTATCTTTGGGAAGAAAACGAACTCATCCTGGGGCCTTTTCAAGGTTTACCAGCATGCATACGAATTCCATATGGAAAGGGAGTATGTGGTACGGCTGTCTCTGAGCAACAGACACAGAGAGTTGATGATGTTCACGCCTTTCCTGGTCATATTGCTTGTGATGGTGCCACTAATTCAGAAATCGTAGTACCTATCACCATCAATAACCAAATCTATGGAGTACTTGATATTGATAGCCCGATTAACAATCGTTTTGATGAAGAAGACCAATATTTCTTAGAAAAGTTTGTACTGCATTTAACAAAACACTTACAGTAGAGTGTAAAGTATCCATTCAAGTCGGATAAATGAACCTAAACTAGAAATATACAACAAGAAATAAGAAAAACCACCTAAACTGCCTTCTCCCTGGATGAACAAGGGAAAGGCAGTTTTGATTTTGAAAACAGTCGTTTATAAATATAATAATACTTCTTTTTAAATAACGTAAATCTAATTCCTTAAATTAGTAATAATTTATCTATATTTTGCCTACTATTCAACACATGTTAATGCTGCTGATTTATTTAATAAAAACGGTCGAAGATAGGCCACCAAATTAGAAAGCGGCAATACATGTTCTGGTAGAAGAATTCCTAACTCGTTCGCTATATAATTTCTACGCTCTTCGATTCGTCCCCATAAATCTGTATACCCATTCTTAATTTGACCTCGTAGATCCTCATCGGCTAGAGCTATACACTCTTCTGCACTTACTCCTCCATAACCGGGTATAGAGGGAATAATATCTACCTGAAATATCATTCCGCTTTTTAAAATCTCTTTTGAAGATGGATATATCGGGGATGACATCCATTCTTCATCAGCGACTAGATGCCCTGGGTTTAGATGCCAATGATTCTCTTCCTTTGGATATACATCTTCAATCATTTTATAAAACTCTCCACCCTGCATTCCAATACGAATGTTTTCTAGCCAAAATACCACAGCCTTAAAGTATGGAATTACTACTCTTTCCAGATAGTCTCTTTGTTTATTAGGTAGTTGTTCTGCGCTTTCAACCACAAACCCAGCTCTACTAGATAGTCCACCTTTATAACCTGTAGTAAGCGAAAGTGTGTCTCCTAAAGAAACTTGTTTACTTGTAGGATAAAGATTTGCATTTTCAAACCTTACTCCAGTAGCTGCAATTGTAACCACATTGTTTGTTTGACCATCAGCATTTAACAAATTTCCTAAATGACTTTCCTTCACCCCCACTTCAACAGCATTCATCGCTTTAAGCATACTAGTTGAAGACAAGTTAGCACCATATTCATAGTGAGCAATTTCATTAGCATTGTTAATGGTCCTTGCTCCCTTATCTCCCCCAATAAATAAATATGCTGCATTCACAATTTCATTTACTTCAGTACAAATGTTACGAACAGCATCAACAATAAAATATGGTATATCAAAGATTGTAGAATTGTCATATTGAGTTGAGGTAAACATTTTCCATCCAATCAGTCCAATTTTTTTATCATTTGAGAAATCGATTTCATTGAATATTGAGACCAGACTTTTTTCATTATTCATCGGTTGATTACTCAATGAAAATAGCGGGTAGTGATAAAGATTTCCTTGGAGACGCGAATGTTTTGGCATTTTCAAGTTTTCATTGCCTAGGATGTAAGATGCTTGTCCTGATTTCTTGAGTACTAGCAAACCTTCTTCAAATCTAGGAATAAATCCAGTTAAATACTCAAAATTATTCCCGTGCTCCTTATCTGCATAAATTATCAGAGAGTCAAACTTATCTTCTTTCATTCGTTCTAAAATTTTTTTCTTTCTATGTTCCATCGTAGTTTCAGTTAGGTATACTGGATCAACCTCACTAAAAGTTTTTGGTAATTGAATATTTCTAAGTTGTACTTTTGAATTGTGATTCATCGATTATTCTCCTCTTTTTTAATTCAGCAATTAAGAAGCGGCACTACCAACGCATTTACAACATATTGATATGACATTCTATCTGCAACTAACCTCAATCTTATCCAAGAAACAGACTTTACAGAAACCAAATATATCAATCTCGGTATGGTTAGCTAGAGCAACATAAGAAAAAGACTTCCCTTTTTTATTTAAGGAAAGCAACTATTAGTTTTAAAGTATATTCGTTAAAAAGTTGAACGATTATCCGTAAAGCTAGATGCTTCAGTTAATCGTTCAACTTGGTTTTTACTATTATTGAGTATAATAAAATTTTAGCATATAACAGATTCAAATGCTTCTATTTATATACCACTTTATTCTTCCCGAGTTCCTTTGCTTCGTACAAAGCTTTGTCAGATCTTTCCCATATCGTGTTTGCAGTATCATTTTCATCACTTGACCAAGATGATACTCCCGAAGAAATTGTCACACGTGGATTGGTTGTATGCTCTACAATCTCACAAGCTTCTTTAGAAATTCTTATTGCTTCTTCAAGAGAAATTTGCTTAGCATATATAGCAAGCTCTTCTCCCCCCCACCTAGCAGCTATATAATTATCCGCTACTACTTCCTGTAAGGCCTCTGCAACTTGAATTAGCACTTGATCTCCAATTAAATGTCCATACGAGTCATTTACTCGTTTGAAATCATCAATATCAAATAGCATTAACGCACCTTTATTTCCTTCTTGCATATGATTAGTTACCGTTTCTTCTAAATATTTCCTCGAGTATAGTCCAGTTAGATGATCTACAGCCAATGCTTTTGTAAGCTGTTCTTTCTGCAATGAATTTGCAAAAGCTACTACTGAATGCTGTATCATACTTTCCATTAATTTATATTGATGATAATCATATTGATATTCATCTTTATGTCCTATAAATACAATTCCAATTAAGCTATTTTCATGTTTCATGGGAACTGCCATAACTGATTGAAATATAGAAGCAGGCTCATTATCTTTAAAATTACCACTAAAAAATGTTTCTTCATAATTTTTCGTATAGGTTTTCAAGTTATCAAGAAACAACATTCCTTCTTCTTTTTCAAAGTACGAATCATTACCTACACTTGTTGCAGCATAATTACCATCTAACGGTAAGATAGCAAAAGTAGAGTCTGAAGAATAAGAAGCAAACTGATCCTTTAACGTATTAATAATCTCACGAAAATCTAATCTAGAATTTAAATGATTAGTTGTTTGATTTATCATCGTTAATTGATCGATTTTATTTCTAGAATGTTGAAATAAAAAAGCTGTTTCTAACGATTTACCACACACTTTTGCAACTTCAGTCAAAAAATATTTTTCATTATTATTCATTCCATTTATAAGGCTTCCTTGCATTTCAATAACTCCATAGTTACCTTGCTTACCCGTAATAGGTAAGTAAACGGTTGAATTATCATTATCAAATTGCATAAGACCGCTCATAAAAGTTTGTTTCACTTCTCTACTGAGTGTCGCGTCATTCCAAGTCATTATTTTTACGTTTATATGATCAGGAACGGTAAAATCCTGAGTTACCAAATAGGTTACTGTAATATCATGGAATGCTGATTGGATAACTTCAGTTATTTTTTGGAATACAAATGAACTGTGAGTGGAACCTGATAATTCATTATTTAATTCCAAAAGCCGATTATTGAATAGAGACATATGTATATTATGTGAAATAGATGCAAAAGTACTAAGAAATTTGTTGACTTCTATTTTTACAATATTGACTTTTAATTGATCCATGCTATCGTTCGGAGTATTATTTATAATAATAACCCAAGGGCATAAATAGGAATCTAACTTTAAAATTATAGTTGATTTATCATGAACAACTTCAAAATGATTTGCCATTAATACATAAGGTACTTTATTATTATTAGAATGGTAATTTAAATAATAACAAGATTCACTTTCATTCCACTCATAAACCGTAATATCCCTACAGTTTAAATACGTACCAATTGTATCGATTAATGAAGGAATCCAATTTAAATTCTTATTTTCAATAAAATCAGACATATTACGGTATAGCTGTTCTATAAATTTACTTCGTGATTGATTCGAAACGTGCAAAATAATCACCTTTTCTTCATAGCTAAACGAATTATTTAAAATTAAATCACCAAATCGATTATTTTCTACTATAATTATACATCAACTAGTCAAATTTTCCTATACCAAGAAAATTATTACTTTTATTATGGCTATTGACATGGATATATATAAATTATATACTGTAGTTTGTGTAAAATAATTAGGTAGCCTAAGTGCATCGACGCTTGCAACTATTTTGTTCCTTACTTATCCAATCGATAAGAAGGTGTATCGTGTAACTCTCTGCTGCTGGAGCGATGGTACATGAAAACAAAATAGACAACGAAACGATCACGCTCGTTTTATTTTATGCAAATAAAACATATAAAGGAGGAAATGACCTATGGCACGATATACTGGATCCGTATGGAAAAAATCCCGTCGTCTTGGCATTTCATTAACTGGAACTGGTAAGGAATTAGATAAGCGCCCTTACGCTCCTGGTCAACATGGACCGAACCAACGCAGAAAACTATCAGAATATGGCTTGCAAATGCAAGAGAAGCAAAAATTACGCTTCATGTATGGATTGAACGAACGTCAATTCCGCACACTATTCGATAAAGCTGGAAAAATGAAAGGTATTCATGGTGAGAACTTCATGATTCTTCTTGAATCTCGTCTTGACAACCTTGTTTATCGTTTAGGACTTGCACGTACTCGTAGACAAGCTCGTCAGCTTGTAAATCACGGTCATGTAACTGTTGATGGTGGACGTGTAGATATTCCATCTTATGCTATTAAACCAGGTCAAGTTATTGGACTTCGTGAAAAGTCTAAAAACCTTGATGTTGTAAAAGAAGCATTGGAAGCTAATAGCTTTGTACCAGAGTACACTAGCTTTGATGCTGACAAAATGGAAGGTTCTTACACTCGCTTCCCTGAGCGTTCTGAACTTCCAGCTGAAATTAACGAACAACTTATCGTTGAGTTCTACTCTCGTTAAGAGATATTGTTTGTGAGTTTGTATAAAATCCCCTTGAAATTGTTGTTATATCAACTTTTCAAGGGGATTTTGCTTTTGAATACATAATAGGATAGAAGCTAGATTTTTTGAACTAAAAAAGAGGGAACCGAGATTAAAAATAGTGACTGGCAATAATCACGGAAAGTAAACTAGCGGTTTATAAGTGTTCAGAGTTTGTTGATACACTATTTTTGATGAATAAAACAAGTTTATTGGATAGTTGTTAGTTGAGGTAAATATACTATAAAAATATTCTACGGAGCATGCCTAATCGTAGTTTCTGGAGTCATATTGGATCTATTTGTTATTTTCTCTGTCACTTGAGGTTTTTGAGATGGATATTCCTCCTTAATGGTAAGCGAGAGTATAAATCCTGATAAATTAGATATGAATGCTGTTCCATATAAAATAACCGAGTATACGTTATTAAATTTAATACCAATATATAGAGCGAAAATACCCAATAGTAGATAACTGATTACAAAATAAAATCTGTACTTTTTCTTCTTTAATAAAATGGCAATCATGATAATCGCAAAAAGCAGTAGAGATAAAGTAATTAACTCCATATAATCACTCCTTTATATTGCAATAATAACTGGGTTACAGCTATTTCACAATATATATTAAGAACTCTTCATCTGCTCTTTACATTAGTTTAAATTAAGCGTTACAAAAAGGTATTTATCACTATACTCATCTCTTAATCAATCCGAAAAAAATCTAGAACTACAACACCCTGATAATTTATAATGTTTTCTATCCAGCTATTTTCAAGTATTACATCCGGTATATCAGATACAAATACAAATTCATATATGTCCTCTTTTACCTTATTATACAAAATGTGCTCACCTTTTAAATAGTTAACGATAAGATTACTGATAATCTTCATCGTTTGTTGTTGATCTACATTTCCTGCTACGCTTATCTTAAGTTGGTATCTATTCCTTTCCACACTCCCTCCTAGCGTATTAAAATTTAGAAACTGTTTATATAACTTTATTCTTTCAATTCCATCATCCGATAAATGATTGATTTTACTTTCACTACCAATTTTGCATTTGTTTTCCCCTATCTTCTCCATATTGCTCATTTTCTTATGCGCATCTACTAAATCAGTAATATCAAGCATTGTAATATTATCTACTTTAACCGCAACATCTTTTATATGATTAATTACTTCATTTCTCATATTGATTACTGAAGTTAACATGCGTTGATTATCTTTATTCTGCTGCAAGGACATGGATATAGCCACTATAGCTAAGGCAATAGAAACAGAACTAGAAATAATTCCAAAACTCACAGTGAAATCGACTAGCCACAGTGAAAAAGCCAAAATAATAATGGCAATCAGAATTCCAGTTAGCCATTTCCAATCTTTATTCGTCCATTTAGTCACGAGCATATTCGCTCCTTCTTTAATTATTATTAACTTCAAATTGAAGAAGAGGCTGGGACAAAAGTATACATGCAAAAGATAAATAAGAATGATTTGCTTTGGAATACCGCTTTAGAAATATACTACGCTTATTCTAGTTTTCATTCGTCTTTTGACCAGAATTTTTTGTTATGTCCCAGCCTCTATCTAAGCAAATATAATTCTTATCCTATACACTATGCTATTAAAAAAACTATTATTACTCTTACTGAACTAAATTACCCCAAACTGGAATGTTGTTGTTTTTTGATAAGGCTGATTCGCTTCTAATAGAATTGTTTCAAGGTTATCATGGTGTAAAGATGCAGGGCTCCCCTGAGTTTCAAAACACACGGCAATGTATTTCTTTGCCTCGCCTTCATAAAATTGCTGACTAGAATCTACCGAATTTGATGTATACATGACCATCCCTGGTTGATTAGTAGAAATAAAGAGCTGCCTGCCACTTCTAGGTTCAACCATATTCACGACATGTTTTTTTTCATGATTAAATAGAAAAAAGTGATCATATCCCGATCCAACAATCTTATTCTGATAGAAATCGTTGTTTAAGCCAATACTCAGACAACGTCCGCTTCGAAAATCAAATGGTGTCATATCTACATCTACCATTTCTCCTGTTGGAATCAATTCTTCATCTAGTTCCAGAAACTGATCACTGTCCAATGTCATCTCATGTTCATGTATGGTTTGTTCTAGATCTCCACTTAAATTAAAATACGAGTGATTCGTCAATGTAATCGGAGTCTGCTTATCACTTATTGCATTATAATCAATTGTTAATTCATTTTGATTATCCAAATAGTACGTAATAGCTACATTCACATTACCTGGAAAATCACTTTCATTCTCTTTACTTGTATAAGTTAGTCGAATTCCTACATAGTCCGGTTTTTCAATTGTTGTTACATCCCATAAGATCTGATGAAATCCACTCTTCCCACCATGAAGCACATGATAACCTTCGTTGGCTTGTAATTGAATTTCTTTATCTCCTATGGAAAAACTACCATTTTGAATTCTTCCTGCCACTCTACCAATTATCGCCCCAAGATATAATGGATTCTCGATATAATCATCTAAATTTTTATATCGTGCAACAATATTTCTTTTCTGTTCATTCCTATCTGGCGTTATAATACGTGTAATAATCCCTCCATAATTTAATATAGAAACTTCCATGTCACGATCGTTAATTAATGTAAATTGTTTCCAATTATTATGTACATTTTCTCTACGAATTTGCATATTTTATCACTCCAAACTAGTAATCTTTTATAATTTACAGATTGATTTTAAAAATATATTTGAAAAGACTTATCTATTTCGAGTAACACTTATCATTCTATCTATATCTATTATTGTAACCTATCTATCATTTATAAAAAACATAATTAATTACTTGGTACGTACATATTAAAAAAGCTTCAAGCAATATTTACTTTTCCATTACTGGATAAGATGACTTTGCTTAAAGCTTTTTTTATTAAGATGCTTTTATCACATAATCTGGATTATTTCCTTCTTTTTTTCTGGTCCATTTAACCAAAATATAAGCAAATGGTGTATCCAATAATGCAACAAGACATTTCCAAATATATTGAGAAACAATCATACCTAGCAGTACATTTGTTGGTACAATTCCCCAGAATGCAATGGTAATAAATAATACAGTGTCTATAAACTGACTAGACATTGTTGCTAAATTATTTCGTAACCATAATTTTTTCTTACCATGTTTATGTTTAAACCAATGAAATATAGATACATTTAAATTTTGACTTATAACATACGAAGCCAAGCTAGCAAATATAAGTCGAAAACTTCCACCTAGAATTTGTTCAAATTCTGCTTGTGCATGAAAATCAGGTGCAGGTGGTAATTGTATAGAAATGTAAATAAATATCATTGCAATTATTTGCGTAAGAAAACCAGCTAGGACGGTTTTCCTTGCTGCAGCCTTACCATAAACCTCTCCAATAACATCTGTCATTAGATATGTAATAACATAAACGATAGCTGCACTTGGGAGTATAAAACTTCCCATTTCAAATAACTTAACTGAAAGAATATTTGATAGTAATAACAATCCTACAAAGATTGCACTAAAATAAATATACATAATGTCCTCTTCCCCTTTATTAGGCTAGAGGATCTTACACTTTCCCTCTATCGATTATCTATTTTTTCCGGATACATATCATGTTGGATAAGTCGTTGATCCGCCATTTGCTCAAATTTTGTGCCTGGTCGACCATAATTACAATATGGATCAATGGAAATACCGCCACGTGGAGTAAATTTTCCACGAACCTCAATATATCTTGGATTCATTAAATCAATTAAGTCATTCATAATAATATTAATGCAGTCCTCATGAAAATCCCCATGGTTCCTAAAACTAAACAAGTACAATTTTAATGATTTACTTTCGACCATTTTAATATCTGGAATATAGCTAATATAAATAGTCCCAAAATCAGGCTGATTTGTCTTTGGACACAACGTAGTGAATTCTGGACAATTAAATTTAACAAAATAATCACGTGATACATGTTTGTTATCAAAAACCTCTAACACTTCCGGTGTGTAATTAAAATCATAAGTAGTCCCTTGACTTCCTAACAACTGAACATCTTGTAGTTCATTTTCATCTCTTCCCACCATACTTATTACCTCCTTTTCCATAAAAAAAGTCATGTCCCCTAAGGAACATGACTTGAATAAATCATTGTTTGTCCTTAGTTTTTTATAGAGGGTTGAAGCTAAGAACCTCTAACAAAATTATGTTTGTTGTACAATCAATGATTATAAGTATTGTTAGCGTTTATGTCAATCTTATTATTCCATCTTCTTTATACAGAGGTCGCCCCTTGACCTCCATCGATTCGATAATACGAACCACTAATAAATGAAGCTTTATCTGAAGATAAGAATAACATGAGGTTGGCAATCTCCCCAGCTGTAGCATAACGATTCATTGGGACAGATGCTTCAAATTGAGCTCTAGCCTCTTCCGCCTTGTCACCCATTGCATTCTTCTCAATACTTCGCATCATTTCTGTGTTAACTCCTGAAGGTGCAACGGCATTTACGCGTACACCATATTCCGCCATTTCTAGTGCCGCTGTTTTATTTAACCCTATTACAGCGTGTTTAGAAGCAACATATGCACTCATACCCGGTGCTCCTAGTAACCCACCATTAGATGCAGTGTTAATGACTACACCAGATTTTTGTAGTTTCATTACTTGTAGTACATACTTCATTCCAAAAAATACACCCATAACGTTAACATCAAATACATTACTAAAATTCTCTTTTGTCTGTTCTATGATATTTTTGAATTGACCATTGATACCTGCATTATTAATAAATATATCTATTTTTCCATATTGTTCTTTTGTTCTATCCACATAGTTTTTTACATCTTCTTCTTTTCCAACATTAGCTGTAATTAGTAAAATTTCTTCGGTCTCGATCTCACTAGCAGCCTTTTCTAATGCTTCATTTTTAAGGTCTACTAGTGCCAATTTTGCTCCCTCATGCGCATATGCTTTTGCAGCCTCTAAACCTATCCCTCCGGCCGCGCCGGTTATTAAAACGACTTTATCTTTAAACATATCATACACTCCTTTAACAAATTAAAACTTTACTTAGCTTCTACTAATTCGGGCATAATATGCTTTAAAAAAATAGTCTTTACGAGATAAATAAAGTGTGGTATATTCAACAAAATCACATACATGATTATTATTCACATATGTGAATTTAAGGGGGTGGAATAGTGTCTGTTAAATCTGCTAAGCGTGCTTTGGACATTCTTGACTTATTAGCAAAACATACTAACGGTCTAACCATTAAAAACATCGGCGACAAGTTAGAATTACCACAAAGCAGTACGTTTAATCTTTTAAAAACATTACATAGTGAAGGATACGTACGACAGGATAGCATGAAACTATATTACTTAGGTGAAAAGTTAATACCTCTAGGAACAAGTGCTTTAGAATCACTAGATATTCACACGGTTGCAAAACCTTATTTAGCCGATCTAATGAAAGCGGTTAAGGAAACTGTATTTATGGCGATGTTATCTAAAGATGAGTTAGTGTATATTGCAAAAATGGATGCTGACCGGTCGATACGAACAACGGCACAACCCGGATATAAAAAGCCAATATATTGTACCGGACTTGGCAAAACATTCTTAGCTTTTATGCCTGAAACAGAGAAAAACAGCTTATTAAATCACATAACATTAGAGAAAATCACTGCAAATACAATTACCGATAGATCTCAATTAGAAGAACAACTGCAATTATTTCAGAAACAAGGATACAGTATTGATGATGAAGAAAATGAAGAAGGTCTCTACTGTTTAGCTGCTCCCATCTTTGATAGTCAAAGACAGCTTTTAGCAGCCGTAAGTGTGGCAGGTCCAAAAGATAGAATGCTAAAACAAAAAGAAACAGTTATTACAAACTTAAGAGATACAGCCAAACTTATTTCAAATGGTATGGGATATGTTTAAGGAGAGGAGTATGAAAAGAATGGATGTTATTGGAATCGGAGAAACAATGGTATCACTAACCCCAGATAAATACGGTCTTATTAGGCAAACGTCCTCCTTTGAACCACGTGTTGCTGGTACAGAAACCAATACGTTAATTGGATTAAGCAGATTAGGTCACAATACTGGTTTTATAAGTCGATTAGGAGAAGATGAATTGGGAGCAATGGTATTAAAAGAATTACGTGGAGAGAACGTAGATACGAAGTTAATAGACTTGGATCCCTATCATCAGACCGGATTATTTTTAAAAGAAATCATTAATGAGTCAGATGTTCATGTTTATTATTACCGTCAACATTCAGCAGCTAGCCAAATGACTCGAGAGTTACTTGATGAGAGTTATATTTCTTCCGCTTCTTATCTATTTATAACTGGAATTACTCCTGCGATTAGCGAAAGTTGTAAACAAACCATTTTCACAGCAATAAACATGGCAAAAAATAATGGGGTGAAAATAGTATTCGATCCAAATATTCGTAAGAAACTTTGGTCCGAATCAGAAGCTAGACAAACATTAATCGAAATCTTAAAGTTATCGGATATTATTCTACCGGGTATTAGTGAAGGACAATTTTTATTAGATAGTAATGACCCAGAAGAAATCGGTAAAAAATGTGTAGATTTAGGTGCAGAGTTAGTTGTAGTAAAACTCGGTGAAAATGGAGCCTATTATTGTACAAGTGATCATGGGGATTATGTCCCCAGTTTTCCTGTAAAACAAGTGAGAGATCCTGTTGGTGCTGGAGATGCGTTTGCAGCTGGTTTATTATCTGGACTAATTGATGAATTATCTATTGAAAAAGCAGTAGAACGTGCGTGTATTACTGGTGGTTATGCCACAACTTATGTAGGAGATTATGAAGGATTTCCTGATAAATCTCGATTAGAACGTTTAACCAATCTATCTACGAGCGAAGATGTGAGTCGTTAATTTAATCATTTATAAAAGGAGACTAACTCAATGGATATCTTAAAACAGGTTGAAAAAGAAAAGCTAATTGCTATTATACGTGGGTACGATACCAAAGAAACTATTAAAATAGCAAAAGCTCTATATGAGGGTGGTATTAGATTACTTGAAGTTACACTTAATAGCGATAATGCTTTACAAACAATAGGTGCATTACATTCGGAGTTAGAAAATGATGTTGTTATAGGTGCAGGAACAGTACTTGATTCCGAATCAGCTGTTTTAGCTATAAAAGCTGGAGCAAAATTTATTATTTCACCAACATTGGATATAGAAACTATTAAAGCGACCAAAAGATATGGAGTGATTAGCATACCTGCTGCTTTTACACCTACTGAAATTTTATCCGCCCAAGAAGCAGGAGCTGATATAGTTAAATTATTTCCCGCTTCATCATTAGGTCCAAATTATGTTAAAGATGTTCACGGACCATTACCACATATAAAATTACTTCCAACAGGAGGAGTAAATGTAGAAAATGTAACCGAATTCATTCAAAAAGGCGCAGTCGGAGTAGGATTAGGCAGTTCCTTAGTCCCTAATACCGTAAATGTTACAGATGAATTCTTAGAACAAGTAACAAACAATGCAAAGCAATTCACATCAAAAATGAAAACGTTATAAATTGGAGTTGATCATATGAAAATAACAGATTATAAAATATATCAGGTACCACCTCGTTGGTTGTTTTTAAAAATAGAAACAGATGAAGGTATTGTAGGTTGGGGAGAACCAGTTATCGAAGGTAGAGCAGCTACTGTGAAAGCGGCAGTTATAGAACTTATGGAAAATTTAATCGGCAAGGATCCTCAAAGGATTGAAGATCATTGGAATTTAATGTATCGTTCAGGTTTTTATCGAGGCGGTCCCATTTTAATGAGTGCTATCGCTGGGATTGACCAGGCATTATGGGATATAAAAGGAAAATTCTTCAATGCACCTATCCACCAGTTACTAGGTGGAGCTTGTAGAGATTCAATAAAAGTATATTCTTGGATTGGAGGAGACAGACCTTCAGATGTTGGAGCAGCTGCTAAAGAAGTAGTTGATAGAGGATTTCAAGCAGTTAAGATGAACGGGACAGAAGAATTACAATATATTGACTCTCATCAAAAGATTGATGCGGTAATAGAAAGAATTGCTGCTGTTAGAGAATCGGTTGGTCCCTATGTTGGAATTGGAATTGATTTTCACGGTCGTGTCCATAAACCGATGGCTAAAAATTTAGCAAAAGAATTAGAACAATTTAGACCGATGTTCATCGAGGAACCTGTACTCCCAGAAAATAATGAAGCGTTGAGAGATATCGCAAACCATGTGACCACTCCAATTGCAACTGGTGAAAGAATGTTCTCTCGCTGGGATTTTAAACAGCTATTAGCAGATGGATATGTAGACATAATACAACCAGACCTTTCACATGCAGGCGGAATAACAGAAGCGAAAAAAATCTTTTCCATGGCAGAAGCGTATGACGTTGCAGTGGCTCCCCATTGCCCATTAGGGCCAATTGCTCTAGCTTCATGTCTTCAGGTTGATGCATCTTCTCATAATGCATTTATTCAAGAGCAAAGTTTAGGAATCCACTATAACGTAGGAAATGATTTATTAGACTATATTGTTGATAAAGACGTGTTCACCTATGAAAATGGTTATGTCAAAATTCCAGACGGACCAGGACTAGGTATCGAAGTGAATGAAGAATATGTTAAAGAAAAAGCAAATGATGCAGAGAACTGGCGTAATCCAATTTGGAGACATAAAGACGGGTCAATTGCAGAATGGTAGTTTTCAAAAATTAAAGTTTTTATTACAAAGGAGGATTTCTTATGTCCAACACTACTATGTTGATTATGGTTACGATACTTGGTATAGCGCTATTACTTTTCTTGGTTATGCGATCAAAGCTGCAAGCTTTTGTTGCATTACTTATTTCCAGTATCTTTATCGGTATTTTATCCGGAATGGATTTAAATGATCTTATAGCTACCATGGAAGAAGGTATGGGAGGAACCTTAGGTTTTATTGCAGTCGTAGTTGGCCTTGGTGCAATGTTCGGTGAAATGCTCCGAGTTTCTGGGGGCGCGGAACGTTTAGCATTAACGTTAGTTAATAAATTTGGCGATGGGAAAGTTCAGTGGGCACTTGGTTTAACAGGGTTTATTGTAGCAATACCGGTTTTTCTAGATGTTGCCTTGGTAATCTTAATCCCAATTGTATATAGTTTAGCTCAAAAAACGAAAAAATCATTATTATATTTCGGTATCCCTTTACTAGCAGGATTAGCTGTTACCCATAGTTTCATACCACCTACTCCAGGACCAATATCGGTGGCTTCTATTATAAATGCCGATCTAGGTTGGGTAATTTTATTTGGTGCTTTAGCAGGTTTACCTGCGATGATTATAGCAGGACCGATATTTGGTAATTATATTTCTAAAAAAATTCATTTAGAAGTTCCTAAATATATTGTAGATAAAGAATATCTTGAAAACGAAGTAGAAAAAACGAATCGTGAACTACCAAGCTTTAAAACTGTATGTCTATTAATATTAATTCCACTCTTTTTAATACTTATTAACACTGTATTTGGATTAATATTAGAAGAAGGAACGTTTATACATTCATTCCTTACATTTATCGGACATCCATTTATTGCTTTAACAATATCTACCCTATTAACATTCTATATATTGGGTACAAAAAGAGGATATTCAAAAGAAGAAGTACAGAATATTGCAACGAAATCATTAGAACCTGCAGGTATTATTATCCTTATTACTGGTGCAGGCGGAGTTTTCAAACAAACGTTAATTGATAGTGGTGTAGGTGATGTACTAGGTAATATGTTAGCGACATCAAACCTTCCTTTAGTACTGGCAGCATTCATCATTTCGACTTTTGTGCGAATAGCACAAGGTTCAGCTACAGTTGCTATGATTACTGCTGCAGGCTTAATGTCGCCAATTATTGGTATGATGGAAGTTTCTGAACCTATGTTAGGTTTAATTGTTATATCCATAGCGAGTGGTGCTACAGTATTCTCTCATGTAAATGATTCAGGATTCTGGTTAGTTAATAGATTTTTCGGAATGACAGAAAAGCAAACCTTACAAACATGGACAGTAATGGAAACTATCATTGGTTTTGTTGGATTTGCAGTCGTATTTGCAATTAGCTTCTTTGTCTAACATATAAAAATATAGTAGTAGATAGGGACATGAATTCGGATTGACAACCCGCTTCAGAAATATACTCTGCTTTCCCTGGGTGGCTGGTAAGCCTCCGTTTGTTAACGCAACCGGGGTCTTACCAAGGCCTCTTCCCACAAGACAAAGAAGACTTTGACAGCATTGTATCACACGAAGAAAATTGATTTTTATATTCAAGGGGTCTTCATATATTTCTTACGCTCACTTTAATATCATCCATTATGTGAACAAAGTATTTAATTATGTCCCCCCTACTAACTTCCCAGATATAAATTCATGCTATTTATATCTTTCTTTCAACTTCATTCAACGATTTTTCACGTAACTTAAATTTTTGAATTTTTCCTGAAGCAGTC
The DNA here is from genome assembly GCF_000011245.1 of Oceanobacillus iheyensis HTE831. Lineage (NCBI taxonomy): Bacteria > Bacillati > Bacillota > Bacilli > Caryophanales > Bacillaceae > Oceanobacillus > Oceanobacillus iheyensis. The sequence goes on from NC_004193.1 coordinate 2,252,138, forward strand.
ATTGGATACGCGTCAGTTATAAAAATATGTTTAGGAATTTTATATTTAGAAATCTGTCCATTACAAAACTGTTTTATTTCATCAGATGAACTAATCTCTCCCTCTTTTAGTATAATCCAAGCATGAACTTCTTCTCCAAATTTTTCATCTGGTACACCAACAACTTGAGCGTCTAATATTTTCGGATGTTTATATAATAATTCTTCAATTTCTCGTGGGTAGATATTCTCCCCACCTCGAATAATCATATCTTTCAATCTTCCAGTTATCTTACAGTACCCATTATCGTCCATTATTGCGAGGTCACCTGTATGCAGCCATCCGTCTTCATCTATTGTTCGTTGGGTCGCTTCAGGGTTTTTATAATAACCTTTCATTACGTGATATCCCCTTGTACATAACTCCCCTTGTGTATAATGCGGTAATTCCTCATTTGTCGCTGGATCTATAATTTTCACTTCCACATTCGGCAGTGCTTTTCCAACTGATTCTACACGTAACTCGATTGGATCATTTGCTCTCGTTTGTGTAATTACCGGTGATGATTCTGTTTGTCCATAGCAAATGGTTATTTCAGACATATTCATCTTATTCATTACATTTTTCATTACTTCCACCGGGCAATTAGATCCTGCCATTACTCCCGTTCGCAATGAACTCAAATTATATCGTTCAAAATTTGGATGATTTAATTCAGCAATGAACATTGTAGGTACACCATGTAGCGCTGTGACACTTTCCTGCTCTACCGTTTTTAATACTTGTTCTGGTTCAAATTCCTGAATAGGTATCATAGTTGCTCCTACACTAACTGCTGCTAATGTACCAATTACACATCCAAAACAATGAAAAAATGGCACAGGGATACATAACCGATCTTCTGCAGTCAATTTCATACAATTAGCTATATTAAAGCCATTATTTGTGAGGTTACGATGTGTTAACATCACACCTTTAGGAAAACCTGTTGTTCCTGATGTATACTGCATATTAATTACATCATTTGGATCGAGATTTTGAGATTGAAATATTAATTCTTCTCGTGAAATTTCTTCTGCCTTATCAATAATATCATTCCAATGAAAAGCTCCTGGATACCTTTTTTCTCCCATTATTACAACATTTTTCAATGATGGTAATCGTTCAGCATTCAACTCTCCAGGGATTGATTCATGTAGTTCTGGGCAAATTTCGTATAAAGTATCAATATAAGAGTGATCCCGATAATTTTCTATTAAAAATATAGTTGTAGAATCAGATTGTTTAAGTAAATATTCTAATTCATTCGCACGGTAACTCGTGTTTACCGTAACTAGGACTGCCCCCATTTTTCCAGTAGCATATTGAAGAGTTAACCATTCAGGAGTATTTGTACCCCATACTGCTACGTGCTCACCTTTGTCAATCGATAACGCCATTATCCCCCTTGCAACCTTCTCACATAGTTGATTAAATTCTTTATATGTGTATCGCAACCCACGATCTGAATATACCACTGCTTCTTGTCCTGGCATGTCATCTGCACGGTCTTGTAGTAATTGTCCCACTGTTTTGTGAATTAGTTCTGTCATAACATCTACTCCCTTTTATAATTTCATATAATCCAATCAGATATCACTAAGTAACCGCTTACAAATTTTATATAACTCCCCTATACTATGATTAAATAAACTTGTGCATTATTTTATCATAGTTATTTCCACTATCCAATAAATTGTCTGAAATATCATAATTATTAACTATAATAGTAATACCTTTTTAAGAACAAAAGCGCAAGCGCCCTCACCGTATGTCCTGCGCCCCTGTTTTTCAAGGGGTGGTTCGACTGGTCGAACTTCTTTATTTCTTTGAGATAAAGGAAACACGATAAGCGTATGCGAATCGATGTTGACTTTCACCGCAAGGGTATAAGTGCGACTATGCCTCACAAAGAACATTCGGCAGTCTTCTTTTCACCATTGGCATAAGTGCGACTATGCCTCACAAAGAACATTCGGCAGTCTTCTTTTCGCCATGGCATAAGTGCGACTATGCCTCACAAAGAACATTCGGCAGTCTTCTTTTCACCATTGGCATAAGTGCGACTATGCCTCACAAAGGACATTCGGCAGTCTTCTTTTCACCATTGGCATAAGTGCGACTATGCCTCACAAAGGACATTCGGCAGTCTTCTTTTCACCATTGGCATAAGTGCGACTATGCCTCACAAAGGACATTCGGCAGTCTTCTTTTCACCATTGGCATAAGTGCGACTATGCCTCACAAAGGACATTCGGCAGTCTTCTTTTCACCATTGGCATAAGTGCGACTATGCCTCACAAAGGACATTCGGCAGTCTTCTTTATCGTAAGGAGGTTTCCGGAAGGACAATAGGTGATGGGCGCTGGAGCTGGACGTGGCTAAATAACTTAGTTGTTTATCCACAGTCCCAAAATTTTATAATTTCCTTAGATAATAAATAAGGAACACAACAAATACTCTAATGAGTGATATTGAGGTGTCCCTTCCTTGCATATTTTTTGTACTTGAGTCAATTTTATATTATTCAAAAATCACATATCTAAAGGTCATTAAGTTAGCTGAGGCTGTGCCTACTATGAAGCGACCGTCTGTAATGAAAATCAAAACAGTCAACATTTGGGTTTAACTAAAATATCCTATTATGAAATTGATTCTACTTGAATAAGGAAATACTTTTTCTTCCCGCGACGAACAACAGTGAATTTATTACCCAAATGATCTTTTTCTTCTACATGATAATTCATATCCTGCACGCGTTCACCGTTAATATAAATTGCACCATTTTTTACATCTTCTCTTGCTTGTCGTTTTGAAGATGATATTTTCGCATCGACAAGTAAATCGATTAAACCAACAGGTTCACGTGTAATAATATGGTTTGGAACATCTTTAAATGCTTGTTCTACCTCTTCCACGTTTAATTGTTTAATATCTCCACTAAACAATGCATTTGTAATACGCTTCGCTTGTTCTAATGCAGCTTCATCATGAACGGTTTTTGTCATTTCTTCAGCTAAACGTTTTTGGGCAACGCGCTTTTCTGGTTGTGTTTCTACTTCTTTTTCCAGTTCAGTTATTTCTTCTACCGATAAGAAGGTAAAATAGCGAATAAAACGAATAACATCACGATCATCCGTATTAAACCAAAATTGATAAAATTCGTATGGTGACGTTTTCGATGCATCAAGCCAAATAGCATTGCCAGCTGTTTTACCAAATTTCGTTCCATCTGCTTTTGTGATCAGTGGCACTGTTAAACCGAAGACTTCAATATTTTCATCCAGATTTTCTCGTGAACGGCGGATGAGTTCCATACCTGCAGTGATATTCCCCCACTGGTCACTTCCACCAATTTGTAATGTACAGTTTTCTTCCTCATAAAGTTTTAAGTAGTCTAATGATTGTAAAATCATATAACTGAATTCTGTAAAAGTAATACCTTGTTCAATTCTTGCTGATACAGATTCCTTTGCTAACATATAATTTATGCCAAAATGCTTCCCTGCATCACGTAGAAAATCAATTATTGTCATATTTCCTAACCAGTCATGATTATTACGTGCTACTACCGTATTTTCGCTTGCATTACTTTCCATATCAACTAACTTTGCAATTTGCTGTTGTAGTTTTGAAGTGAATCCATGTACCACTTCTGGAGCATTTAGACTTCTTTCACTTGATCGTCCACTAGGATCTCCAATCATCCCTGTTCCCCCACCAACAAGAGCAATAGGTTTATGGCCAGCTTGTTGAAATCGTTTTAACATCGTCAACGGAACTAAATGTCCAATATGCAAACTATCTGCTGTTGGGTCAAATCCACAATATAATGTTACTTGATTATTTTGTAAATGTTTCTCTAACCTTTCACGGTCAGTTGTTTGATGAATTAAACCTCTGCTTTCTAAATCCTGTAAAATATCCATGTAATCTCACTCCAAAATTTATATTTTTCAAATAAAAAACTCGTCTCCTCCTAAAATGGAAGGGACGAGTTGTATTCGCGGTACCACCCTTGTTGCTGGATTACCAGCCACTTGGAATTGTTAACGATGTTTCCACCGATCTCTAAATGAAGAGAATTACTCCAGATTGTAATTCACCAGCAAATATATACTGACTTGCACCACCCGTCAGTTCTCTTAAAATAGTGATTTGCATAGCTACTTCGATCCTTCTTCGTATTTAAGTTTATTGTATGATACTATTCATAGCATATTGAGAATGTGAATGCAACTATTTTATAATCTACGCTCCTAAAAAATATGTCATATGCTATAATAGTTTAGAGAATTTAGGAGGTCTATACATGAATATGAAAGAAAAACTACTACGTTTTTGGGATACATTAAAGCGTTGGTGGCATGAAGGTATCGTCCAACGAACTTCTAGAATTACATATGATGTTATTTGGAATATTATCTTATTTGCCTGCGTTATCATGTTCATCGGATTCTTTTTAGTTGGAGGTATCGGATTAGGTTACTTCGCATCTTTAGTAAAAGACGAACCTATTCGTGATAAAGAATCTATGGCGATGGATATTTACAATTATTCAGAGACATCTAGTATTTACTTTGCTGGTGAAGTATATGCAGGCGATATACGTTCTGATTTATATCGAGAAGATACTACATTGGAAGAAGTATCTCCAGTTTTAATCGATGCTGTAATTGCTACTGAGGATGAATATTTTATGGAGCACGAAGGAATTGTTCCTAAAGCGATCTTAAGAGCAATGGTACAAGAATTTACCAACTCTTCGATTCAAACAGGAGGTAGTACATTAACACAGCAATTAATTAAAAACCAAATACTAACAAATGAAGTTTCGTTTGAAAGAAAAGCAAAAGAAATATTACTTGCAATGCGGTTAGAACAATTCTTCGAGAAAGATGAAATAATGGAAGCTTATTTGAATATTATTCCGTATGGTCGTAATTCTTCTGGTCGTAATATCGCAGGGATTCAAACAGCTTCACAAGGAATATTTGGTGTGAATGCAAATGAACTCTCACTATCACAAGCTGCCTATTTAGCTGGATTACCACAAAGCCCTTCTGTTTATACACCTTTTTTAAATAGCGGTGAATTAAAAGATGAAGATGGCTTGCAACCCGGAATAAATCGAATGAAGACAGTTCTACGTCGTATGCATGAAATGAACTACATAACAGATGAAGAACTGAACGAAGCGCTAGAATATGATATTGCACAAGATTTCACCAATGGAAAACCGTCCATTATAGATCAATATCCTTACCTTACATTCGAAGTTGAAAAACGTGCAAAAAATATTATTAAAAATGTTCTGATGGAACAAGATGACATCACAAAAGAAGAGCTGGATGAAGATGAAAATCTCGAAGCAGAGTATGAAGAACTAGCGGAACGCGCTATGCGTATGGATGGTTATGAAATTCATACGACGATCGATAAAGGAATCTATGATGTGATGCAAGAAGTAGCCCGTAACTATGAAAATTATGGTTACGATCGTACGTTTACGAAAACCAATGATGAGGGCGAATCATATGAAGTAACAGAACGAATACAAACCGGTGCAGTAATGATTGAAAATAGCAGCGGTCGCATTATTTCCTTTGTTGGTGGAAGAGGGCATGATGAAGACCATTCGAACAACTATGCATTTAATACAGTACGATCAATTGGAAGTACAAGCAAACCAATTCTTGTCTATGGACCTGCTATGGAAGCTGGAGTCGTACAACCAGGGACACCGATTGCAGACTATCCTAGAACATTTGGAAATTGGACCCCCAAAAACTATGGTGGCGGAAATTATGGTATGATATCCGCTCGTAAAGCATTGGAAAGTTCCTACAACATACCGGCTGTCGATACGTATATGAGAATAGTTAATGAGGATCCAGCTGCAAATTATTTGGAAAAAATGGGAGTTACTTCGCTAACAGAAGGTGATCACTATAATCTTTCTTTCGCTTTGGGTGCAACGGATTATGGTATTAGTGTAGAAGAAACGGTAAACGCATATAGTACGATTGGTAATGGCGGCAAATTTTCAGATGGGTATATGATTGAAAAAATTATGAATCCTGACGGGGAGGTCATCTATGAACATGAATCCGAACCAGTGGACATATTTAGTCCGCAGACAAATTATTTAACACTTGATATGATGCGAGGCGTAGTTTCAAGCGGTACTGCCGGTTATTTAAATTCCCAGTTAAATAATACAAGTGTCGATTGGGCTGGAAAAACAGGTACCTCCCAAAACTATCATGATGCTTGGTTTATGGGTACCAATCCAAATATTACACTGGGGACGTGGATTGGATACGATACTCCGTATTCGATTAATGCACAGAATCATCCCCTTTCTTATAGCCATAGAAACTTGCAGCTCTGGGCAAAACTGATTAATGCAGCCGCAAATGAAAATCCGGAGTTAGTTACACCTACTGATCGCTTTGAACGTCCTGGCGGAATCGTCGAACGTAGTTATTGTGCAGTTTCAGGTATGCTTCCATCAGAACTTTGTGAGCAGGCAGGGTTAGTGAAAACTGATTTATTCAATGAGAAATTTGCTCCATCGGAAGAAGACGATAGCTTAATTTCTGGTAGTTACGTTGTAGTAAACGGAAAATCGGTAAAGGCTGGTTCAAATACACCTTCTGAATTTGTAGAAGGAGATGGATTAATGTTCAATCCCGAATGGTTGGAACGTAAAGGCTATAATAATCTCAATGATATTAGTCAACTCTATCCAAGAACAGAAAGAGATAAATGGGAAAAAATTGCTGCTCCAAGTGGTTCTGTAGGCTCGTCTATCGAAGACGATGGTAAGGCTCCCGCAAGTCCAACTTCCTTGAAGAAATCAGGAAGTAATTTGACCTGGAACTCATCTTCTAGTAATGATGTAGTCGGTTATCGTGTTTATCGCTCTAGTGAACCAGGTGGTAACTTCAAAAAAATCGGTAGTACAACTTCTACAAGTTATGAAATCGGAAATGATAACGGAGTATATATTGTACGTGCAGTCGATTATTTTGGTAAAGAATCCGATAATTCCAGTGAAGTTATTGTTGGTGAGACATCAGATAAAGAAGAAGAGACTCCTGATAACGAAACAAATGAGGAGTCAGAGAATGACTCAGAGGAAGACTCCAATAGCAATGATGAGAATCAAGAAGAAAATTCTGAGGAAGAAACTGATGAAAATAATAACGAAGAATCAAGCTCTGATGAAGAATAATACTATCTTTTGTTAAGAAGATAAGAAATACCCTCTAATTACCGTTTCAATCTAATTAGAGGGTGTTTTTTGTTTAAAGCTAATTATTATCAACATATCTTGCTCATCAAATTCCCACATATCCCCGTAAGCAACTTCCCATAAATGTCCATCTGGATCTTGAAAATAACCGCTATATCCTCCCCATTCAACTTTTTCAGGTAGCTTTAGGATTGTTGCTTCCGCATTTTTTGCCAACATAAATATCTCATCTACTTCTTGTTTTGATTTCGCATTATACGCTAATGTTACTCCACTAAAGGCTGATTTTTCTATTGATGGTGGGTTTTGTTTATAAATATCTTCAGCTAATAAATTCATCGGGTAAAGGGAAATTTTTGAACCGTTATTATTAAAAAATACAACGTCTGGATCTTCAGGATCCCCGTATATTTTCACATCAAATCCTAATCCTTCCCGATAAAAATTATAGCTTTTTACAATATCACGAACACCCAAAGTAACTAAATTTAATCGATTCATAGTCATACTCCTTAATGTTTGATGTCCTTAATGTACTATTTTTTTATATAAATTTCAAAAAATACTAAAAACAGTTTTGGGTTTCCTGTATAATAGAAATTGAAATATTATGTATTACTACAGGTGGTGAATTAATGGAACATACAAAGAAACACCATTCTATCTCCTATTCAACGAATCTTGGAGAAATTACTATTGAAGGACCTATTCCGCGTAAAGAACTAGAAAAATATGAATTTCATTCTGAACTCACAGCTTTTCGTCCCGCTCCCAAACAATTTGATGCTTTATTGGATATTGCTGAATTCCCTGAAGGAAGAATTATTATTGTGCGAACAGAAGATACCATAATTGGATATGTAACCTACCTTCATCCTGATCCATTAGAAAGATGGTCTGCTTTTAAAATGCAAGACCTTATTGAATTAGGAGCCATTGAAATTATCCCCTCATATCGCGGTGCAAGAGTAGCATCTAACTTATTAAAAATATCCATGATGGATGAATATATGGAAAATTACATTGTTATATCAACAGAGTATTATTGGCATTGGGATTTGGATGGTACAAAGTTAAGTATATGGGAATATCGTAAAGTGATGGAAAAAATGATGGCTGCAGGAGGTCTATTACCAGCACCAACTGATGATCCAGAAATTATTTCCCACCCTGCAAACTGCTTAATGGTACGAATAGGTAAAAATGTTAGCCAGAAATCAATTGAACAGTTTGATGAATTACGTTTTTTAGGAAGATCAAAATACAGAAATATGAGAGAAGGTCTTTAACATGTTAGTTGAAGAAATTATGAAAACGGAGGTTATCACGCTTCCGCCAAAAGCAACCATTAACGATGCCCTGCAATTATTACAACTGCATAAGATTCGCCATATACCAATTGTAAATGATGATTTTCAAGTAATTGGAATTGTTTCTGATCGTGATGTACGAGATGCTAGTCCATCTACTTTTTTTGAGCAACCAGATATCGGTATATTAAATAATACCATTGATTCAATTATGACCAAGCAAGTTATTACAATACATCCGATGGATTTTGTAGAAGAAATCGCAGCTATTTTTTATGATAGAGAAATTGCTTGCTTACCAGTCGTTAGTAACAACAGACTTATTGGAATTGTAACGGAAAAAGATATGTTATATACATTAATTCAACTAACTGGGACACATGTCCAAAGCTCTCTTGTTGAAGTAAAAGTACCAGATCAACCAGGGATTCTACCTGAGGTTGCAGCTATTTTTGGTAAACGAAAAATTAATATTGTATCCGTTCTCATTTACCCTTATAAAGATCCAGATTATAAAATATTGGTATTTCGTGTAAAAACATTAAATCCCATGCCGATCATACAAGACTTACGAGAAGCTGGATATCCATTATTGTGGCCAAATAATATTGCGGAGCCGAAACGATGACTGGTACTTCAGGTTTTGTATATTCAGCCGATTATTTGAAATACCACTTTCACGAAAACCATCCATTTAATCAAAAAAGAGTGCTTTTAACGAAAGAGTTATTGGAAGCTCATCAAGTATTAAGTAATCATGATTTAATATCTCCTCGATTGGCCACTGAGGAAGAATTATTATTATTTCATCATCCTAACTATATGGAAACAGTCAAACGAGCTGGAAGTGGAGAAATTACAGAAGAAAGTGCTTTAGAGTATGGAATAGGAACAGAGGACACCCCTGCTTTTTTTCAAATGCATGAGGCAGCTAGCTATTTAGTAGGCGGTACATTAGCAGCAGTTGATGCTGTATTAAATAATAATTATACACATGCATTAAACCTAGGAGGGGGACTGCATCATGGTTTTAGAAGTCGTGCCTCCGGATTTTGTATATATAATGATAGCGCAGTAGCTATAAAATATATTCGCAAACATACCAATTTTAAAGTTCTTTATGTTGACACAGACGCACATCATGGGGACGGGGTTCAATCTGCATTTTATGATGATCCAAATGTATGTACTTTCTCCATCCATGAAACTGGTAGATATTTATTTCCCGGAACAGGTAATATAAACGAACGCGGTATTAAAGAAGGCCATGGTTATACCTTTAATTTACCGATTGATGCGTTCACGCAGGATGAATCATTTTTAGCATTATATGAAACCGCATTCAAAGAAATTGCTGCTTTTTTTAAACCAGATATTATTGTTACTCAAAATGGAGTAGACGCTCATTGCTTGGATCCACTCACTCATTTATGTGGAACGATGCGTATATTTGAAGAGATTCCTCGAATCGCCCATGAACTTGCTCATGAATATTGTGACGGTAAATGGATTGCTATAGGTGGTGGCGGCTATGATATGTGGAGAGTAATCCCTAGAGCCTGGGGACAAATATGGAATGTAATGAAAAACAATAAAGTTAGTTATGGTGAATTGCCTACAACATGGTTAGAAAAATGGCAAGAGCAATCATCCGTTGAACTACCCCACTTATGGCAAGATCTTGAGGATATTCAACCATATATTCCTAGGAAGGATGAAATTACAGAGAAAAATTATCAGTTACTACAAAGTCTATTAAAATATACAAAACCGATAAATTATTCAAATAATTTATCGGCAAAGCAAAAGTAAAATTAGTTCACAATTAAAGGGGGGCATGCTCTCCCCCCTTTCTGTTTGTGAGAAAACAAGATATCTACGAGCCGTCTATCTTTACTCTATCTTTTTTTCTATTAACTGATTCTCCTTCGACTATAATTTTTCAATCATTATCTAATATTATAATTTCCACACGCCTATTCTTACTCATATTAGCCTCATTCGAATTTGGTTCTAACGGGACGGTATCAGCATATCCAACTGTTGAAAACCTTGACATATGAAGCGATTCAGCTTCTATAAAGTAACGAACAACGCTACTGGCTCTTGCACCGGATAATTCCCAGTTAGAAGGGTATCGATAATTAGATATTGGTCTAGAATCGGTATGACCTTCAACGTTTACTTGATTATCTAATTCACTTAACAAGGTACCAATATGATTTAGAAAAGGTCCTGCTTCCTCTAATATTTCAGCTTCTCCTGACTCAAATAATATTTTTTCTTGTAAGACAAGAACAACTCCACGCTCATTTCTGTTCGCAGTAATAACATCTTTAAGATTATTTTCTTCTAAGTATTGCGACACATTCATCATTAGTTCATCAAGTTCATCCGTACTTTTTTCTTCTTCTTCATTAGCGAGATATATTGGTTCAATTTCATCGATTTTACCGTCCTCACTATTTTCACCAGTACTTTCTGTCGGATTCTCCAAAGGTACAGCTGAAGGCAAGAAATCTAGTATCATACGGTTTTGAAAGGATTCTGTTACTTGATCGAACTTGGTTTGATCAATTTGCGACATAGAAAATAATAAGATAAAGAATACTAGAATGAGTGTTATCATATCAGAATATGTGACCATCCACTTTGGAGCACCTTTTTTCGACTGATGCCTTATAGATCTACGCTTCATTTAACTTTTCTCCAGCGTAGGACTTTTCATTTATTTTATTTTTCTCTGTTTGTATATCCTCTTCAGTTAAAAAAGCACTGAGCTTTTCTTCTAAAATTCGTGAATTTTGGCCTGACTGTACTCCAATTATACCCTCAATAATTATCTGTCTTATAAATACTTCTTCTTCCGTCTTAGACTCAAGTTTTCCAGCCATTGGAGTGAAAAATAGATTAGCTAAGACAGTGCCATACAAGGTAGTCAATAATGCTACCGCCATGCTGGGACCTAACGATGCAGGCTCAGCTAACTTATTCAGCATAAGCACTAAACCTATAAGGGTACCAATCATCCCCCATGCAGGAGCATATTCCGCTGCTTTCTCAATTAACTGACGTCCTTTGTAGTGCCGATCTTCCATGGCAGTAATTTCTGCCGTTAATATATCTGTAATTACTTCAGGCTCTACACCATCTACCGCTAACATCATACCCTTACGAATAAATGGATCTTCTACTTCATCCAATTCATTTTCTAAGGCAAGAATTCCTTCTCTTCTAGCACGATCTGATAAATGAATAAATAATTGAATTAGTTGAGGAATGGACCGTTGGCTTTTGTGAAATGCTTCCTTTAATACTCTTTTTGTCAGTCGAATTTGTTCCATTTTAAACGTTATCAGCATGGATGCAGTTAATCCGCCTATCACGATAAATATAGATGAAATATCTGCAAATGATGATATTCCTTCAGAACCACTGTTAGACATAATTGCTACCATTATCATTGTAAATCCAAGTGTAATACCAAGTGGAGTTAATAAATCACGTTTTGTCATCTAATCATTCTCCCATAGCTTTTCTGACATAAGAGAAGTTCAAAATGTTACCTATAAGATAACCTTTTGAACTTCTATTCATCTATACCTTTTATCGGTATTATTATTGAATTGTTGAGTTTCTAAACTCAATTCGATGAGGTAAAACAACATTTTTTTCATCGACTTGCTCTTTGTTCATATATTTCGTTAACAATCGCATCCCTACTGCGCCTATATCATATGTTGGTTGTACGATAGTTGTCAATGTAGGTCGAACCATTGTTGATAAGCGAATGTTATCAAAGCCAAATACTTCTAAGTCATTAGGCACATCAAGTCCTTTATCCTGAGCTCCATGGATAACTCCTAATGCTATTTCATCGTACATAACAAACACAGCATTAGGCTGGTCATCTAAACCTATAAGATATTCTACTGCTTCAATTCCAGTTTGATAAGCATACTCATCTTTATATATATAATCTTCATTTACTTCTATATTTGCTTCTTTTAACGCTCTTAGATAACCACTGGTTTTCAAGTTGTTTACACTAGTGTCTGCTTTACTTCCAACTAATGCAGGCTGCTTATTTCCTTTTTGTATTAATTGCTTTGTTGCTTCATATGCAGCAAGTTCATAATCAATATTCACTGAAGGAATAGTATCTGTTGGATCATATGTGGAAGCTAATACGACAGGAACTGACGAAGTTTGAAATTGGTGAATATGTTCTTCTGAAATATTACCACCCATAAACAGTATTCCATCAACCTGCTTTTCCAGCATGGTATTAATTAATTCTAATTCCTTATCCTTGTTTTGATCCGAACTACTCAAAATTATATTATATTTATACATGGTAGCAATATCTTCAATCCCACGCGCTAGTTCTGAAAAGAATATATTGGAGATATCAGGAATAATCGCTCCAACAGTTGTTGTCTTTTTACTTGCAAGCCCTCTTGCTACAGCATTGGGACGATATCCAAGTTGTTCAATTGTTGCTAATACTTTCTTTCTTGTTGTTGGTTTCACATTCGGGTTTCCGTTAACCACACGAGAAACCGTAGCCATGGAGACATTTGCTTCTCTTGCTACATCGTAAATAGTCACATTCATTATATATACCTCCTATTAGACACTCACTCATCACCAAAATCTAGTGGTGCAAGCTTCATTTGCGATCATGTAGTAAAGAATATTTATACTTTCTAAACTGACAAAATGACAATATCCACTGTTCTTTCTATATATGATACTCTAACGTGAAAAAAATTACAAAGTTTTCATGTAAACAAAATGAAAATTTTTCATAACTGTTTTCATTCTTGTCAAAAATACCAGTTTCTAACTACTGAATCAAGTTTTTTAACATTTACTGTTAGATTTAATTAAAAAATGAAAAACACTTTCTGTTTGAATTTCTCCTCTAGTTAAAGGTATTCTCTAAGTAGTTTGAACACAATGAGAGATTTACACACAGTATTCCCTATTAAGACTATTACATATCCGTCTATTACTACACATGAGATAAATTTGTCTCCTTTTACATATGCCAAAATGCTCCCCTTTAAACTTTTTAAAGAGGAGCATTTTTCAGTACACAATTATAAATTTGCTTATTTCAAACGACCTTCTACTTCTTTAATTTCTTTATAGAATTGATCGAAAGTTGGAATATCCATTTGTTGAGCAGAATCAGATAATGCTACTGCAGGATCAGGATGTACTTCTGCCATTACACCATCTGCACCAACCGCTATTGCTGCTTTTGCTGTTGGCAGCAAGAGGTCTCTACGACCAGTGGAATGCGTAACGTCCACCATAACTGGTAAATGCGTTTCTTTCTTTAATATTGGTACTGCTGATATATCCAATGTATTTCTTGTTGCTTTTTCGTATGTTCGAATACCACGTTCACAAAGGATAATGTCCCCATTTCCTCTAGACATAATGTATTCTGCGGCATTTATAAATTCTGAAATGGTAGCAGAAAGTCCTCTTTTTAATAATACAGGTTTTTTCGCATCGCCTGCTGCTTTAAGTAATTCAAAGTTTTGCATATTTCTAGCACCAATTTGAATAACATCTATATAATCGATTGCTTCTTCAATATGAGCAGGATTCACAATTTCACTAATTACTGCTAAATCATATTCGTCTGCCACTTTTTTAAGTATTTGTAACCCTTCTACTCCTAAACCTTGGAAATCATACGGAGAAGTACGAGGCTTAAATGCTCCACCTCGAAGTAGTTTTAGGCCTTTTTCTTTTACCGATTGAGCTACAGCTGCAACTTGCTCATAACTCTCAACTGCACATGGTCCAAAAACATAACTTAATTCACCATTTCCAACTTCTTTTCCTTTTAAATTAACTACAGTATTCTCTGGTTTCTTCTTACGTGATACTAATAAAGCTTTACTATGATCATCTTCCTGCAACTCTAAACTTGCTTTAAAGATTTCTTTAAATATATGTTCTAACGTAGCATCTTGGAATGGCCCGTTATTATTCTCTTTAATATAATCTAGCATTTCTCGTTCACGAACTGGGTCAAAGCGAATAATGCTCTGTTTCGTTTTTAATTTCCCTATTTCTTGTACAACACTTGCACGTTGATTGATTAAATCTAGTATTTCTAGATTTATATCATCCATTTGCTGTCTTAGTTGGTCCATTTCATTACTCATTTGACACGCTCCTTGAAGATACAATTTATATTCTTTTCGAATAATTAGAGACAATTATAGCTAAAATTTTTTCATTTGTCACCATTAAGTTTATAATAAATTTAGAATGATATAATTATATCAATAGTTTACGAGAAAGAAGGGAGCTTTATACCTATGCCTCATACCATGTTTGCACTAGATATTGGTACGCGCTCCGTTACTGGTATTTTATTAGAAATGGAAGAAAGCACTTATGAAGTCTTCGATTATGTAGAAATAGAACATACAGAACGGTCCATGCGAGATGGTCAGATACATCATGTTGTTGCTGTAGCTGAAGTGATCAAACAAGTAAAGCAAACATTAGAAGAAAGAAATGGTCTTACGTTAAAAACTGCTTGTGTAGCAGCTGCTGGACGCTCTTTAAAGACAGCAAAGGCAAAAGCAACTATCACACTTAATAATCAACCAATTACGAACCAAGAAGAAATAAAACACATGGAACTTTTAGCTGTTCAACAAGCTCAACGCAATCTAGTGATCGAAGAAAATCAGGATACTATAATGCACTATTGCGTCGGGTATTCTGTACTAAAATATCAATTAGATAATGAGGACATCGGATCATTTATTGATCAACAAGGAGATACTGCAACCGTACATATTATCGCTACGTTTCTACCGAAAGTCGTAGTTGAATCTCTTTTGGCTGCACTTCAACGCGCAGAATTAGAAATGGAAGCATTGACTTTAGAACCAATTGCGGCTATACAAGTATTAATCCCAGAATCTATGCGAAGATTAAATGTTGCTTTGGTCGATATTGGAGCCGGTACAAGCGATATTGCACTAACTGACCAAGGAACGGTAATTGCTTATGGTATGGTTCCTGTTGCCGGAGATGAAATCACAGAAGCAATAAGTGATCATTACTTATTAGATTTTCCGAAAGCAGAACAAATGAAACGCCAAATTGTTAATGATGGTGAATCACAGATAGAAGATATATTGGGTTTTGAGACAAATGTTACCTACAATCAATGTGTTGAGGATATTCGTTCTTCCATACATCATTTATCTGATCAAATCACAGAAGAAATCCTCAGACTAAATGAAAAAGTACCACGTGCTGTCATGCTTGTTGGAGGAGGAAGTTTAACTCCCGAACTCAGCAAAAACATTGCTGCCAACCTAGAATTACCTGAAAATAGAGTGGCGATCAGAGGCATTGAAGCCATTGCAAGCTTAAGTAAGACTGCTCGCACACCACAAGGACCGGCTTTTGTAACTCCTATTGGTATTGCAATTGCAGCCAGCCAAAATCCAGTTCATTATGTGACAGTTACTGTGAATAAGAATCGTGTTCGTATGTTTGAAATGAAAAAATTAACGGTAGGAGATTGTATTATTCAGTCAGGAATTGATACAAATAAACTATATGGAAATTCAGGAACAGATATTTCCATAGTCGTAAACGGACGAGACTTAGCTATCCCAGGAACTGCTGGGGAGCCTCCTGTAATATATGTTAATTCGGAATTAGCGTCCATTGATGATTCCGTAAAAAACGGCGATATTATTGATGTACAAACAGGAGCTTCAGGTAATTCTCCTCATTTACAGTTAAATGAAATTATCGATCCACCTAAACTAACTATTTATTATGGACAAGAGCTTGTTACACTTCCTACAAAAATATTAGTTAATGGACTAGAACGTAGTATGGACTATATTATCCTAGATAAAGATAAAATAGAGTGGAAAGAAAAGCTAACGGTACTAGATTTTATAGAATTAAAATCAATTCCTACAAAAGATGACTTTAACGTATATGTGAATAATCGAGAATTTACAATTCCAGAAGCAATAACAACTATCCATATTAATGGCCGAAAAGGTACAAAAGAATCCACTATCTCTACTAATGATAAGTTGGAGATTTCATCCTTTATATCTCCATCTGTATCTGATCTTTTACATCAATTAGATATAAAGATGGAACAAACATGTGAAATTATGTTTAATAACCAACCTCTTGTTATAAGTCAGCCAATTGCATGGGTATATCGAAATCATGAGCAATTGGCTAAAGATTCTTTACTATATAATGGAGATCACATTCAATTAAAGGAAGACGTCCTAAAACCATTTATTTTTCAAGATATTTTTCGTTTTATCTCATTAGATATTTATAATCTAGATCCTGGATTTAAAATCTATCGAAACGATCAACCGTCTTCATTTGATGAAACGATCCATCCAGGGGATCGACTAGAAATCAAATAAAAAGATAAAAGACTTGGAGGTATTAATACCTCCAAGCCTTTTATTATTTACCACTTATTTTTTAACTTCTTGTGCTTCTTTTTTTGATGTGTTTTTTGCTTCTGCTTTCTTCTTTGTTGCTTCAACTTCCAACTCTGCTTTTTTTATCTCTGCATCTGCTTGAATTTCTTTTTTCTTATTTGATGCGTCTTCTTTCACTTCTCCTACTTTTTCAGCTGCATTATCTTTAAATTCAGAAGCCTTCTTCTTTACATTGTCTGTAAAATCTTGTGATTTTGATGCAACTGATTTTGAAAGATCTGAAGTTGTATCCATCGCTTTCTTCTTAAATTCTTTAGATGTTGTATATGCCTTATCTTTCCACTCTGAGCCTTTTTCTTGAGCAACAATTTTCCATCCGTCTGCACGATGCTTCACTTGTACAGCACCATCATTTATATCACCACGTAAATCTTTTCCAGACTTCGGAGCAAAAAGTAGTGCTGCAGATGCCCCAACTAGTCCTCCTATTAGTGATCCGATAAGAAAGTCCTTCGTGTTAATTTGATTATTATCTTGATTATCAGCCATATCGTATTACCTCCTAAGTATTATTTCGATTTATTCTTTCTGTTATTCCAGAATTCAAACAGCGATGCACCCCATTTAACTGCTTGTGCTGCTTTTTCCTGATCTTCTTTCGAATGTTTAGAAATAATTTTTGATAGATGTGCTAATGTCTGATTAAAATCTTGAAGCGTATTTCCAATTCCTTTTGCACTTTCAAACAGACTATCTAATTTTGATGATTTTTGATTCATATCTTCTGCAAGTCGATTCGTCTTATTTAATAATTGTGTAGCCTCGGATGTTACACCTTGCATTTGCTTTTCCAGCCCTTGCAATGTACCTGAAACATCATTTAGTGTTTGCTTTGTTGCTTTAAGTGTAATAATTACATAAACCACCAGTATTACAAAAGCAAGAGCTGCAATCCCTGCGGCAATGTATAGTATGATTTCCATTTTTTCTAATCAGCTCCTTTTATGTTGGTTGTTCAGGTTATACAGCTCAAATGTATAAGGGCTTATTAGTATCTTGTTCGTTTTATTCCCGAAATTCAATTTTATAAACCTATGTAATTTCTATTTGAACTGTACATCCATTGTATATTATTTCCCATAATTTGTACAAATACTAACATTTTCATGTTAAAAAATACAAAAAACCGAGCCTTATTTTCTAAAGCTCGGTTCATAATTAATCTTGAAAATTTGTTGATTTAGTAGTTGTTTCTTCATAAGCAGCCTGGAATTTCTGAATATCTCCCGCTCCCATAAATATTAGAACACTATCTTTAAATTCTTGTAAAACTTCTGTTTCCTTTAAAGATAATAATTGACTGTTAGGAATTAATTTCTGCAAATCATTAATGGTTAACTGTCCTGAATCTTCACGTGCCGATTTAAATATATCACACAGATATACATTATCCGCTTCATTTAGACTATCTGCAAACTCTTTTAAGAATGTTTTTGTACGAGTAAATGTATGTGGTTGGAAAATAGCTACCACATTTTTATTTGGATATTTTTTCCTTGCAGACTCTATTGTAACAGATATTTCTTTAGGGTGATGTGCATAATCATCAATAACAATTTGTGATCCTATTTCCTTTTCTGTGAATCGACGTTTAACTCCTTCAAAGGTATCCAATTGTTTCATATGCTCAACGGAAATCCCTTCATAATGACAAATGGCAATAACAGCCAGTGCATTCAATACCGTATGATTTCCATACGTAGGAATTATAAAGTGATCATAGTAGGTGTTCCGTACAAATACGTCAAATTCAGTGCCATTTGCTGTTTCTACTACGTTTTGTGCCTGAAAATCATTAGAATCATTAAAACCATAGTAGATGACAGGTACCTTTGTATGAATTCCTTGTAATTGTTCATCATCACCGCATGCCACAATACACTTTTTAACTCGATCTGCCATAGACTGAAATGCATCAACGACATCATCTAAACTTGTAAAGTAATCTGGATGATCGAAATCAATATTCGTCATAATCGCATAATCAGGCTCGTATTTTAAAAAGTGTCTACGATACTCACATGCTTCAAAAACAAAATATTCGCTATCTACATGACCATTGCCAGTTCCATCCCCAATTAAATAGGAGATTGGATAAGCAGATTTTAAAACATGTGATAACAAACCAGTCGTTGAAGTTTTCCCATGCGCTCCAGTGACTGCAATACTTGTGTACTGTTTTAGCCATTCACCTAGAAACTCATGATAACGGTAAAATTTACATCCAAGCTCTTTAGCCTTCTGAATTTCAATATGATCATCAGAAAACGCATTACCTGCAATTATTGTATAATCTTCTTTAATATTTTCTTTAGAAAACGGTAAAATAGTAATATTTTTTTGCTCTAACGCTTCTTGAGTAAAGAAACGCTTTTCAAAATCAGATCCTTGCACTTTTTCTCCAGAGTCATGAAGAATTTGTGCAAGTGCACTCATTCCAGTTCCTTTTATACCTATAAAATGGTAAGTTGTCATAAACGAACCTCCAACATGTTCTTACAATCATTCATTCTTATGATGTTTAGTACTTTTTCATACCGGTACATTATAGCAAAAAATCGATCTCTTTCAAACTTAAATATATTTATTCCGTATGTTTTTCCAGTTTTCACCTTTTATGCTTCTTTATACATTTATCTTTTGCTCTACATTTCTGTTTATTACTTTTAAATATAATACAGGATACACCTACATATATAACGAATCCTTGGTTTTATTCAAAACAGTTCTCGCACTCTTTACCCCAGTGTATACAATTACTAGGTAAGATGTTCTTACACTAGCTTTAATAGCTATGAGGAGTTTCCCGTATTATTTTTTTAATGCATCTTATGGCTAACTATTACTAGGAATGAATTTATCACCATTTCTTTTACATGTCATCCGCCTGGGTTTTAGAAATTAGTATTTCTCTAGGTTTACTACCGTTTTGACCAGATATTATTCCTCGACTTTCTAAAGAGTCTATTAATCTAGCAGCCCGGTTATACCCAATTTTAAAGTGTCTTTGCAGTAGTGACGTACTCGCACCATTCTGAGCAATTACAAATGATATCGCTTCTTGTAGAAGCTCATCTTCCTCTTCATCAACAGTAATTTGTTCTAATAGCTCTTCTTGTTCAAATAAATAATTCGGCTCAGCAATTGATCTTGCGTACGTCGCAACTCTTTCAATTTCGTCATCGGACACAAATGGTCCTTGTAATCGAACACTTTTCCCAGCACCATTTTCAACAAATAACATATCACCTTTACCGAGAAGCTTTTCTGCACCGCTAGAATCTATGATTGTTCTAGAATCCACTTGTGAGGATACACTAAAAGCAATTCTTGTTGGGATGTTTGCTTTGATTAAACCAGTAATTACATCAACAGAAGGACGCTGTGTAGCTAACAGTAAATGAATTCCACAAGCTCGTGCTTTTTGCGCAATCCGACTAATGGCATCTTCGACATCTTGTGGAGACATCATCATTAAATCAGCAAGCTCGTCAATTACAATAACGATGAATGGCATCTTCTTATCAATTCTGCCTTGCTTAATCATTTTCTGATTATATCTCTCAATGTCCCGAACACCTTCCTCAACAAAACGTTCATACCGGTCTTCCATTTCATTAACAGCCCACTTTAAGCTTTGCGTTGCTGCTTTGACATCTGTAATTACCGGGGATACTAGATGCGGGATACCGTTATAGGGGGCAAGCTCCACCATTTTAGGATCAATAAGCAGAAACTTCACATCTTCATGACTTGCTTTATAGATTAAGCTGATTAATATAGTATTTATACACACACTTTTTCCTGATCCAGTAGCCCCAGCGATGAGGCCATGGGGCATTTTTTGTATATTCGTCACTTTTGGATTTCCTTCAATTGTCAAACCAAGTGCTATACTAAGTGGTGATCTGCTCTCTTTAAATGATGTACTTTCAAAAATTGATTGCAAACCGACCATCTCAGCATGACGGTTTGGTATTTCAATTCCTACTGTGTTTTTCCCCGGTATTGGTGCTTCTATACGAATATCTTGTGCTGACATATTTAATTTTAAGTCGTCCGCTAAATTCTTTATTTTACTTACCTTAACCCCCATTTCAGGTTGTACCTCAAAACGGGTTACAGAAGGACCTTGCGTTGCATGAACTACTTTTGCCTTCACCTGGAAATGCTTTAATGTTTTTTCCAACAGTTCCCGTTGTTCGTTCAACCAAACACTATCATCTTCCGTACGACGGATGGGGTCATCCAATAGGTGGTATGGAATCGATAGGTTAGCTTTCGTATTTTCTGCGGGTGTTTCTTCTTTCACTACATTTTTTTGCCCATTCTCTAAATTCAATTTTTGTTGCGCTTGCTGTAATGCAGCTTCTCGCTTGCGTTCAGATTCCATTAATCGAGAGTGTGTCTGTTCCCTTTTTTTCTGTTCATGCATATTTTTTTTATCTCTTGGAGTCATCATTACATTGAATGGTGTAGCATTCTTCTGAGCAGAGTGCTTTCTATATGCCTGATTACTCTGATTATCATCCACCGGGTTGATTTTTTTATCATTTGTTGGTTTTTCTTCTTCTTGTGTAACAACTGGTTCCGCTGGTTCCGTCGTAGAAGCAGCTTCATTATTTGCAAAACTCTCAGTTTCTGGTGGCTTAGAATCTAACGTAGCTAGACTATTATCTTCTGCCTTTTTTTCTATCGATGAAGTTTGCTGATCCTCTTCCTTCTCTTGTACTAACAAATGATTCCCGACTTTATTTTTGTTACTATCTTCAACAACTTCGGTATCTTCATGAAGATGATTTTCTTTTTTACGTTGGAAAGCTGGTATATCATCAATCGATGTAGAATATCTTTTTTGATATCCATAGATTGGTGATGGTACGTCTGTTGGTTGGAAAGGAATATCTGGATTTTTCTTGTATACCTTTCTACCATTATTATCCGTCGTCTGTGTATATTCATCATTTGATCTTATAAATTGGTTTTCTTTATAGTTACTGGTAGATTTTCTATAAGTATATGTTTGATCTTGATCTGGAACTTGATTTTGTTCTGAAACTTGAACTTGATTTTGTTCTTGCTTTGTTTCTTCTTGTTCCCTTCTTAAACTGCGTTGGGAATGTCGTTTTTTATAAGCAGGTTCATATGTCTGGTGATTCGTTTGATTTTTTTCCGTCTCATCGGGAATTACAGGAAATTTAAATGAAGATCGAGACGGGTACTGATAAGTCATTCTTGCCTTTACTTCTGACTTTGGCTCAGGATTATCTACTTCAACTTCAATCGTCTCTTCGACTTCAACTTCTTTTGTAAATACATTTTTTAATTTTTCTATCCATTGTTCCCACATTTCATATTCACTCATTTCTCTAAAAGATCGTACATGCTTAGTTTATCAGTTTTTCAACCTATTTGGAATCATCCATTCGATGTGGGAGAATGGTGGTCTAATGACACAAGAAATCCCCCTGCAATAATAGCTTAGGGGGCATGTGTTAAGACAATTTGAATTCTTCTCCCACGTTATAAGAATCATCCAATACATAAATTCCTTTTTCTTTTGGTGCATTAGGGATTCCTAATTCTTTTTGGGAGCAAATCATTCCGTTTGAAGGTACTCCTCGGAGTTCGGAGTCTTTAATTTTCATTCCGCTTGGCATCGTTGCACCGACTTTAGCAACTACCACTTTTTGGTTTGCATCAACATTTGGTGCACCACAAACAATTTGCAACTTCTCTGTTCCCACATCAACTTGACATACACTTAGTTTGTCAGCATTTTCATGGGGTTCTTTCGTGGTCACATACCCTACTACAAACTTCGGAGTCAAATCAAAATCAAGGGGGTCTTTAATGCCTTTTTCCCTAAAGAGTTTTCGTATTTTTTCTAATAAATCTTCACTTAAACGAATAGGTCCATTTCCATTTGGTAAGTCCAATACTTGGGAAGCTTGGAAAATATTATATCCAAGCAATTCTCCGTCAGCAGAAGTTATTCGTGTTACATTGTCATAATTAGTTGATTCCATTTCATATCGATTACCGTCTTTTAATGGGATGAGTAATACATCACCAATTCCATTTGGATTATAAAATACATCCATTGTTATTCAGCTCCTATTTATTTTTCTGGTTTGTTTTTCGCTAAAATAAAGATAGGTTCCAACTTTCTATCTTCATACACAAAGGAAAGTGATGTTATTGGAATTCGTCCTTCAGCAAAAAACTTCATTGTCATCTGCGCTAAAATATCATAACCCATTTTATTTTGTATGTCAGCAATAATTAACACGTCTTGATGTGGTACAGCTACTGTTAATTCACCTTGCGCATTTGCTTTCATCTCTTCTAGAAATGCTTCGTTTAAAATACGACTAGCATCATAGCCATCTTGAGTTGCTAAGAAATAGAAATCATTATCAGCTACCTGGTCTTTCTTTACTTCATGTGATAATGAGCGGACATTAAAGCTAGCAATTTCATCTAAACGGTCCAAGGTCCATTCTTCTTCTTTTAATAATTCTTCATCAATAAGACGATACGATTTCCCTAAGTCTAAAGCATAAAAAACTCTCGTCTCGGCAGTGTGATCCTTATAAATTAGTTTCTTCCCAGCTTTTGTTTCTATCGGAAAAGACGGAGATCGTAATACAGGAAATATGTGCTTTTCCATCCCTTGTAAATGATGCGTTTCATTCATTATCTTTAAAGCTTCTATAATATGTTCTTCCATTTCTTGAATGGCGATATCACCACGATTATTGTATTTGGTAATAAGATTAGGGAGTGACACAGTCATCCCTTGTCCAGAATCTCTCCATTCAATACGGAGAGCATCATCATCTCGTTTATATACGATACGATACTCCGGATTTTTCAAACGATCTTCGAGGAGTCGTTTCATTTTTATAGTTGTCATTTTAGCCATCAAAATTCCTCCTCCGACTATTCTTTAAGGCTGAGAATAAAGTGTTCAATCTCTTCTTTTGTTTTTCGGTCTTTACTGACAAACCGGCCAAGTTCTTTCCCATTTTCAAATGCTAAAAAACTTGGTATCCCATACACATTATTGGATTGACATATTTCGATAAAGTCATCACGATTTATTTCTACAAATTGATATTCATTAAATTGTTGTTCGATTTCCGGTAAAATAGGCTCTATTATTCTACAATCTGGACACCATCCAGCAGTGAACATAAAAATAACTGGACCCTCTTGTTTATAGGATTCAAATTGTTCGTTCGTTTCTAATAGTTTCATGTAATCTACTTCCTTTCTACACCTATCATAGCTTGCATTGTAATTCGTTTCAATTATCGTGATTATACCATACATAGCACTAGTTGAGCATATCGTGATAGCGACTTACTTTTCAAATTATTGAAAAACGTTTACTATGAGAAATAGATTAAATTAGGAGGGGTTTACATGGAATTAACGGTTTATTTAGCTGGACAAATTCATGATAATTGGAGAGATGAGGTGGAAAAAATAGCAAAATCGAAGAATTTACCTCTTCATTTTGTGTCTCCGCAAACGACCCATGATCGATCCGATGATATTGGTGAGACAGTAATCGGCAAACAACCGAGTAATTTACATAGAGATGATGCAGCATCGAGTATTAATAATTTTCGTACACAAGTCCTTCTTTCTAAATCTGATATTGTTATTGCTTTATTCGGTGAGTCCTATAAACAATGGAATACGGCAATGGATGCTAGCATTGCACTTACATTAGGAAAACCAACGATTATCGTCCGACCAGAATCTTTAATTCATCCTTTAAAAGAAATTTCCAATAAAGCAAATGTAACCGTTGAGACGGTTGAACAAGCTTTAGAAGTTATTGCTTATATTTATGAATAAAGTAGAACTTCATTCAGTGGGGAGGTTCATACTTCCCCTTACTGAATGGTGGTATAGCAAGGGCATCAGCCAGCTAAAAGCCCTTGAATATAACCGGACATGTGTAGACGGTAAATCATTACAATTTCTTTCATTAATGGTTGTTGCTATTTAATAGCATCCATTGACCTTTTAACAAAGTGACGACATGACGAAACATTTCTTTCCTAGTAATCAGTTGGTTTGTGAAAATACCAATTGCGCCTTCCTTTTTACTAACATCCTTTTTTTCCGCATATGTATCCATTAATTCTCCAAGTTCTATATTTTTTAATAAGCCCTCTTCGACATCATTAGGGATTTTTATTCTTGCGCCACTAGCTGTAATGATATCATTTTCAGGTGTAACTAATGCTCCCCAGTTACAGAGATACAACTCGTTGTCTATATACATAACTCCACCTTCGAGACCTACTCCAATTGTATATGGATTATTCATGGCGCAATATTTCGCTCTGGTAATAGCTCCTAATTTAGTTTCTTCATCACTAAAAGGTTGCGCACTCACTCCTGATTCTGCCTGAACTCCGATTACATCTATATTTGGAAACATTTCTTTTACTGCTTGAATTTTCGTTGGATTTTGTGATCCTACTTGTATTTGCATATTAATAATCTCCTATGAAAGAGCAGCTACCTAAAGGCAACTGCTCATCTCTTTATTTTTCTTTTAATTGGGATACGAAGGAACTATCTGTACCTTTAACTAATTTTATAAGCAATTCTTTTGCAGCTGCATAATCATCTACATGAATAATAGACGCTGAAGTGTGAATATAGCGTGAACAAATTCCGACTACTGCAGAGGGAACTCCATCATTAGCAAGATGTACACGACCTGCATCTGTTCCTCCTTGTGAGATAAAATACTGATATGGAATATTATTGCTTTCTGCAGTATCAAGTACATATTCTCGCATACCATTATGTGTTACCATTGTTCGATCAAATATACGAAGTAATGCTCCTTTTCCTAATTGACCAAATGCTTGTTTATCTCCAGAAGCATCATTGGCTGGAGATGCATCTAATGCATAGAACACATCAGGTTGAATCATATTTGCCGCTACTTGTGCTCCTCTAAGTCCAACTTCTTCCTGTACCGTTGCTCCAGAATATAGCTGATTTGGTAGCTGTTCATTTTGTAACTCTTTTAACAATTCAATAGCTAATCCGCATCCATAACGATTATCCCAAGCTTTTGCTAAAATCTTTTTTTCATTGGCCATAGGCTCGAATGGTGTGATTGGAACGATACTGTCGCCTGGCTTTACACCTATTTTCTTTACATCTTCTTTATCGTCTGCACCAATATCAATAAGCATATTTTTAATTTCCATTGGTTTACTGCGTTGCGCCTCCGTAAGTAAATGGGGCGGTATCGAACCAATAACCCCAATAACCGGTCCGTTTGCAGTCATAACCTGAACTCTTTGTGCAAGCATAACTTGATTCCACCAACCACCAAGTGGTTGAAAGCGTAACATGCCGTTATCTGTAATTTGTGTGACCATAAATCCAACTTCATCCATGTGACCTGCCACCATAACTCTAGGTCCATTCCCATGCTTCACACCAAAAGTTCCGCCTAGATTATCTTGTATAACCTCATCCGAATATTTTTCTAATTCACCCTTCATAAAATTACGTACCGGGTGTTCATTACCAGGTGCACCTTGTAGTTCCGTTAATGTTTTAAAAAGCGATAGCGTTTCTCTCTCCACTCTCATACTCCCCTTTCTATTTTTTAATGCTATGTAACATCTAATTAGTAGTATAACTGAAAAAGTCAAAATCTTTCCAGTAATCATATCAAATCGTTGTCATTTTTAATTCGTTTCCTGTATACTTACAACTAAATCCTTCAATAAATTATAGTTAGTAGGGGTGAACAATTTGAGTAGAAAAAATGTACTTCTTGCTGCAGCAGTTGGTGTTGCAATTGGTTATATAGCAAGAGAACAAGTTAGCAAACAAACAAAAATCACACCAGAAAAAGCATTAAATCAAGCGAAGGAAATGTTTAAACGTAAAGGTCCAATTAGTGGTTCCTGGATTTATATGAAGCCAGAAGAAATTGAGAAAAATGGTTTATTATATGACGTCTACCGAGGTGGAGTAACCCGCAATATAGATGGCGATAATAAACAATATGAGTTTTATGTAGATATTGAAACTGGTGCTGTAATAGACACAAAAGAAGCTGTGTAATACAAAAAATGCTGTCGAACTTAGTTTGACAGCATTTTCATCGTAAGATTATCGATTTCTTTCAACATGGTTCAACTTTTCACCATGTTCATCGAATTTTATTGCTCTATAGTAGGCGTCATGATAAAACGTAATCCACGATTTTTCTTTATAACAAACTTCCATCCATTTCTCTTTTTGATGCACAGAATCAATTGGATAATCATCATATGCCAATACCCATAACGCACTTTGATGTGCGTGCGTTGGCATGAGATCGGCCATATGCGTGAATGTATACTCCCCATCCGTAAATCGGATTATAGAATGACCATCGCTGTGTCCGCCAGTATGTATCATCGATAAACCAGGTAAGATTTCAATTTCTTCTTCAAAAGGGACTATCTGTTTCACAATTGGTTTCCAATTCATCTCCCAATAAGAATTTATCGACCGAATATTTGGATTACGCATTTCATCCCATTCTATTTGTGACACATAGATATCCGCATGAGGAAATACACTCTGATATCCTTCTTCTAGAGTTTCCGTCAATCCACATGCATGATCATAATGCAAATGGGTCATTAATATAATTCCAATATCATTTACTGTTAGATTTAAACTTTCTAAGGAACCCACTACATTTGATTCTTCTCTCACTCCAAAGTTACGTTTCTGTTTTTCAGTTAACTTATTTATGCCGATTCCAGAATCAATTAATATATTTTTTCCATCCAGTTGTAATAATATCGGATCCGTTCGTAACTCAATTTGATTCTTATCATTGACAGGATATTTTTTTGACCACAGTGGTTTCGGAACAACCCCAAACATTGCTCCTCCATCTAAATGCGTTACTCCTCCATTTAACCAGGTTAATTTTGCCCGTCCAATTTGTAGAGTTTCCACTTTCAATCTCTCCCCTTCCCCCGTCTAGTTTATATAATGTAAACCTTAATTGCAAACGCTACCAATTACCTAAATTTTATTCTTTTAAAATAAATGTGGCAATTTTGTGTACGGTCTGCTATGATTATTTTTGGAGTTTTAAATGTAAGAAATCGCATTGTATTGTGAATAATTTCACAATCATTAGATTAAGTTGAAAGGAGAAGCTTTCGAAATGACTGAGAAAAAATGGGCTATATTAATTGGTGTCATCGTGTTATTAGCATTCTCTTTACCATTTACATTACTTACAAATATTGATAAATGGTATGGTAGTTTTTTTATTTGGATTGTTCTAGCATTAATCGTTGTTATCTGTAATATCACTTTGACAAAGAATTGGGGTAAATTTAAATGAATACAACAATGATTTGGACTGGAATAGTTATCTATATTGTTATTGCAATCATTATTGCATTACTTTCTCGACAAGGAAAACAATCCAATATGACCTCTTATTTTTTAGGAGATAGAAAGCTAGGCGGATTTGTTTCTGCTCTTAGTTATAGTGCAACTACATATAGTGCCTTTATGTTAGTCGGACTAGCAGGTTTAACTTACAGTGGTGGTGTAGGAGCTTTAGGGTTTGAATTAATTTATTTAATGGGGGTTTCCCTCGTTGCTTTTTTCGGCCCTCGATATTGGCTCGTTGGAAAAAAATACGGATATGTTACACCATCACAGATGCTCGGTGATCGGTATCAACATAGAGGTGTTGCCATTGCTGTTGCTATCGCTAATGGATTATTTCTAATTCCTTATAGTGCTGTTCAACTAGCAGGGATTGGATATTTACTACAAGGCGTGTCAAATCAAGCAATTACATTTAGCACTGGAGTAATTATCGCAACACTTTTAGCTATTGTCTTTTCATATATAGCCGGTATACGTTCAGTTGCTTGGACAGACTCATTACAATCTTTATTTATGATTATCGGTTCTACACTGGTTGTTATATTCTTGGTTAATAAATTAGGTGGTATCAGTGGATTCTTTAGCCAATTAGAAACTCACAGTCCAGAGATGTTAACCGTTCCAGGTAATGGATTTTTTAGCTTTTGGACATTTTTAGGGTTAACCATTCCTTGGTTTTTCTTTAGTATTTCCAATCCGCAAGTTAGTCAGCGATTGTTTATGCCTGCTTCTTTAAAAAGTATGCGTCAAATGTTAATTGGTTTTATGATATTTGGATTTATTTATACGATTGTTGCAATTACGTGGGGATTCACTGCTTTTATCTTAAATCCAGGTATGGAAAATGCTGATCTCGCAACACCGTTCATTCTGTCATCAGACGCTATCCCTTCTGTATTAGCAGTCATCGTAATGATTGGTATTATGGCAGCAGCTATTTCAACAATTGACTCTATTTTACTTACCGTGTCATCTTTGTTTGCAAAAGACGTCTATGGTAACATTCGAAAAAATAGTAATGATCAAACTCAATTAAAAGTAGGAAAAATCGTAATTCCTATTATTGCTATTCTTGCATTTTTATTTGCAGAGTTACAATTAAATCTCATCGCAGTTTTATCAGTGGCATCATCAGCGGGACTTATCGTTGTAGTTCCAGCAATTATAGGATGTTTCTTCTGGAAAAAAGGAACTGCTGCAGGTGTTCTATCCAGTGTGATTATTGCTGGATTACTTGTTTGTATTTTAGAGATTTTTCAGTTAAATCCATTAGGGATAGCTTCTGGTCTTTGGGGATTATCCGTATCGACCATATTATTTATCGTTATTAGTTTACTAACGAAAGCTCCTAAACAAAAAGCTGATGAATTTATCGACTATATTAAAAATGAAATGAAAAGAATCAATGCCTAATAAAAATATCCTATTCAAGGGGGGTACTTGTTCTTTTCCTACATAATGTTAGCATCTCAAGGCATAACGTAAAGCTCTTAAAACCAACAGGCATCTTTGATCAATTATCTTTGTTTTGAGAAACATTTTCGTCTTGTTACTCCAATTACATTTGCGATATAAACAATAATTACTTTTAAGGTATGGATATATTTCTAGTTGGTTATCCTATTCCGTAGATAAAAGCAAAACTTCATTCACTTGATGAATTGCTGCTCTATGCAGAAAGGAAAACTAACGATGAAATATATTGGAGCATTTTTTTTAAAATTTTTAATTACATTATTCACGTTGTGGATAGTTCTCGGATTTATATATGGTAATTTATTTAGCTCTATTTTTCTATTAAGTGTAATTATAGCAACGATTACCTACATTGGAGACTTATTCACCTTGCCAAGGTTAAGTTCACAAGCAGCTATCATAAGTGATTTCATCTTATACTGGATTGTACTTTGGCTTGCTAGTATTACCATAATTAATGAAGTGTATAGTATCACTATAGCTACACTTATATCTGCTATTTCATTATCTTTAAGCGAAATTTACTTTCATCATTACATGTTGGATGATGTCATTCGTCAAAAAAAGATGGGAGAAATCGCATACTTTCCTACACATCGTTTTCAAACTGAAACTAGTGAAGAAATAACTCCATCTGAAAATGACGATGATAGCAATAAAGAATAGAGTAGAAGGGGGCGACTAACCCCCGTCCTCTCACACCACCGTACGTACCGTTCGGTATACGGCGGTTCAATTAAGTATTACGAATAAATTCATACCTTTGATACAGACTTTTGAGCCCTAGTCTACTCCAATAGGAGTTGCCTAGGGTTCTGCTTAAGATTGGACTCTTGGAGATACGCCAATAATTCTTTCTGGTGTTTCCCCATTCGTATGCTTTGTGGTCAGGAACACCCAAGCTAATCAGCTTTCGGACTTTTGTCCGTGGAAGCTTCCATTGTTTCCACATACACATGCGCAATCTTCTTCTTATCCACTTATCGAACTCCTCAAACTTTGAAGGTGTCTCCGCTAAAGCGTAATACCCGCACCAACCCATCAGGTATTTGTTTAATTTCTCAATTCTTACTTCCATAGGAAATGGCTTGGAACGTGAAGTTATTTCCCTGATTTTCTGTTTTAGACGCATAATACTTTCTTTTGCGATTCTAATTTTTGAATTCTTTCCATTGGTGAAACTAAAACCAAGAAACTTACGTTTCCAAGGCCGGTCCACTGCTGATTTCTCTTTATTTACTTTCAAGTGAAGTTTCTCTTCGATAAATGTAGTAATGGAATTCATTACACGATTCCCAGCTTTCTTTGTTCTCACATAGATGTTGCAGTCATCCGCATAACGAACGAAACGTAGCCCACGCTCCTCCAGCTCCTTATCTAAATCATCTAATATAATGTTAGAAAGAAGAGGGCTCAACGGCCCGCCTTGCGGAGTGCCTTCTTCGGAGCTAACTACTATCCCATTTATCATGACGCCAGATTGTAGGTATTTCCGAATAAGCCGAAGCAGTTCCTTATCCTTGATGCGCTTCGCTAAAACACCCATGAGCTTATCATGGTTCACCTTATCAAAGAATTTCTCTAGGTCCATATCAATTACCCATCTGTATCCTTCTTTAATAAACCCCCTTGCCTTCCTCACAGCGTCATGTCCTCGACGGTTGGGCCTGAATCCATAGCTATGTTCTGAGAAGGAGGGGTCAAAAATTGTATGAAGCACTTGGGCAATAGCCTGTTGAATGAAACGATCCGTCACGGTTGGAATACCTAACATCCGAACTCCTCCGCTTGGTTTCGGGATTTCGACACGGCGGACAGGAGAAGGTGTATAGGTTCCTTTCCTCAAGTTCTCCCGAAGGGAATCCTAGTTATCATAGAGATGTCTTCGTAGGAATTTTACGGACATTTCATCTATGCCATGACTTCCTTTATTTCGTTCGACTCGCTTTAGTGCGAGAATGAGATTGTCCCGTGACAGAATTTGGTTCATCAACATACTTGGGTTTCCTTTCTTCGTGAATGTGACGTTCTATTTGTGCAAGTTCCACTCCACCCTTCCAAAGTCCCCTGTAGATTCACTACGTCCTCCTTTGGATAAGCCCTTCCGGGTTGTCTGTGTCTGCATGAAATCTTAACGCCTAGTGTCACATTTCTCCTTAATTGTTCCGTCCTTCCCCTTACATTCTCGAGTATGCAGGGTACTATGACTTCTGCTGACTTCTGACCGTTCAGCCATCCATTGCTGAATGGGTTACCAAGAGTGCTTGGCGTTTCGATCAGACCTCCCCGGGTAAGAATGCAGTCTTTCCCTTCATCAATCTGCTTCATTTACTCTGTACCAACTTTGGCAGAAAGGACTTTGTTTTGTTATGCAAACTCATCCATTGATACCTAGCCTCATATGAAGTTCGTGTTCCTCAGACCGAAGGTTTGCCGTCCGCTTCCTTCAGATTCCATGTCGCCACGGACACCCTTGCGTTAGGCTAACTGTTACTTCTGCCTTCACAGTTCGGGACTCTCACCCTATAGACTGCACCCATGCCGGGCACACATAAAAAACAGGACCCTAATTTACTTAGAGGTCCTGTTACTTTACTTTATCTTCATATTAGCTATGTTAATTTTGATATTAACTGATGTTGAATTTGCTTTGCCAACTCTAACTCCGTTTGTAATTTAAGCTTATCTTTCTGATTTGGATTTGCATCCATAAACTGGACTAATTGATGATAAGCCTGCTCATGTTTATTTAAAAGATAATATAAATTTTCTAGCTCATGATGGGATAAAAACCTTGTCAAATTCTTCTCGCTCTCCTTTATTTTGTACGATATAACTCGTTATTTACTATATACAAAAAATTCAACTTTTATACCAACATATGTTCATATTAGTATATCTTTATCCATCTTTTTTTTAAAATTATAATATGTTTACTGATCATATTGTTTTTGTTCTTTACGACGTACAAACCGCTCCAATTTATCCAATTCATAAAACAGTTCGATAATACTATTAGCAACCGGAAAAACATAGTGCCATTTTTCATAGTCACTACCTTGAAGAGCCTCAATTAAGTTATTAATCGTTACTCGCATTGCGTTTTTTGTTTCTTTTTGTAAATCTCGATCCAATACGATGCGATCTTCATACATTAAAAATACATTCTCACTATAATTATTAATCTCACTTACCAACTTTTTGATTAGATGAGACTTTCCGCTAGCGATTTTTTCTATCTCATGTAAATTCTTCTCTAATTCAATAATTAATGTAAATTTCTTTCTTAAAACTTGAATCATATGCTTATAGATTATAATGTTTCTTAGAAAATCTATACGCTTACGAATAAATAAGCGATTTCTTTCATCCGTAATTATATCGAAATAGTCTCTAGCTTTATTGATTTCCTTTTCAATCTCCCGTTCCTCGTCTCTTACTTGTGGAATGCTCATTGTTTTACTTGGAATAACCCGAAGAAGAAAGTTAGATTTTTCACTCGCTCGTTTTATCATACTAAACAATATTTTTTGATGATCTGGTGGATTCACAATGACATTAATAACAAAAGCAGATATTACCCCTACTGCTACTAAAGAAACTCGTTCTACAATGTACAACATATTTGCATGATCATCCGTACTTGCCAGCATAATGCTGACTATTGTTAAAACTGTTAGACTAACCGTCTTATTCAAACCTAATTTAATGTTAATTGCGATTGCAATAATTACAACCGCTCCGACAGATATCGGATGACTTCCTAACAATAGAATACCGATGACGGCAAAAATAACACCTACCGTGTTTGATAGTAATACTTCTTTAATGTAATTAAAAGACCGCATAATAGATGGTTGCATGGCAAGAACTGTTGCAATTGCAGCAATGATCTCAAATTGCACATCAAACAATCCTGTAATAAGTAATGTCAGTGCAACCGCAAGACCAGTTTTCACCATACGCGGTCCAATATTAAATTCCATTTTTTTGCACCTCACTAGCAGTAGTATACCTTTTTCTTTGATGACTGTCACCACAAATATTGAGGGAATACAGCTGATAACACGAAGAGATTTTAAAGCTGTATAGAAATATATTTAACCTCTACATACTCTTCCATTCCATGATGGCCGCCTTCTCTTCCTATTCCACTTTCTTTAAAACCACCAAAAGGTGCTTGAGCTGTGGATGGTACTCCATCATTTATACCTACAATACCATATTCTAATTGTTCACTTATACGAATTGCTGTAGCCAGATTCTCAGTAAATAGATATGCTGCAAGTCCATATGGAGAGTGGTTTGCTCGTTTGACTGCTTCTTCTTCCGTTGAAAAAGTAGTAACTGGAGCTACCGGTCCAAATGTCTCTTCCGTCATACATAACATATTATCAGTTACATTGGATAATATAGTCGGTTTATAAAACAAACTATCATCCCCCACCTTATCTCCTCCATATACAATGGAAGCTCCTTTATGAGCTGCATCTCGTATATGTGTTTCCACTTTTTCTAATGCATCATGGTCAATCAGTGGTCCGATGTCAATGCCTTCTTCTAAACCGTTACCTACTCTTAACTCTCTTACTTTCCGTTCAAATGCTTTGATAAACTCATCTTTAATGGATTCATGAACGTATATCCGATTCGTACAAACACAAGTTTGACCAGCATTTCGGAATTTTGATGCTGTAGCTCCTTCAGCGGCTTTTTCGATATCAGCATCTTTCATAACGATTAAAGGAGCATGTCCACCCAGTTCCAAAGAAACTTTCTTTACAGTTTCTGCTGATTTTTTCATTAATATTTTCCCTACTTCAGTAGAACCAGTAAACGATATCTTCCTTACTCTACTATCTTGCATCCATGCATCACTAATATCACCAGAACTACCAGTTACAACTTGCAGAACTCCTTTTGGAATACCTGCTTCTTCCGCTAATTCTGCCAATCGGATTGCTGTTCTAGGGGTTGCGCTTGCAGGTTTAACGACGGCTGTACAACCAACAGCCAATGCAGGAGCAACTTTGCGAGTAATCATAGCTGCCGGGAAATTCCAAGGAGTAATCGCTGCTATAACACCAACTGGCTGACGTTGCACAAGAATCCTTTTGTCTGCTTTTGAAGCAGGTATCGTCTCTCCATATAGGCGCTTTCCTTCCTCAGCGTACCAAGATACAAAATTATTCGCATATTGTACCTCTCCTAAAGCTTCCTTAATAGGTTTTCCTTGTTCCATTGTCATAATTTCCGCTAACTCATCCTGATGTTTTGTTATTAACGCATTCCAATTCATTAACAACTCACTTCGTTCATAAGCCGTACGTTTGGACCAATCATTGAAAGCCTCTGAAGCTTTATCTACAGCTTCTCTTGCTTCAACTTTCCCTCCACGCTCCACACGATCAATCACTTCACCTGTTGCTGGATTCGTTACTTCAATCCACTCTTGCATCTTTACCATAGTTGCACCCTCCCTATATTATTCCTATTCATTTTCTTGACTCTATTATACCTTTTCCAAAATTCCCATACGACGTAATCGTTCGACAATAAATGATAATAGATTAGACTTAAAGGAGGTATAGTTAAATTCTACTTGAAAGTCAAAAAGCCCAACTCTTATAAAAGAATTGGACTTCCGTACAATTTTAGTATATTTTTTAAATCAATTATTTCACTTGATATATACGTTGATGATTTTGTATCCCTGTTAGGCAAATCTCAGCCGGGTCCTCTTTTGTTGACCATTCCGTAACTGAACCGTCCGTTGGGATTTGTTGTTCGAAGATTTTTTCATATTCAGATACCGATATTTTTTGTCTTTTCTCAAACATCGCATTATGTTTTGTTTGATGTAATTGTTTTTCAAAACCTTCTTGTAATACACCAGAGAAAAATTCCCCAACAGCACCAGATCCGTAGCTATACATACCTATTTTGTCACCAGCTGTTAATTCATTACTGTTTTCCAATAATGAAAGTAAACTCAAATAAAGCGAACCTGTATAGATATTACCGATATTGCGATTATATTGGGTACTTAATCGATATTGTTCCTTCAGATGCGTTTGAGTATTTTCTTCTACCTCATCCAATACAGTACGCAAGGCCTTTAAGCCCATTTTCGTATATGGTAAATGAAAACAAATTGCTGCAAAATCTTCTAAAC
Source organism: Oceanobacillus iheyensis HTE831 (assembly GCF_000011245.1). Taxonomy (NCBI): domain Bacteria; kingdom Bacillati; phylum Bacillota; class Bacilli; order Caryophanales; family Bacillaceae; genus Oceanobacillus; species Oceanobacillus iheyensis. The sequence continues at coordinate 2,288,384 of NC_004193.1, forward strand.
CACGATTTGTCTGCTCTTTATATGCATTCCAAACTTTTTGAAAAAATGCAATATACTGCTCATTGGAGTACTTACCATCAACAAATGCTATGTCTGAGTAAACCGGTCTCCAGAAATCCATAATATCATCCGTATAGTAGGTACTTTCTTGTTCAATTGCCATAATACTTGGATCAGCGGAAATTAATAACGCAACCGCACCCGCTCCCTGTGTTGATTCTCCTGGTGTTCTTAATCCGTATCGTGCAATATCTGATCCTAACACTAATACTTTACGATTCGGATTTAAAGCTATATGTCCTCTCGCCATCTGAATACCTGCTGTAGCACCATAACATGCTTGTTTTAATTCAATAGCACGTGCATGCGGTTGTAATCCTAATAGTTGGTGCACATTTACCGCAGCTGATTTGGAATGATCGATACCTGACTCTGTTCCAAAAATCACCATGTCAATATCTTGCTTATCCGTTTCATCTAATATCTGTGCAGCCGCATTCGCAGCTAACGTAACTGTGTCTTGTGTAATTGGCGGTACGGCCATTTTTTCTTGGCCGATTCCTATTGTGAATTTTTCTGGCTCGACTCCACGTTCTTCAGCTAATTCATTCATGTCTAAATATAAATGCGGAGCATAGAAACCAATCTTATCTATTCCAATCTTCAATGTCATTCTCCTTCACTATTACAACTTGTCTTATTCATATATTTCTAATAAAATGCTCGAAATCCAATACTTAAATGATAATATAATCAATCTCAAAAAATCAACTAAGTTAGCTATTTCTTATTTTCTTTTATTTATTTCCAATGTACTTTCAATTTGTATACCTTGAATTGATTGTGATGCTAATTGGTCAGCTTCCTTATTATCTTTTCTCGGAATAACTTGATAATCAGGTTGGATTCCAAGTTGTTCTATCTTATTTTCAATACGATCAATCCAACGTTGAAGATTTTCTTCATAGCAAGGCCACTCTTCTTTCAACTGATGAATAACTACCATTGAATCGCCTTTAAAGGTAATTGACTGATGAGTCGCTTGCATTTCTTCAAGTAGCTCTAAACTATGATATAATCCAGCATATTCTGCTTCATTATTATTATCTAACTGCTCTAATTTGACGTTTTTTCTACGTCGAAAGTATTTTTTGTTTTTTTCGTAGTAAATTACAACTCCAACACCTGCAATTAAATCATTTCTATCAAATCCACCATCAAAGTAAACCAAAATATGATGGGGTTCTTCTTCCACTTGAGCTACTAAGCGTTTTAATTCTTTAGTCGACCAGGTTCGATCCAGATCATCTATTGCATATAGATTTTGAACAGACTTCTCTTTCTCTAACTTCTCCGCAACTATAACGCCATCTTCTATACGCATTTCATCCGACATAAAATTTATCTCGATTCCTTTAGCTCGATACATATATGCTAAACGTATATTCACTTTATCTCCACCGATCATCTTTTTTTCATTCTTAGTCATTTCCCAAAATATGAAAAAAGATCGGATATCCGATCTTTATTTCACAATTAATTTAGTATGACTATACCCTTCTTTCGTCTTTTTAACTTCAATGGTCGCAGGTAGTATATCTTTTAACTCTTGAACATGCGATATTACACCGATTAACCTTCCTGATTTTTGTAGCTGTACTAACGTATCAATTGCCTTTGTTAGTGATTCCTCATCCAATGAACCAAAACCTTCATCTATAAACATCGTTTGGATCATAACATTCCCTTGAAAACTTTGAATCACATCAGACATACCTAAAGCCAGGCAAAGAGACGCATTAAATTTCTCTCCGCCAGATAACGTTTTAACATCCCTTGTTTGACCAGTATAGGTATCATAAACATCTAAAGCAAGCCCACTTTGTCGACCATGAGATTCTTGTCGATCACTTCTTGTTAGATAGAATTGTCCATTAGATAAGTCTTTTAGTCGATAATTAGCAGCTTCAATAATCTGTTCTAGATATTCCATTTGTAAATATCTTTCAAAAGATACTTTTTTCTGATTTTGCCCACGTAATACATCATAAACTTCTGTAATTACCATTAGTTTATTTTCTGTTTCTGCAACTTCATTGTGTAGTACTTCCATCCGCTCTTTAATAGAACGAATTTCTTGGTCAAATTTTTTAAGTGTATTTAATTCATTTAAATTTTGTTCGAAATCATGTTTTAAATCCCTAAGTCTTTCTTCTAAGAAACCAAGATCTTGTCTTTCTTGTTGCGCTAATATTGCTTCTAACTCTTTAACTTGATTGTCTATTTGTTGCTTTTCTTGTTTGTAATTTTCAACTTGTTGCTTACGCTGAAGTAAAATACTTTCTTCTAATTTCGCTTCTTGATAAGTCTCTCGAGTAAAACCAGCTTCACTGATTTTTTGTTCAAATTCCTTGTTCGCCTTTTCGACTTGCTTACTCAGATCTGTTATCTGTGTTTGATAATTTTTCACTTCAGAGCGGATTTCCAAATGCCTTTGTGTTATTTGTTGATATTCTTGTTGGATCTCTTTCCATGCTTGTTCCATTTCTTGTTTTTGTTGTTTTTGAATACGTAAACTATCTTTTAGTTTCGATAACTGATGGAATTCTTCTGGTACTTGCTTCTTTTTCTCTATATGGCTAGCTTGCTTTGATTTTAACAGAGAAACTTGCTCTTGATATTTTTGCTTCAGTTGTTCAAAAGCTTCCTTATTCTTTTTATCTTCTCTTTTTTGTTGCTCTACCTTTGCTTCATAATTATTTCGTTTCTCTTTTGCATGTTGGATATTTTTTTTTTGTTCAGCTAATTGTTTGCCCTCTTGTACAATTTCATCGAATGTGATAGATGGATTATCTAGTGATATTCCCCATTCGTTAAGTTCAGCAGACACCTCTGTTAAAGAGGTTTTAGTTGAAGATAGCGCAACTTGTTGTTCCTGCCAATTTTTATTCTTTTCTTCCTTCTGAATCCGAAACGATTCTAACGCTTCTTTCGTAACGGATTGATTTTCAATAGAAGCTTTATTAGGATGGGTAGTACTTCCGCAAACAGGACATTCTTCTTCATCATGTAGATGTGAAGCCAACACAAATGCTTGATTATTTATCCAATTTTGTTCTATTTCTTGATATTGTTTTTCACTATTTTCATAATCTTGTTTTGTTTGTTGATACTTGTTTTGTATATAAGCTTCTTCTTTTTGCAAACTAATAAGCCTTTGAAGCAACTTTCCAACTTGCCTTAATTCAGTTAACCGCTTATTTAAGTCGGAAGCTTTTTCAACTTGCTTTGTTAATTTCTTTATTTCCTCAGATAGACTTTCTTGTTCTTTTTCTTTTCTCTCAAGTAACTGTCCATCTTCACGTATCTTTTGCTCCTGTTGTACATTTTGATTTTTCAAAGATTGGATTTCATTTGATTCAGAGTCCAGCTGCTCAACTATTGGAAGATACGATTCAAGTTGACTAATATAAATCGATATTTTTTCTCTTTGTTCGCTCTTTTCTTCTTCATTTTTATATTTTGCAGTGACTAACTTTAATTGTTCAGCTGCTTGTTGTTCTTTTTCAGTCAGCGTTTTTAACTGAATCTCTTTTTCTTGTAATTGTTGTTGGTAGTTTAATGCAAATTGCTCTATCGGTTCAATTCGTTGCGCTTGCTCCGCAGCTTTCAGTTGATTCTCTATAAGGCGTATCTCTGCTTGCTTGTTCATTAGCTCCTGACTACGCTGTTTTTTCACTTGAAGTTGATCAAACTGTTCATTTATATGTTTTGCCGCATAATATTCCTTCTGGGCAATATCGTGCTTCTTATAACTCGAAGTGTATTGCTGGGTTTTCTTTTCTATTTCTTGATGATAATATGTTTTTTCCTCATTCAACGCCTCAAGTACCTGCTGTACATTATAATACTCTGTTTGAAAAACATATTGTAACTTGGAATTCTCACGAAGTGGAAAAGTAGAAGAAACTTGTTTCATTGTTTGGGTTAACTGATCCGAAACACGATTATACGATTGTTCAAACGTATTTTTTTTCTGACGCAATATTTCATTCATATACTTATAATGTTCTGTTTTAAATAACCGTCTTAATATCGCTTCTTTATTCTCTGTTTCTGAGGTTAATAATTTACGAAATTCACCTTGAGGCAACATTACGATTTGTTTAAATTGATCTTGTGTAAGACCTATTAGTTCTTCAATTTTCTTATCAACTTCGCTTACAATCTGTCTGTCTACGATCGAGATTTCCTTTTGTTCCGTTAATTCGAACAGTTCATACTTCTCACCGGTTTTTGTTTTATTTCCTTTTTTTATATGGCCAGGCTGACGCAATACTCGATAGGTTCTCTCTTTAATTGTAAATGTTAACTCTACAGAGGTGTGAGTATGGTCCTCGGCAAAATCACTTCGGAGTAAACGATTATCTTCTCTATCAGAGCCGCTAGCCCTCCCATATAAAGCAAAGGCAATCCCATCAAATATCGTTGTTTTTCCTGCGCCGGTATTACCGGATATAGAAAAGAGCTGTACGTCACCTAATTTTGTGAAATCAATAATTTCTGTATCTTTATATGGTCCAAACGCTGTTAGTTTTAGATACAACGGTCGCAAAGTTCACACCTCCAGTCATTTTGTATTAACTTCTATATGCTCTTCTTCTTTATTTAAATCATCCATTATTGTTTTAATAATTTCTAAAGCCTCTTCGGAAGGTCCTTCACCTTTTACTTCTTTATAAAAAGCATGGAAAAGTTCCATTTCATTCATTTTTGTCTTCGGTATTGAATCTTCTTCTTTTACAGAAATCGGTGATATCAGTACTCGTTCAACATGCATTGCATTTGGATAAATAGACCGGATTTTTTCCATTGGTGATAATACTGGAGTTTGATCCATTAATTGAACAAATACATAATCATCGCTAGGCTTTTCGTTAAATATTTCTTCCATCGTCATTTTCACACGACGCATATCTCGTCGTGGATTTAAAAACTTCTTCTCAACAGAGACTTCCCCATTTTCAGCCAAGTCAACTATAAGAAAACCCTTTTTATGATTTTCTTCAGAAATCGAGTATTTTAAAGGAGATCCAGCGTAGCGAATTTTCTCATCCAATACATGATGCGCCTGGTGGAGATGCCCAAGTGCTGTATAGTTAAATATTTTAAAATGATGTGCATTTACATATTCTGCTCCACCTATGGAAAGTGGCCGTTCTGAATCACTTGTATTCTCACGTTCTTCACCAAATGGCGTTACAAAAGCATGTCCAATCGCGACATGCCTTGCATGAGGGTCCATATTTTCACGAATTTTATCTGTAATATATTTTGCAGCATCATCATGTGTACGTATGTCTTCATTTTCAAAAGTATTGCGTACCATACTAGGATCTGCGTAAGGAATGAAATGAAAATGCACTTCTCCATACGAGTCTTTCAAAATGACTGGTTCTAGTTCTCGGGATATTTTACCGATAACATGGTAACCATTCTCTTTCATTAATCCACTTCCAAAATGTAACCTTCCAGGACTATCATGGTTCCCAGCAATTGCTAATACCGGGATCTGAAGTCCGTGAATTATTTTATCTAATATCTGATCTAATAAATGAACTGCATCAACTGGGGGAACTGCCCGATCATATAGATCTCCGGCAATAATTACTACATCCGGTTGTTCCCTTTCAACTTCTGCAACAAATTGATTTAGTATATAATTTTGGTCTTCTGTCATATATATTCCTTGAACCAGCTTCCCCAGATGCCAATCTGCAGTATGGAATATTTTCATTATTTCACCCCTTGTACGTGCTTTTTATTCCGATTATTAAACTCTCAGTTAAAAATATTTAACTACTAATTTTAGCTTTCTCTTATAACAGTCCCTCTTGTTCAAATAAATAACGATAAGGGATATCTAAAAATATATAACGTCCATTTGTAAGTGGATATGAATATGTACGAATTAATTCCGATTTATCTATATCCGTATACAAATCAGAAAGCAAACCTTTCTTCTCTAAGTTCATCCGCATCACATTTTCAAAAAAATATGGTCGCCAACTCCAGTTTTTATTTAACCCCTCTTTTACGAGATTCCACCTATCTTCCTGATCTTTTTCTGCGTTGGAAGATAGTTGAATTCCTTCACCATTACAAATATAAACACGAAACGCGAATTCCTTACACGCTTTACCTACATTTAATATAAATTCGTCATAGTTATCTGTTAGTGTAGATTGTGTTAATATACTGGTAAATGTAGCATGAATTTTTTCAAGAAGTTCAAGTTGAGCCTTACCTTTTTTTCGTTCATATGTAATGAATTGTTTAAAACTATCTTGAATGATAGATTTACAGCTATCAACTTCTACAAAATCAGGTTGGGGTTGTATTAAATACCTGCCTTGATAATATTGGCCACCACTTCTCCAAGCATAATTAAATTGATTATAATTATTTATCCCTTTAAATAAAAGAGACGCACCAATTTTACGTGACAACATGGAGATTGCATAGTATACATCTTTGTACAGATGAGGTAGTAAATCATCCTTTAGAAAACTCGTATCCACTTTTAATACGTTTGGATGTAAGGTAGCTAGTTGGTCTAGGATACCATTGGGATTTTCCAGGTGAATACTTACTTTAACACCTAATGTTTTTAAATATTTTATCAGGTTGGCTAGTTGGTCCAAATCCTTCGGAAAATCAGTGTCTTTCACTTCTAATATAATTTCATTTAATTTTAATCCTTTTAATTGATATTCTTCAAGTATTTCAAGTAACTGTTCACCATTATTGCGAACTAGTAAATCAGCGTCATAATAAAAAGATAGAAAACTATTATTTTTCTTTTCCAGTTTATTCTCTATCGCTTTGCGTTGAAGATACGTATTTACTTCTAAACGAAATTCATCTGGAATGGATACATCATCAAAAAACCAATCCATTCGTTGTAACTTTCCATTCTTATTTTGAAAATAAGCAATCACTTCATATCCAATAATCATTTGCGTATCTGCACTGACGATCGGCTTATAATAAGGAAGTAATTGGTCCATATCTAACATAACATCTAACGGATCCATATCTAATCCCCCTTTCGGCTATTATATCACAGCAAACAATTACCTCACTTCCTTTTTATTTAAAAAAGATGTCAAGCATTCTGTTACAACTTTTTTTGTTATCCATATAAATTCCACATATTCATGAACATTTTGTGAAGCATTTCTCAAACTCTTGTTATTTTAGTTTACGAGTATTAAGATTGTCTCTGACATGTTAACTTGATAGGATTTTACAAACTATCCATAAACATACCGATGAAAGGGGTATCTACATGAAGAAAAAGTGGGCCTATATAATGTTATTAACAGCAACAGCTATGTTCTTAGCGGGTTGTGAACCATTACTCGTACTTGATCCTAAGGGGCCACAAGCAGCAACGACCGCAAATGTTATATGGATTTCAATTATAACAATGGCAGTAATTGTAATTGTTGTAATAACAATGCTAGCAGTTGTTTTGTTTAAGTATAGAGCTTCAAAACAAAGTGACGATTATGAGCCACCACACATAGAAGGAAGTCCTATTGTAGAAGGAATTATTGTAGGGGTTCCAGTATTAATTGTAACATTCTTAGCAGTTGTTTCTGTTATTTCTACGTATCAAGTAGAATCAGTACCTGAAGGGTATGAAGATGAAGAGCCTTTAGTTATTTATGCATCGTCTTCTAACTGGAAATGGCACTTTAGTTATCCAGAACAAGATATTGAAACTGTAAACTATGTATTTATACCACAGGATAGAAATGTTGAATTTAGATTATATTCTCATAGTACAATCTCTAGTTTCTGGGTTCCTCAACTAGCTGGTCAGAAATATGCAATGGCTGACATGGTAAATACATTGAACGTAGTTGCAGATCACCCAGGCGATTTTGTAGGAAGAAACTCTAACTTTAATGGTGAAGGTTTTGCAGAAAATATGTTTAATGTAACCGTTATGCCTCATGACGAATTTGACACTTGGATAGAGGAAATTCATGCTACAGCAGATCCTCTTACAGAAGATAAGTTTGAAGAGTTACTAGAACCAGGCCATCTTGGTCAAATGACATTCACAGGAACACATCAAGAATTCAAACCTGCTCCTGAAGGTGAGAATAGTCCTCATAATCATGGACCATCTGAGTCTGAAGATGAAGGGCACGATCACCACTAATTTTTAAGATTCATGCAACAAGAGCATCGAAAGGAGATTCATAAAATATGAATATATTAGAAAGATTTGCCATTCCTCCGCATGACGATCCGATGCTTTATGCATCCTTAGTTGCCATTGCACTTGTTTCTATTGCGGTTGTTGTAGGCATTACCTACTTCAAAAAATGGGGATACCTTTGGAATGAATGGTTGACTACCGTTGACCATAAACGTATAGGAATTATGTATATAATTTCAGCACTTCTCATGCTTTTCCGCGGTGGTGCTGATGGAGTTATGATGCGTCTACAAACTTCAGTACCTGACAACAGTTTCTTAGATGCACAGCATTATAATGAAGTATTTACTACCCATGGTGTGGTTATGATTTTCTTCATGGCCATGGCATTTATTATAGGTTTAATGAACTATGTTATTCCATTGCAAATTGGTGCGCGAGATGTTGCATTCCCTCGCTTAAACGCACTAAGTTTCTGGCTATATTTTGCTGGTGCAATGTTGTTCAATATTTCATTCGTTGTTGGAGGATCACCAGATGCTGGTTGGACCAACTATTATCCTCTAGCAGGACCAGAATTTAGTGAACATGTTGGTGTTAACTACTACAACTGGGCATTACAGATATCCGGTATTGGTACACTGATGACTGGTATTAACTTTGTAGTCACGATAATGAAAATGCGTGCACCAGGTATGAAATTGATGAAAATGCCGATGTTCACTTGGTCTGCTTTAATTACCAATATTATTATTGTATTTGCATTCCCTGTATTAACAATCGCCCTATTAATGGGTACGCTTGACCGTCAGTTCTTTACGAATTTCTTTACAACATCCGACGGCGGTATGGATATGATGTGGGCAAACTTATTCTGGATATGGGGACATCCGGAAGTATATATCTTGATATTACCTGCATTTGGTATTTACAGTCAGATTATCTCGACATTCTCACAAAGAAACTTATATGGTTATAAATCGATGGTAGCTTCCATGGTTATTATCTCACTATTATCCTTTGTTGTTTGGGTTCACCACTTCTTTACAATGGGTCAAGGTGCACTTACAAATAGTATCTTCTCCATTACAACAATGGCAATAGCAGTTCCAACCGGAATTAAGATATTTAACTGGCTACTGACGATGTGGAAAGGTAAAATTCGATTTACCACACCAATGCTTTATTCCATCGCATTTATTCCTTTATTTACAATTGGTGGAGTAACTGGTGTAATGCTTTCAATTGCAAGTGCAGACTATCAATATCACAATACGATGTTCTTAGTTGCTCACTTCCATAACGTAATTATTCCTGGTGTTGTATTTGCGATGATTGCAGGATTAATTTATTACTGGCCAAAAATGTTTGGCTTCCTATTAAACGAAAGAATTGGTAAATGGGCATTCTGGAATATCGTTATCGGTTTCTGTCTATCCTTCTTCCCAATGTACATTACAGGATTAGACGGGCAAGCAAGACGTATGTATACGTATTCGGAAGCTTCTGGTTTCGGTCCATTGAACTTACTATCGTTTGGTGGAGTAGCATTATTAACCCTAGGATTTATCCTTCTGGTTTACAATATATATTATAGTTTCCGTCATGCACCAAGAAATGTTGGAGATGATCCATGGAACGCTCGCTCTTTAGAATGGGCTACGCATAATCCAGTTCCAGAATATAATTTTGCTGTTACACCAACTGTAGATTCAGAAGAAGCATTTTGGGATTACAAGAAAAACGGATATAAATTGTTTAAAGAACCAATTAGTGACATTCATATGCCGAATAACAGTGGTTGGTCCATTATATTAGCAGGTTTCTTCTTTATCTTTGGTTTCTTCTTTGTATTCCATGTATGGGCAGGAGTAATTGTCGGAGCAATCGGAATACTAGGCTGTCTTCTATACCGTACATTTGAAAAAGATGATGGTCATCATATTCATAAAGAAGAAATTATCGAGACCGAAAAGAAATTTGGAGGTGACAAGAAATGAAAATAGATTCTAATCAACCTCTTGAATATAGTACAGAACAAAATAAGATGAATATCCTTGGATTTTGGATATTTTTAGGTGCAGAGATAATGTTGTTTGCCACCCTGTTTACAAGCTACTTTATTTACGAAGGTCGTGGTGTTGGATCAGGTCCAAGTTCGGCAGAAATCTTTGAAATAGGACCTGTTATCATTAATACAATGATCTTATTAACAAGTAGTTTTACAATTGGATTAGCGATACATGCCATGCGAATCCAACGTACTAAAGCAATGATCGGTTTTCTGATTGTTACACTAGTACTTGGTGCAGCGTTTGTCAGTGTTGAAATTTATGAGTTCATTCATTTCTATCACATAGGCGCTACATTACAAACAAGTGGTTTTACTGCTACATTATTTACTACCCTAGCAACACATGGAGCGCACGTTACATTTGGTCTATTCTGGGGAACAATGATTATTATTCAATTGGTAAAGCATGGATTAACAGCTCAAACAGCGAATAAATCATTTATATTCTCATTATATTGGCATTTCCTTGATGTAATGTGGATCTTCATCTTTAGCTTTGTGTACTTGAAAGGAATGATGTAACATGAGAGAATTATTTCCTATGAAGCAGGTTAACGGCTTTATCTTTTCCCTGCTCCTCACAGTGATTGCACTGAGTGTCTACTTTTTAGACATGTCCTTTGCAATGGGCTTAACAATTCTTATTGTTACAGCATTCATTCAAGCTGGAGTACAATTGATTGTATTTATGCACGCAGGAGAAAGTGAAGATAAAGGCACCATATATACAAGTATTTATTACGGTGCATTGATTGCATTGCTCACTGTATTCGGATCATTACTTGCAATGGTTTGGGGATATATGTAAATTTAAAAAGCCAAAGGCACATTGCCTTTGGCTTTTTTATATTCGTATCATTAATATAAATTTGTTCGTTGTTCTTTCTTACTAACAAAAGATTCCTCTGTTGCCACTAAGAAAATCCCCATTATAAAGATGAATGTTGCCCCCATTACCAACCCAATACCAATAGCAGTCACTGCAGGTAAACCGCTTACAAAATAACCATAAATAAATAGTAATGATCCTATTGTAATTAACGTACCACAAATAATTGACACATATTTCAGTAATTTTTGATTGATATCCATGAAATTTCATCCCCTTTGTCTACATTATGCAATACGTTCATAAAGTTGTCAATATTTTAGTTACAAATTTATGAACTATTATATTTAAACTTGACATCAGGACTTTAGGTTTATTTACTTTCGTTTCACAGGTTATTTGTAGCGTTTTTAATTTTAACAATTTATACTAAATTTGTATTTTAATTCTTATAGGAGGTTTCATATGCGACACAAATTATTAACTGCACTATTTATTATGATTCTTGGTTTCACTATTATTCCAACGATTGCATTCGCAATTGAAGCAGATGACCCGGAAGTGGAAGCATTTATTGAAGAAATTGGTTGGGATAAGGAAGAGTATGTTGACTATTTAGACAGTAAGTATTTTTCCCTTATTGATTTTCCTAGTATAGAATACTTAGGTATCCCAGTAACCGAAAAAACATTAGAAGAAATTTATAATACCTATGACATTACACATGAAGAATTAAATGAAAAACTAAGAGAGACTGGACAACTTTTGGAAGATGAGGATGTAGTGGATTCAACTTGGTTTTTATTCATTGAAGATGTAGCCTTTGCTCTAGAACAAGATATGGATAATACTGGTGAATTAACGGATTGGGAAGAAGAAATTACAGAAGAAAATATCCAGGCCTTACTAGATTTTTATGAATTCAAGTCATCTGAAGAATTAGAGCAGTACTTGAATAGTATGAACGATTCTATTGATAACTACGAGACTATTTGGGAGCTCGATTTAGCAGTTGACTCTTATATTGGTGGTCAAGATATTACTTTAGATTTGACAGATGATCTTTCTGGAGATTTCGGTAGCGGAATGGACATGGGTATATGGAATGCGGAAAGTATTTTCCCAACAGATCCTTACCTTAATGTGTTTATTGGACTGACTCCAATTGCTTTGCAAGCAATCTTCTTTTAGTAAACTAGAAATAAGTATTTACATCTATTAAAACGCGAGGGGTTAGACAAAAAATGAAAAAAGAGTACTTTTTATACAACACTATGGATATACATCATGTTCATTTACTTTCTGAATTCACCTTTATATCTGTCTAACCTCTTTTTGTTAAATTAATGATTTTTTCATCCAATTATGTAAGTAATCCGTCTCATATAGATCATTGGGGTATGTTATTTCCCCTGTACTTCCATCCTCGTAGGCCCATTGAAGAAATTCGTTTAATGCTGAGATATATGGTTCATAAAGAAATTCAAAACTAACCGTTTCCTTTGGAAGTAAATTTTGTTTACATAATAGCGGATCAGAATAACTCATATACGTTCTACAAGGAATTGGACGTACTTCATATGCCATACATTGATTTTTTTCTGTATCTAGTAATACACATGGAAGTTGTAATTTTTTATATGCTAGCTTCACTTCACTCATTTCCTCCACCCAGTTATCAGGAACTTGCTCAAGTATATGTTTATATTTACTAAAGTATTGTTCAATGTGATTAAATAACTTTTCTCTTTGTTCGAAATCAAAATTATTGATAGACATCTGTAGTAATTTCGCTTCTAATTTCGTTATAATAATTGGAAAGTAACAACAGAAAGCACAACCCATTTGACATGTCGCTTGCAAAGACACTTCTGCTTCCATTTCAGTAATTTCATTTGATACTAATTTTAATAAATTTTGGAATACACCTTGTAATTTATCATCAATTGGCTTCTCAACTTCATCCCAGTCTTCAATTACATCATAAAATAATTCTTCATTTATCTGATAAGTATTACTAATTTCTTCACATTTTTTTCTTACCTGTTCATAATTCAAACCATTTTCCATTCTTTCTATCTCCTTATATCCGTCTCCTTCCTATTGTTACGCATTACATAAAGAAAGTAAATCATTTATGTAATGCAAAATAATACCGCAAGAAATCAACGTACTTGATGCTGACTTCTTGCGGTATATTTATCGTTGGTTACTTTTTGGATCAAATGCATCTCGTAGACCGTCTCCAATAAAATTTATGGCTAGTACAGTAATAAAAATAGCCAATCCTGGCGGTATCCAAGCTTCTGGATGGTCACGTAAAATCCGAATATTTTGCGCTTCAGATATCATATTCCCCCAAGTTGGTGTTGGTTGTGGAATTCCAAATCCTATAAAACTAAGACCGGATTCTATGATAATATAAGAAGCCATCATAAGCGTGGCATTTACAACAATTGGACCAATTGCATTAGGAATAAAGTGCTTAAAAATAATCCGAAAATCATTCGCACCAATGGCATGTGCACTTAGCACAAATTCTTGTTCACGCAAGGATAAATATGACCCCCGGATAATTCTTGTTAGATTTGGCCATGACGTTAATGCGATTGTTGTAACAAATAACCCAATGGTTACATTATCAATTACCGCCATAATGGTAAGTACTAATACTAAAAATGGCAACATTAACATAATATCTGCTCCACGCATGATAATACTGTCTACTTTACCGCCATAATATCCAGCAAGTGACCCCAAAACAACACCGATTGCTAAAGTAAAGAACATTGCGCTAAAACCAACGATCAAAGAAATTCTTCCTCCATATAACAGTCGAGAAAAATTATCTTGTCCAACTCCATTGGTTCCTAATATATGCTCTTCACTTGGACCTTTCTCTATCTTTAAAAGATCTGTTTTCTCAGGATCAAGATCAGTAAATAATGGTGCAAATATACAGATTAAAATAATTAATACCAAAATGATAAGACTAACTACTGCTAATTTATTTTTTAGAAATCTACTAACTCCTATTTGAAAGGGGCTTTTACTTTTTTCTTTCTTGACTATGACACCTTCTTTAGGAGTATTAGGTACTGGTTCCTGTGGCATTGATTGCATTTTCACTCACCTCAATCATAACGAATTCTAGGATCAATAACACTATACATAATGTCAGCAACTAAGTTTCCAACTAAGACTAAAACACCTAGAATCATAGCAATTGCCATCACAACTGGATAGTCACGATTGGTAACAGAGCTAAGAAATAGCGTCCCAAGTCCAGGGTATTGAAATACTTGTTCCGTAATGACTGCGCCACCAAGTAGAACTCCAATTTCAAATCCCATTAAAGTCACAATTGGTAATAATGCATTTCGAAGTGTATGTTTATATAGAACATTTCGCTCAGACATCCCTTTCGCTCTTGCAGTTCGAATATAATCACTACCTAAAACACCCAATACTTCGGATCGCATATACCTCATGTATGTTGCCGTACCAGCTAGTCCTAATGTTATTCCCGGTAGAATCATATGATGAATTCGATCAGCTAAACCGCTAAAACCTGTTGCTCCAGGAGACGACAATGTCCCTTGCGCAGGAAACCATCCCAGGTTAATAGATAAAAAGTAGATAGCCATTAAACCAAAAAAGAAGTTCGGTATAGCTAGTCCTAAAAATCCAAATCCTGTAGCAGCATAATCTATTAACGAATAAGGCTTTCTAGCAGAATAAATACCTATTGGTATAGATACAACTAATGTAATAAATAATGCAAATACTCCTAAGTATACTGTATTCATTATCCTATCCTTAATTAATTCCATTACAGAACGTCCATTAAATACAAGTGAATTTCCTAGATCACCTTGTGCAACATCTGCTATCCACCTGCCATATCGAATAGGAATAGGATCATTTAAGCCTAGCGCTTCCCTTTGTTTTTCATACACTTCTGGATCTATATTTGGGTCCGAAAGTTGCTGCCCTGTCAAAGCGTCTCCAGGAGCTAATTGAGCAATTGTAAATACAATTATAGTTAGAGCTAACAACATTGGGAAAAAGACTAGCACTCTTCGTATAATATATTTGGTCATGTTATTCCCACCTTAATGTATCTTTCTAGTAAAAATAGATGGGAGCATACGCCATCTAACGCACGCTCCCATACTATTACTCAGAAACCCACCATAGATGTGGATCGTTTATAAACCCATATGGCATTGGGTCTATACCATTTAGGCGTTCATGATGACCGTAAATTTTATTTTGTGCGTAAAGTAGTAGAGCGGGAAGGTCATCAGAGAATACTCCCTGCCATTCACCATATTTTTCCTCACGATAACTTTGCTCAAATGCATCTGGAGCAGTTAATGCATCTGCAATTAACTGATCTGATTCTTCATTGTTCCAGCGACCAAAGTTATATGGATCAACAGATCTCCATAAACCAGATGGATCTGGATCTCCACTTCCTAGACTCCAACCAAGCAAATATAAATCCCAGTCGGTATTATCATTTGTTAACTCTTCTACATATGCTGACATTTCTTTCGGTTGTCGTAGATCAATTTTAATTCCAGCTTCCTCTAAGAATTGCTTTAATATTGGAGCTGATTGTTCACGAAGTGCATTCCCTGTTGGATAATTCAGATTTACGATCCACTCTTCACCATCCGGAGTTTCACGGAAGCCGTCATCGTTCGTATCTACATAACCTGCCTCGTCTAATAATTCTGCAGCTTTGTCTGGATCATATCCATAAGAAGTTGTTGCTGCTTCATCATACGCCCAGAACTGTTGTGCAATTGGAGCATTAATAACGGATCCATGCCCATACAGTAAGTTATCAACAATTGCTTGACGATCAATTGCATATGCCATTGCTTGTCGAATAAGTTTCTCACCCATATCTTCATTTACTTCCCAATTTGCTGGATCAATTGTTCCACTCTCAACATCCGCATCCGTTCTATGATTAATTTTGAAGCCCATTAACTGATATCCAAAATCAGGCTGTTCAATAATTTCCACATGTTCCATTGCATTTACATCTTCAAAATCGGCAGCTGGAACACCATTTGGATCAGAGATAAAATCAATTTCACCGTTTTCTAAAAGTCCAAGCATAACTGACTGATCTACAATTCTCCATACAATTTGATCTAAGTATGGTTCGTCCTTCCAATAATCAGCATGCTTTTCTAAAATGTACTGCTCACGTTCAAGCATTTCAGTAAATTTAAATGGTCCAGTACCGATTACTTCACCAGCATTTAACGTAGCTGGATGAGAAGGCATCTCTCCAATTGGAACATCTGCAAAGATATGTTCAGGTATAATTGGAAATGCCACATCCTTCAAAATAGTTACATTTGGTTCTTCGAATTTAAAGGTTACTGTATAGTCATCTTGTGCTACAACACCTTCGAATTCATCTGTTTCCCCACTATTGAATGCTGTATAGCCAACTAATTTCTCTGCATATTCTACACGTACGCCCCCAGCTTCAATATAACCTGGAGATGCAATCGATTTATAGGTAAATACAACATCATCTGCAGTAAATTCTTCTCCATCATGCCATTTAACGCCTTCCTCTAAGTTCAGCGTGATTTCTGTGTTATCATCATTGATTTCCCAATCGTTAGCTAAGTTAGGTCCATATGCTAATTCTTTATCTTGACTTAATAAACCTTCGTGTGTGAAGTCTAAGATATTTGCTTCATATGCTTCTTCATAAAATATTGGATTAAAGACTCCTGATGGAGCAGTATCCATTGCACCAGTAATGGTTCCACCTGATTGTGGTTCACCAGTAGCCTCTTCATCGCCATCCCCTTCTTCTTCCTCTGCAGTAGCAGGTTCCTCTGTATCCCCTTCACCTTCATTATTACTTGTGCAAGCTACAGCAAATACAGATACAAATAAGATTAGAATAGCAAGCACCAGTATTCGTTTCCACTTTTCCATTAAATTTCCCCCTTTTAAATATCTTTGATAGACGAACTAACTTAACCATTTGATAACAGAGACATCACCTCCTAATTATGTACGCGCCTTTTGTTAAGCATGTAAATGGCAAGCAATGTAATGCCCTTTTTCTTTCTCTATTAGTGGAGGTTTTTCCCTTGCACATTGTTCAAAAGCAAATGGACAACGTGTTCGGAATGTACAACCACTAGGAGGATCTGCTGGAGAAGGCAAATCTCCAGTTAATCTCATTCTCTCTTTTGTTGGTGCTACCTCATCATGTTTTTTAACTACAGGGATTGAAGAGAGTAAGGCTTGAGTATAGGGATGCATAGCATTTTCATATAGCGATTGCTTATCCGCAATTTCTACAATTTTTCCTAAATACATTACCGCAACTCGATCACTAATATGTTTTACTACACTTAGGTCGTGCGCAATAAATAAATATGTTAAACCTAATTCATCCTGTAAATCTTTCATTAAATTAAGAACCTGAGCTTGAATAGATACATCCAGCGCTGAAACTGGTTCATCACAAATCACAAATTTTGGATTCGTGATTAATGCCCGCGCTATACTTATACGTTGCCTTTGTCCACCAGAAAATTCATGAGGATATTTTAAGCTGTCTTCTGCTCGGAGTCCTACTTTCTCAATAATGTCGATTACTTTTTTCTTTCTCTCTTCTTTAGACAGGTTGGTTTGTACAATTAAAGGTTCTTCTATCAACTCTAAAATACTCATTTTAGAGTTGAGCGATGCAAATGGATCTTGGAATACCATTTGCATATCTTTTCTATGAAGTCGTAATTTCCTCCTACTTAAATGAGATATATCAGTACCATTAAATTCAATTTTTCCTTCTGTTGGATCTAAAAGTCGTAACATCACTCGACCTAGTGTCGACTTACCGGAACCAGATTCTCCTACAATCCCTAGTGTCTCTCCTTCATAAATAGAAAATGAAACATCATCAACTGCTTTTAAATGACCAATAGTTCGTTTTAAGACGCCACCTTTTATAGGAAAATACTTTTTCACTTCCTTCACATCTACTAAAACGTTAGAGTCGACCTGCTTCATTTCTTCACCACCTCTTCTTGATAGAGATAACAACGTACAGCTTGGTTATTCACTTTTGTCAGTTTTGGAATAGCTTGAATACATTCCTCCATGACGTACGGACATCTCGTAGAAAAGCGACAGCCGATCGGAAAATCATAAGCGGGTGGCACAGACCCCTGTATTGTACCTAATCGATCTATATCTTCATTGATATCTGGTAAACTTTCTAATAATCCTCTCGTATAGGGATGTTTCGTATCATGTAGTATCTCTGAAACAGTCCCTTCTTCTACTATTTGCCCACCGTACATAACGATAATTCGATCAGCATACTCTGATACTACGCCTATATCATGTGTAATTAGTAGTACTCCCATATGAAATTTTTCTTTCATCTCTTGTAATAAATCTAAAATTTGTGCTTGTATGGTTACATCAAGGGCGGTAGTAGGTTCATCTGCAATTAATAGTTTAGGATCACAAGATATTGCCATTGCAATCATGACTCGTTGACGCATACCACCAGACAACTGATGTGGATATTCATCTATGACTTGTTCTGCACGCGGGATTCCTACAAGTTTTAATAAGTGTATTGCTTTTACTTTTGCTTCTTGTTTATTTACCTTTTTATGTTTTCTTAACATTTCGATAATTTGATTTCCAATTGTATATACAGGATTTAAAGATGTCATCGGTTCTTGAAAAATCATCCCTATATCATTTCCTCTAATTTTCGTCATTTGCTTCGAAGTAAGATTTTGGATTTCATCATTATGTAATTTAACAGTTCCTTCAATGATCTCCCCTGGTTTGTTAATTAATTGCATAATAGATAATGCGGTAATACTCTTTCCGCTCCCTGATTCTCCTACGATAGCAACTGTCTCTCCTGGAGATACATGAAATGAAACTCCATCCACAGCCTTTGCAACTTTTTCTTTCTCTAAATAAAAATATGTTTTTAAATTTTCGACTTTAAGCACTGATTCGTTTTGCATTTGCACTCTCCATTCCCAAACCTTTTTTTGAACATTCTTAGCTAGGGATATTTAACTAGTTAATAAATTTGAATTCATATTATACTATAACTCGTAAACTGTCAACAGAATATACAGAATTTTATTAAGTGTTACAAAATTCGACATAGTCAAATAAAAATGCACTTCTTTACAAAAAGAAATGCATTCAAAGAGTATTTTATGATATTTTATGGTAGTAAAAAGAATAGTACACAAAAGTAATGAAAAATTGTACCCGCAATAACAAATAAGTGCCAAATCATATGATGAAATTTAAAACCTCTCCACATATAAAAAATCGTTCCTAATGTATAGCATAATCCCCCTGCGACGAGAAGATACACCCCACTACTTTCTAAGTTATTTGTTATTTGTGTCCATCCTATTACAATTAACCAGCCCATAGATATATATAGTAATGTAGAGGTAAATAGAAACCTTTTTACAAAATATATTTTAAATACAATTCCAAATAACGCTATCCCCCACACCACACCAAATATACTCCAACCCATTGCTCCTTGAATGACTAGAAGTGTAAATGGGGTGTATGTCCCAGCTATAAATAAGTAAATGGAAGAATGATCAAGTATCTCAAATATATCTTTTGCCTTCCCTTTTGGTAGAGCATGTACAAATGTCGAAGAAGTATATAAGATCACCATAGTCGCACCAAATATAGTAAATGTAACAACATGTAATGCTGTTCCATTAAATACTGATGAAACAATCAACACAACTAACCCAGCTACACTTAATAAAGCTGCAATACCATGAGTTATTGCATTTGCAATCTCCTCTCCTTTTGTAAAAATATGTGTATTTGCCAATTTAACCATCCTTCTTTCCAAACAATAATTCATCTACTGTAAAATATTACATGTTCAAAAAAGAAAAAGCGAATAAAATCGTATGTATATTTTTTTCTAATCATGATATACTTTTAATACAGAACATTTGTTCTATATTAAAAGGAGGGTTCGTTCGATGTACCCATTACTTCTTCATTCTTTAAAACAAAGGAAAAAAGTAATAATGATATATATTGATCAGAACGATAATATAACACAACGAACTGTTCAAGTAGTAACGATAAAATCTGATTCGATACTTGCATTCTGTTATTTTCGAAAAGAAATCCGATCTTTTCATTTGGACCGGATATTGTTTGTTGGAAAATCATCTAAGCGAGTGAAGTACGGTGCATAATATGAATGATCGCGGAAGTATAAAATGGACAGCTATGATGCTGCCAGAGCATGTTGAATACCTTAGAAAGAAGAAAAAAGAATCCCAAAAAATATCTAAACCTGTTATTGATGCCCAGCAGCTTGATTATATGGAACAGCAATTACAATTTGCTACTATCAATAATTCCAGTATCACAATTACTTATTATGATGATGGAGAAATGCAAACCACTACATGCCAAGCATCGAATATAAAAGTAACAAAAAAACACCTTCAACTAAATATGGATAATGATACACTAGAATTCCCTCTAAACAACCTTTTGAATATAGAATCAGAGTGAGGTTGAGACAAGAGTATCCACACCAAAAGGAAAAACCGATTGTTCGGCCTTTGAAAACCTACATCAGAAATATTATCCACTTATTGGCTAATGAGCCTCCAAATGCTTATGCATTTGGACGACTCTTTAATCTTTTTTTATAAGGAGTTTTCTTAAGGTTATTCCAGCTATCAATCGTCTTTTTGTTATGGCCAAACCTAGTTATCCAAAAGCCGTATGCTGGAGTAAGCTTTCAATTTCAGTCCAATCATATTCTTCTTCTATTTTTTCTTTAATAAACGACAATATATGAACGGCTTCTATTTCAAAATACAGAATTTGGTCCATAGACGTCATTGGTATATAGGAATCAAATAGCTGAATCCATTTTTTTATTTGATGAACAGGTGCTTCAATCACCTTACTAATTCCCATTAGGCTAATAACATACATGGTTTCCACCAACCTTATACCTTTTACTTATTAGAATGTATATATTGAACAATTCTATACTAGCGTGCAATAGTGGAAGTACCATGTGATAAGTCTAAAAAAAGTAAGTAATTTATATAACAGCTAACAAAAAGAAATATGTACCCCTAGGGATCAAACCTAAGAGTACATATGAAAAACAAATACTATTATTTATCTTCTAGAACTGTTTTCGCAATACCTTCATCTAAATCTTCAAATTCATCATAGGAAATTGTCTGATATAATTCTTTCCTTGTTTGCATTTCAGATAAACCATTTTTTTGACTACCTTCTTTACGAATTAATGAAAAGATTTTTTCATAGGCCTTCGCTGCAACTCGTAAAGATGTTACTGGATAAATAACAATATCAAAGCCCATTTGTTCAAATTCCTCTGCAGTTAGATAAGGAGTTTTCCCAAATTCAGTCATATTAGCAAGTAGTGGTGCATCAATTTTTTCTGAAGCAAGTCGAAATTCTTCTTCATTTTGTAATGCCTCTGGAAATATAATATCCGCTCCAGCTTCTACGTAGGCTTGAGCTCTTGAAATAGCATCATCTAAACCTTCAACTGCACGTGCGTCGGTTCTAGCAACTATCACAAGTGTTGGGGCTACCTCTTTAATCGCAGTAATTTTTTGAACCATTTCTTCTGTGCTTACTAATTGTTTTCCATTTAAATGGCCGCACTTTTTAGGCAACTTCTGATCTTCTAATTGTACTGCCGCCACATGTGCCTCTACCATTTCACGTGCTGTTCTGACCACATTCAAAACTCCACCGAAACCGGTATCTATATCAACGAGAATAGGCAAATTAGTAGCGCGTACAATATCTCTAGCTCTTTCAGCTATCTCGGTTGAAGTAACAATACCTAAATCCGGTAAGCCACGACTTGCGGTATATGCTGCTCCTGAAAGATAAAGAGATTGAAATCCTGCTTCTTTGGCAATCAGTCCGGCCATCGCATCATGTGCACCAGGAATTTGAGCAATTCCTTGTTCACTTACTTGGGATCGAAACTGACTTGCTAACTCTTGTTGTGATATAGGTTGGTCTACTATCCAAGCCATTTATAAGTCCTCCTTAATTTACAAATAAATCAACAAAATCCGTTGTATTCATTTGTTGTACCTCATCAAAATTATTCGTAACCTTCTGTATACGTTCACTCTGTTTAACCGTATATTGAGTAGACAAATTATGCGCATACTTCTCCAAAATCTTAGGTATTGCTTCCTCACGACGGAAACGATGCCCTAATGGATATTCACAATCAATAACATCTGTAGAAGTCCCGTCTACAAAGTGTACTTGTATTGCATTGGCAATGGAGCGCTTCTCAGGATCTAAATAATCCGTTGTATAAGATTCTTTCTCCACAGTCACCATTTTTTCACGTAATTCATCAATACGCGGATCAGCAGCCACATCATCTTCATAATCTTCTGCAGTAATATTTCCTTTTAAAAGACCAATAGCGGTAATATATTGCAAGCAATGATCTCGATCAGCTGGATTGTGTAACGGACCTGTTTTATCAATAATTCGAATAGCAGATTCATGCGTTTTAATCGTTATTTCTTTAATTTCATCAAGACGTCCTATTATCTCTGGATGTAATTGAACAGCTGCTTCAGCTGCAGTTTGCGCATGGAATTCTGCAGGATACGATACTTTAAATAAGACATTTTCCATAACATAACTTCCTAAAGAGCGACTTAACTTCAGCTCTTGTCCTTTAAAAAGAACATCCTGGAATCCCCAACCATTTGCAGTAAGAGCTGTTGCATATCCCATTTCACCTTTGATTGCCATTAAAGCTAATCGAACTGCTCTACTTGTCGCATCTCCCGCAGCCCAGGACTTTCTGGAACCTGTGTTTGGAAAATGACGATACGTACGTAAACTTGAATTATCAATCCAAGCATTGGATAACGCATTTTGTATCTCTTCTTTGGTTCCCCCTAGCATTTTGGTTACAACGGCCGTAGTAGCGATTTTTACATATAAAACATGATCTAACCCAACTCGATTTAAGCTATTTTCTAATGCTAATACACCCTGAATTTCATGTGCTTTAATCATCATTTCAAGTATTTCTTTTACCTTTATTGGCTCTTCACCTTTACTTAATCTTTCTTGGCTCACATAATCTGCAACAGCTAAGATTCCACCTAGATTATCTGAAGGATGTCCCCATTCTGCCGCAAGCCAAGTGTCATTGTAGTCTAACCAACGAATCATTGTACCAATATTAAAAGCACCTTGTACTGGGTCTAGTACATATGAGGTACCAGGAACCCTACTACCATTAGGTACAACTGTACCTGGTACAATCGGTCCTAATAATTTAGTACATTCCGGATAGTTCAATGCTAAAATTCCACAACCGAGTGTATCAATTAATACATGATGTGCAGTTCTATAAGCTTCTTCACTCGTAATTTCTGTATGAACTACATAATCAGCTATTTCTTCAATAATTTTATCTGTTTGATTTATCGTTTTTACTTGTGTCATATAATAAAACTCCTCTCTTATCCCTTAATAATCTTTTCCGATATATTTCACTCTTGGACGGAATATACGATTGTTTGAATGTTGCTCAACGATATGGGCTGCAAGTCCAGCGGTACGTGCACTAAAAAAGATTGGTGTATACAGCGAAATCGGTATACCTAATTTCCAATAAACAGGTGCTGCATAATAATCTAAATTAGGATACAACCCTTTTTCTTTTTTCATTACTTCCTCTCCGGCTTCACACATCTCTAATAAAGTATAGTCATTATCTTTCTCACAAAGTTTTTTTAGTGCTTCTTTTGTAATAAGGGCGCGTGGGTCCATTTTTTTCATATAGACACGATGTCCAAACCCCATAATTTTCTCTTTATTTTCTAACTTTTTATATAGTAATTGTTCAAATTCGTCGGCTGTTTCTACTTCATTTAGCATGTACATAACTGCTTCATTTGCACCACCATGTAAATTCCCCTTTAACGAAGATATAGCTCCAGTTAATGCACCATACATATCAGAATTGGTCGAAGATATTACTCTAGCAGTAAACGTAGAGTTTGGCATTTCATGTTCGCTATAAAGCAACAATAATCGATCAAAAATTTCCACTTGTAAATCTGATGGTTCTTTTCCTGTAATCATGTATAAAAAGTTGGCACTATAAGATAGTTCTGTGGCTGGTTGCACCACTTCTTGATTATTCAAAATTCGATAGCTATTTACTGTAATTGTCGGCAATTGGCCAAGCAACTGATATGCACGATCTTTGTTCGCACTAGCTGAGCGATCTTCGATATTTTTATCGTATCCTGCAAGTACAGATAAAGCCGTCCGCATTCCATCCATTGGATGTGTTTCCTTAGGTAATAGTTTTAAGATATCCAATACTGCTTGAGGAACTTCATAATGATCTTTCAATAATTTCTCTGTTTTTGTTATCTCTACTTTTTTTGGCAGATCCCCTTCCAAAAGTAAATAAAGAATATCTAAATAATCCTGTTTTAATGATAATTCGATAAGATCATGTCCATTAATGATAATTTTTTCCTTTTCAACATCTAAAAAAGAAATTGCTGTTTCCGATGCAATCACACCATCTAAGCCTGGAACAAATTTTTCATCTGTCTTCAATTTCATTCCTCCTCAAATTTATATTGAAAGCGCAGTCAAATAATAGAAAGAATCCTTCAACTATTCTACCTATATTATAATATTGATTAGAAAATTAGAAAAATATATAATATTAATAAATAAACATAAAAAAAATCTATATCATATTCTATAGGGGGATTATTAATGCATCTACAGGATTGGGAAATGTTATCTACTTTATATGAGACAGAAAATATAACGCAGGCTGCCCATCAATTGTTTTTAACACAGCCCACTCTTACATCACGAATAAAAAAATTAGAAGCATATTATGGCATACAAATTATTATGAGAAAACGTAGAGGGATTGCATTTACTCCTGAGGGAGAACAATTGGCACATCATGCTCAACAAATGTTAAGAGAACAGAGAAAAATCGAGGAAAAAATAGACAATATGAAAAATCAAGTTACAGGAACATTACGTGTAGGGGTTTCAAACTTTTTTGCATCCAATAAAATGCCTAAACTGCTTCAATTATTTAAACAAGAATTTCCTGATGTAGAGTGCCAGGTAGTTACTGGATGGAGCAGCGAAATGCATCGCTTGTTACTAAATCATGATGTACATATTAGTTTTATAAAAGGAAATTATCCATGGAAAGAGCGGAAACAATTATTGTATGAAGAAGAAATTTGCATCGCATCCCCTTGGGAATTTACTTGGGAACAGCTACCACAACTTCCTAGAATTGATTATTATACAGATGATCATATGCGAATGCTTGTTGATAATTGGTGGCATCAGCATTATACACAGAGTCCTAATATCACTATCCATGTGAATCAAGTTGAAACTTGCAAGGAAATGGTTGTACATGGCTTAGGATATGCAGTAATAGCTAATTTAGTAGTTAGAAATAACCCAGAATTAATTGTTAAACCAATCATAGATGAAGATAATGAACTAATTAAAAGACAGACATGGATGTATTACCCAGAAGATGCATTACAAATGAATGTTGTTCGTGCATTTGTTAATTTCATTCAGACGATTGATGTTAAGTCCTTATAGTATATTAATTATAATCAGACATAATAAGTCTATAAAAACAACCAAGATGAGACAATGCAAATCTGGATTTCTCAAAATGTATACATTTCGAGAAATCCTATAGTTCATTCTTGTCTCATCTTAGGAATACTATTGTCGGACACAACTAGCTCTTAAACTATAAAATTATTTTCATTCCACCCATTCAGGAATTTGGATACTACAAAGAACATCGACTTCCTTCTCCCGTGTAAACAGATAGGAACTATTTTCTTTTAAATCTTCATCTACAAAGCCTGGGTGAGTCATAATCTCTAAAGATCGAACCTTTTCCTCTTTTAACTGTTCAAACAGATTATCATTAACTCCATCTTGATAAAATTGAACCCATATCTTCTCTGTCCAACATATTTCTGGATAATCCTTTAGCGTATCTGCATACCTTACAGGTACCTCAAATTCCTTCGCTAATTTTATAATAACATCTGTTAATGGTGACCAAGCATGAATGTGATGATGACTATCTATATGGTTAAGTGTTAAACCCGTTTTTTTAAATTCTTCTATTTGAGCTCGCCATTCCTTTTCAACATCAGCTAATGAAGGCGGATCCATTTCTCTGTAACTACTCGTATATCTAAACTTACCATTTGATTGCACTAAAGAAGCAACATCATTTGAAATTGGCCTCCCCCAAGTTAAAACGAGATGAATTCCCACTTTTAAAGCAGGGTTGCTTTTTGCTTGTTCAACAGCATATTCAACAGATAAACCATTCATCATAAGTGTAGTTGATGTAACACATCCTCCTCTAT
The DNA here is from genome assembly GCF_000011245.1 of Oceanobacillus iheyensis HTE831. Taxonomy (NCBI): domain Bacteria; kingdom Bacillati; phylum Bacillota; class Bacilli; order Caryophanales; family Bacillaceae; genus Oceanobacillus; species Oceanobacillus iheyensis. The sequence continues at coordinate 2,315,062 of NC_004193.1, forward strand.
GTGCTTTGATAATACCGTCGGTAACACCTTTCGTTAAGCCATAATCATCAGCATTAATCTCCACCCTCATTGATATCCCTCCATCATTTAATTTGATTCTGGATAAGTTCGTTCTATCGTAAAGTTAGTCTTATCACCACGGAAAAATGACTTTGAAAATTCTATTTTCCTTCCTTCTTCATCTTCTGCAATTGTTTCTATGTAAAAACATGGAAGCCCAGGTTCACATTCAAGATATTTACAAATTTGATCATCTGCAAAAGTTATTTCCATATTTTCATAAGTTTTAGCTATAAAAACATTAAACTTTTCCTTAAGCGATTTATATAAAGAAGTTTCCGCATCTGTGTAAGTAATTCCTGATGCAATGGACCAAGGAATAAACGCAATTTCATACTGCGTTGGCTGACCATTTGCTTTACGTACTCGTTCAATTCGCTGTATTGGGTCTTTTATATTTACATTCAGACTGGAAGTTATCATTTCATCAGCAGCAATAACAGAAATATCTAATACATTAATATCTGACACTTTCCCCTGAACAGCTAACTGATCACTATATCGTTTAACAGTCTGCGTTAATGTCTGCTTCACTTTCTCATCAGCTACATATGTTCCACTTCCTTGCTGTCGAACTAAGTAACCTTCTAGTGTAAGTTGATTTAACGCTGTGCGAACAGTAGTACGGCTTACATTAAAATCTTTGCAAAGTTCTAACTCAGGTGGGATTTTTTCTCCTTTTTTGTATTGATTAGTCTTAATTCGTTGTAACAGCTCCTGCTTAATATAAGCATGTAAAGATTGGTTTTTCTCCATTACCGTACTCCTTTTTCACTGTTTTTATTTAGTTTACAAGATTTAAAACTAATTGACAATAAATTGTGTTATAACAAATTTTATAAATTTGTATGGACAATAAAAAAATTGTATGATACATTTTATTTAAGTTATCGAAACATTTTTAATGTTAGCGATTACATTAATGGTAAAGGAGCACTTAATAATGGCATTAAAACTCGTAATTATCGGTGGTGGTTCAAGTTACACTCCTGAAATTCTAGAAGGGATTATTCAACGACAGGATACCTTTCCTGTAAATGAGATTGTTCTCGTTGATATTGAACCAGGTAAAGACAAACTAGAAACCATAGGAAATCTAGGGAAACGGATGATTCATCAAGCGAATGCGAATATTAACCTTTCTTGGACATTGAACCGTAGAGAGGCATTAGTCAATGCAGATTTTATTACTACTCAAATTCGTGTTGGTGGCCTCCAAGCACGTTCAATAGATGAACGAATCCCCCTAAAACATGGTTTCATTGGACAGGAAACAAATGGCGCAGGCGGTATAATGAAAGCATTTCGAACGATACCAGTATTGATGGAGATTGCAGAAGATGTACAAGAAATTTGCCCGGATGCATGGATTGTAAACTTCACAAACCCGGCAGGAATCGTTACAGAAGCATTATTAAATTACTCTAATCATAAAAAAGTCATAGGTGTTTGTAATATCCCTTTTAATACTCAGCATTCCACTGCCGAACTATTAGATGTGAAACCTGAAGAGGTACTAATTGAATTTATCGGACTGAACCACTTTATTTTTGGAAAGAAGGTGCTTGTATCCGGCAAAGACCGAACGGAAGAAGTATTTGATCGTTTAATACATAGGGAAACCAATTATACACCTGCAAATATAATGCCGTTAGATTGGTCAGAAACATTTATTCAATCAACAAAACTACTACCTAATCCTTATCATCAATATTATTTCCAAACAGAGACGGTTCTTGAAAAAGATTTACAATCATATCAAGAAAATGGTACTCGAGCGGAAGTAGTACAAGAATTAGAAAAATCACTATTCGAATTATATCAACAACCTAATTTAAAAACGAAACCAAAAGAACTTGAAAAAAGAGGTGGAGCGTTCTATAGCAAAGTTGCATGTAGTTTGATGGATTCCATCTACAATAATAAGAACGATGTACAAACAGTGAATACACAAAATAATGGTACGATTACTGATTTACCAGCTGATGCAGTTATTGAAGTTAATTGTGTGATAACCAAAGATGGACCAAAACCGATTTCCATTGGTAAGATTCCTAGCCCAGTAAAAGGGATCATCCAAAATATGAAAGCAATGGAAGACCTCACTATTCAGGCTGCTTTATCGGGAAATTATCAAGATGCCTACAATGCGTTTGTTATGAATCCATTAATTCAAGACGAAAAAAAAGCAAAAGTGTTACTTGATGAACTTTTAGAAGCTCACAAAGCTTACCTACCACAATTTAAACAATAGGAGGAAATAAGCATGAATAACAAATTTATGCAGAAATTCATTGAAATAGCTGGTCGTATTGGTTCACAAAGACATTTAGTTGCCATACGTGATGGTTTCGTTGCTATTATGCCTTTAATTATTATTGGATCTTTAGCTGTATTAATCAATAGTTTCCCAAACTTCGGGAATTTTAGTCTAGTAGAAATGCTAAATGGTATATTTGGTGAAGGTAAATGGCAAGTAGTTGGAGGAAGCATATGGAATGGTACTTTCGCTGTATTAGGACTACTCATATCATTTTCTATCGCATATAATTTAGCTAAGTCCTATGAAATAGACGGTTTGTCATCAGGTCTAATTTCTGCTGCAGCTTTTATTATGCTCGTTCCGACGACAGGCGATGGAGGATTGAATATTGCTTGGCTAGGAGCACAAGGATTATTCGTCGCTATTATTCTATCTATATTAGCAACCGAATTCTTCCGTTTTCTCATTAAGTCGAATATTACCATTAAGATGCCAGAAGGTGTCCCCGAAGGTGTTTCTAGATCCTTTTCTGCTTTAATACCAGCAATTATTATTCTTTTCCTTGTTGGCTTATTCCATGCATTAGTTAGTGTTTTCTCTGGAATTAGTATATTTGAAGTCATATTCAATGTAATACAAGAGCCTCTACAAGGACTTGGGAATACCTTACCTGCAGCCATCGTAGTTGCCTTCTTAAATCATTTATTGTGGTTCTTTGGGCTTCACGGTACCAATATTATTGGATCAGTAATCGAACCGGTATATCTACCGCTGATTGAACGTAATGCAGATTTATTCCAAAATGGTATGTCCGCTTTTGATGTGCCAAATGTAGTAACAAAACCATTTTTAGATACATTTGTCTTTATGGGTGGATCTGGAACAACAATTGCTTTGCTAATTGCCATATTTATTGTTATCCGACATGAAAAAAACCATCCATATCGAGAGGTAGCAAAGTTATCAGCACCAGCTGGGTTGTTTAATATTAATGAACCAGTAATTTTTGGTTTGCCAATTGTATTAAATCCAATCTTTTTAATACCTTTTATTCTTGTACCTGTTACTTTAACCATAACTTCTTATTTTGCTTTGTCTTTAGGTCTTGTACCAAAAACCGTCGCCATACTTCCTTGGACGACTCCACCTATTTTAAGTGGATACCTTGTCACTGGAGGAAGTGTACGTGGAATCATATTACAGCTCATTAACTTAACCATAGCCGTACTATTATATATTCCATTTATTATGGCTGGTGTTCGTTCAATGAAAGAAAAGATCGGAGGGCAAAAATAATGGCCACACAACAGGAAGAATTACAAATGCTTTCATTTCAAATTATATTACATGCTGGAAATGCCAGATCAGAAGCAATGGAAGCATTACAGCTTGCTAGAAAAGGAGAATTTAAAGAAGCAGAATTAAAATTAGAGGCTGCTGATAAAGAATTTACCGAAGCGCATCATATACAAACTTCCTTATTACAGGATGAAGCTAATGGAAACAGCCCTGACTTTTCTATAATTCTTATCCATGCTCAAGATCATTTAATGAATGCTCTTACAGTTAAAGATTTAGCAATCGAAATGATTGCAATGCAAAAACAAATAAAAAAATTGGAGGAGAGATAACATGAAAATTCGTCTCGTATGCTCTGCCGGAATGTCTACGTCCATGCTTGTGAAAAAAATGGAAATTGCAGCAACAGAGAAAGAAATAGAAGCAGAAATTGATGCTATTCCTGAATCACAATTAAAAAATCATTTAACAGATCTAGATGTTGTATTAATAGGCCCTCAAGTTCGTTATTTAGAGAATAAAATCCGTGAATTTGTTGAACCAAAAGGGATTAAAGTAGCCGTCATTGACCAGATGGCTTACGGCTTGGTTCAAGGAGATAAAGTATTAGAACAAGCGATAAAATTAAAACATTCTTAATAAGACTAGTTTCTAAGTGTAATAACAACAAGTTGTAGTTTAGAAGATTCCAGTTGTCCTTTTGGATAACTGGAATCTTCTTACATTTAGCCATAGAAGTTCTAAATTATTTACTAGAAAAAAGAGGATTTTATAGATAAATTATTGAAGTTATATAAAATGGAGGCGATCAAATTGTATGAAAACATATCAAATCATATGAAACGAGTACGTGGAATCACTTTAAAATCTCTAGAAAAAATTCCTGAAGACTTAGCTGATCATATCCCCAACACGTACAAGAATAATATTAGATGGAATTTTGGACATATAATAGTAGTTCAAGAAAAGCTTGTTTTTGGAGTTATGAATGAGAAACTACAAATCCCTACAACCTTTATCGAGTACTTTAAACCTGGTACTAGTCCGAATGATTGGAATGGGACACCACCTAGCTTTAATGAGTTAGCTAAAGAATTAACCCTTCAAATTGATAGAATTGACAACTATGCACCGTATCATCTTGACGAGGCGTTGCCTACACCTTTTATCAATAGTTCAAAAATGCAATTTGATACTTTTTCTGAGACACTATTGTTTAGTTTTTATCACGAAGCTCTTCATATGGAGACCATTAAGCGTATTTATCGACTTGTGAAATAATAGGTTGTTTAATGGATAACTTGGGAAGGAATATAACCAATATAAATTCATGTTGATGAAATAGTATAATTATAGGAGGCTTACTTTGCATATAATCCTTTTTGATGGTGAATGTAATGTTTGTGATTCGAGTGTGCAGTTTATTCTAAAACGAGATCAAGAAGGTGTATTCTCTTTTGCCTCTCTACAAAGCGAAGCAGGTAAATATTTACTAGAAAAATATAACATCCCTCGTAATACAGACAGTATGGTACTTGTAAAAGAAAATAATGATGTCAAGATAAAATCAAATGCGGTACTAGATATTTGTAGAAATTTACCATTTCCATGGAAGTTATTATATTCACTTTCGATTGTTCCATCCTCTTTTCGAGACAAAACTTATGATTGGTTCTCCAGCAATCGATTTAAATGGTTCGGTAAAAAACAACAATGTAAACTCCCTACCCCTGCCGAAAGACAAAGATTTATCGAATCCGTAGAAGATATAAAATAAAGGAATTGAGATATAACAAAATTTTTTCAAAAGAGGGGTGAAAGCTAGCATAAGCGAAGAATTATACGGAGACTCCTTGAAAATCAAAAATCGATTTTCTGCTTGCGAAGCAATGCTGTCGGAGTCTTCCTTGTCCTGTGAGAGGAAGGCCTAGTTGAGGCCCTGATGCATAAGCAACCGGAGCCTCTTCAGCCGCCCACGGGAAGCATAGTATATTTCTGTATCGGGTTTCAAAAGCAAACCATTCGATTCACATTATTTTTTGGGTTTTGGGAACATGATGACATTCCCTTTCTTCTGTTGGTATATTTCTTTTAACATACTAACAACTAATAATCCATGCTCACCTACTAGCTCTAAAAGATAATCGATGCCCTCTTTATCACCAAAAATCCAACGATCTAATTCTTTGTCATCGTATTCTGGATGTGTTAATTGATAATATAAACCTATACGGGTAGATTCATTCATTAAATTGTCATAAGAAGCATTGTAAATATAATAATCATTAAAATGGTTTGTTCGGACTATCCCAAGACCTAACTTTTCAATCCAATCATAGTCCAATTCATGATTCTCTACTCCATATAGTCTTTCCACCCGATTAAAATCAAATTCCGTATGGGTCATTACTTCTATATCTAAATAGTTTTGTAATGCAGCTGCATCGATATAAAACATTTCTTTTCTTTGTTGATTCATCATTTTTCCCCCTTAACGACATCTACTTACTTTAATAGACGGCAAACTATACGAAAAAGAAGCAAAAAAGCCATAGAAAATTCTATGACTTTTTCATTCATTACTCCATGTCTACTTGAAGGTTATTCTTTTTATTACTTTTTGCTTTAATAAAGAATAATATGGTTAAGATTACTGTTAATACAAGTCCAATTATAAAGGATATATTCAAATCTAATTGGAATCCAATCTTCGCATTAAGGATATATACAAGAACCATGTATGTCATAAAAATGGCTGGTACCATGGATACGAAGAAGTTTTTCCCTTTTACATAGAGATACATTGTTGCAATCCATAATGCAAGCATTGCTGTTGCTTGGTTTGCCCAAGAGAAATATCTCCATAGCACATTAAAATCAATCGTAGTTAAGAAGTAGGCGATAACGAATAATGGCATAGCAATCATGAGACGATTAGCAACTTTCTTTTGGTTAATATTTAAATAGTCCGCAATAATAGTTCTTGCTGCACGAAATGCCGTGTCCCCTGAAGTAATAGGTAAAATAATCACACCAATTACCGCTATCGTACCCGCAACAGCACCTAGTAAAGTAATAGCAATTTCACTAACAGCTGCTGAAGCTGTTCCTTCTGCAATAACTTGACTTAGTGTTTGGCCATCAAAAATACTCATCGCTGCCGCTGCCCAAATCATTGCAATAATTCCTTCTGCAATCATCATTCCATAAAATATATATCTCCCCTGTGATTCTTTTTGGGTTGTTCTGGATATAATTGGAGATTGTGTTGCATGGAATCCAGATAAAGCCCCACAGGTAATCGTAAAGAATAATATAGGGAAAATTGGTAAGTTATCAGGATGCATATTTTGAATTGTCAGTTCCGGTATTTTATAATCCGAGAATACTAGAGCTACACCAATTAACACTGTTCCTATTAATAAGATTGCTCCAAAAAAGGGATAAATTCTACCAATAATTTTATCAATTGGTAAGATCGTTGATAGAAAGTAATAGAGTAAAATAGCTGCTAATATATATATAAATGCAACTTGTCCATCTAGTAAAATATCAATCAATGAAGCTGGAGTAGTTAAGAAAACGGTTCCAACTAAGATTAATAAAAGAAGAGAAAAAGCATTAACAATATGCCTTGAAAAGCTTCCTAAAAACTTTCCTGCAAGTTGCGGGATGTGTGCACCACGATTTCGTATAGAAATCATACCAGTTAAATAGTCATGCACCGCTCCTGCGAAAATTGATCCAATGACAATCCATAAAAAAGCAACTGGTCCAAATAAAGCCCCCATAATAGGTCCGAATATTGGTCCTGTACCGGCAATATTTAATAATTGAATTAAAGCATTTTTTTGTTTATGCATTGGAAGGTAATCTACTCCATCATTCTGTGATACTGCTGGAGTTTGTCTCTTATCTGACGGTCCAAATAACTTTTCTATAAATTTTCCATACGTAAAATATGCAATAATTAATAAAATAATCGCTGTAAATAGTGTTATCATGTATATCCCCCATACTTCTCATCTAGTGTAATCGCTTCCATAACACTATTATATCTATAAAACGATAAATATCAATATATTTTCGCTAATTAAATGTATATTCGAAATTATAACCATAAAAAAATCAAGAATAACAAGGACTGTATTCTTGATTACCAAATATTGCTAATACCTGTAGCAACTTCATATTCTAATTTAGGTATGAAAGTCATTTATTTTTTTACTTACACTAATTTGTTCGCGATCTGTAAGTATTTCAATGACAACAGGTGCATGTTTTGCATGTTCGAGTGCTATAGGATAGACATGTTCAAATTCTTGAAAGCTGGTAACTTGATACCCTTTACCTCCAAGACTTTGAATATACGATTTAAATGAAATATTTCCTAAGTCTGTTGCTATTACTTTTTTTGGATAATGTATTTCTTGATGCATTCGAATTGTTCCATACATCTGGTTATTAAAAACAAGACTTAACATACCAACCTTATATCTTACTGCTGTTTCTAACTCTTGTGCAGTCATCATGAATCCGCCATCTCCAGATAATGCTATTACCGTTTTATGTGGACTTGCTATAGCAGCTCCAATTGCAGAAGGTACTCCATACCCCATTGCTCCTGATGTCGGTCCAATATAAGAGTTTTTATGGTTAAACTGGAAATACGTATGTAGCCAACCTGCAAAATTACCCGCATCATTTGTAATAATAAATTCATGGTTTAACTGTTGTTGTAAATAACCTATTATTTTACTTTGAATATCCTGTTTTTGATATAATTGTTTTATCGATTCTTTTTGTTTAGTGTATCTATTCTCTGCCCATTCTTTCCAAATAAAGTCTCCTGAACCCTTTACCTCGTCAATATTAATCGTCTTTAATGCCAATAAAGCTTCTTTGATATCTGCGACAATGCCTAAATCTGGTGAATATATATTTCCTATCGTTTCAAAAGATATATCAATATGGACAAGTCGTTTTTCATCTGTAATAATCGAATAATCCTGTGTCGTAATTTCCGATAATCTTGTACCAAATGCAAAGATAACATCTGCTTCATCTACAGCTTCACGTATTTCGGATGTAATACCTAATCCTAAATGTCCGAGATATAAATCATTATTGTTTGGAAATACATCATGCCTCCGAAAGGCTGTCATCACAGGTATTTGAAATGATTCGGCAAATTCAAGAAGCGCATCTTCAGCACCAGAAAACCGAATACCTCCTCCAGCGATAATCAATGGTTTTTTTGCAATTTGTAAAAAATGCTGAAACATGGATATTTCTTTTATCGATGGTGCCGGACGTGGAATACTCACAGGTGCTCTAAAAGTAAATTCTCCTTGTTCGTAAAGGATATCTTCCGGTAGAGAGATTACTACTGGTCCTGGTCTACCGGTTTTTGCAACTCGAAAAGCTTTAGCTAGTATTTCAGGTATGCGCAGTACATCGGTTATTTCTACCGCCCATTTAGATATTGGACGAAAGAAACTTTCTAAATCCACTTCTTGAAAGCCTTCTCTCCCTCTAAACTTTGTACTTACTTGCCCTAACAGTACAACCATTGGAGTAGAGTCTTGATGAGCGGTATGTACACCAATGGATAGGTTACTTGCTCCCACTCCTCTTGTTGCCATAACAATTCCCGGTTTTTTTGTAGCTTTTGCATATCCTTCTGCCATAAATGCAATACCACCTTCATGACGACCTGAAATGACTTGTATATCTTGCTCATCATAAAGTGCGTTTAATACAGGAAGATAACTTTCACCCGGAACACAAAAAATATGCTTTACTTCTTCTCTTCGTAATCCTTTTACAATAGCTTCTGCCGCATTTAAATCAATTCCATTTTGATTCAAATCACTTTCCTCCATTCAACCAAGAATCAATACGTTGAACTGCTTCAATCAACCTTTCTTCTGGTACTGTTAATGCAATTCTAAAGAATCCTTCACCTTGTTCGCCAAATGCTGAACCAGGGGTTACAATCACATGTGCTTGATCCAAAACTTGTTCAGTAAATGAGCTTGAGGTATATCCCTTTGGAACTTTCACCCATAAAAAAATTGTCCCTTTGGTTTTCTTAACTTCAAAGCCAGCATTCTTTAATAGTTTCCAAGTTTTTAACATACGTTTTTCCATTGTGTGATGAATTGTTCGAATCTCATCTTCACTTTGCTCTAAAGCTTTTATTGCAGCAATTTGAACGGGTATAAATTGGCTGGTATCTATATTACTTTTTAATGTTGCTAACGCTTGAATGACACTTGAATTTCCTACAATATATCCAATTCTCCAACCAGTCATATTGAAATTTTTTGATAATGATCCTAATTCTACCCCTACCTTTTTAGCTCCATCTACTTGTAATAGGCTAGGAGATTTATAGTCAGAAAATGTTACATGATCATAGGCAGCATCATGTGCAATACAGATATTATATTTATTCGCAATTTGTACAGCTTTCACAAAAGTTTCCTTTTGAGCTGTCGCACCTGTTGGATTATTGGGGTAATTCAAAAATAACAGCTTTGCTTCTTCTTTATCTTGCTCACTTAACATTTTCCAATTCGGTTTATATTCCTTATTTTTATCTAACGGTAAATAAACAGCTCTTCCTTGAGTCATATGAACACCCATTTTATAGACCGGATATCCTGGATCTGGCAAAATCACTTTATCTCCTGGATTAATAACGGACTGTATTAAATGAACGAGTCCTTCTTTGCTACCAATCAAAATGAGAATTTCTTCTTCGGGGTCCAGTGTTACATTGTATTTTTCTTGATAAAAAGTAGCTACAGCTTGCCTTAATTCGGGAATACCTTGATATGGAGAATAACGATGTAGATGTCTATTTTTTATATGTTTAGATAATTCCTCAATTATGTACGAGGGGGGAGGTAAATCAGGTGCTCCGATACCTAGGTCGATAACATCGCTTCCCTGTTCCATTAGTTTTTGCTTTTTCTTTTGAATATGAGCAAATAAGTAAGGTGGCATATTTCGAACTATATTCGATTTATATAATGACTGCATATGATCCCTCCAGAGTAATAGTTACTTCTAAAGTATATGTTCATTACGCAATAACCTATGCCTTGTTTATAATTACTCACAGTGTAGCATGTGAAAGGTAAAATATCTATCATTTTTCAGAATTATTATGCAATAATGAGACCCAAGGGCAAATAATCCACCCTTGAGTCGTCTTCTTATCGATCTTCTAAATCATCATCTATATTATTTTCCTCTGCAAATTCTGTTCCGTAGTTTACTCTGCCAGTATTTACAGTATCTTCTTCTACTTCTTCTCCAGCAAATAATGTCGCAACATAATAAACAGCACTAATACCAACTAGACCATAAATAATTCGCGATATTACTGAAGCTTGACCACCAAAGATCGCAGCAACTAAGTCAAACTGAAAAAATCCAATTAATCCCCAGTTGATTCCTCCAATTACTAATAAGGTTAGAGCGATCGCATGCAATGTTCTCATCTTACAATCACCTCCTTATACATAGCATTTGTTGTTTTTATAATTTCATACTTCTTAACGATTATCCTCTTGAAAAAGAGCATACCAATATAAGAAAATTTAAGGAGGTGTGGCAAGTACGAGCCATTACGTGAAATACTCGATAGTGCTAGCTGGGAAATAGTCGTTTATCCAACCACCCAATGTGTTTTTTATATCCTGTTGTTCTTGATCTTGGTACACATATTTATAAATACCATATCTGCCCCATTTGGTTTTTCTTTTTGATTCATCTAACTCCAATTTAGTCATCGGATAATTTTTCTCGATTACACGTTTTGCAGGCTTTGTGAATCGATGTTGAATCATTTCAAAGGTTAAATCTTTCCTTGCAAATGGTGGAAGAGCTTCATCGAGTTTTTCAAACATTTCTTTATACCCTTCTTTCCAACCATCATGCAAGTAGATAGGAGCAATAATAAAACCTAAAGGATATCCCGCTTCAGCAACCTTAACAGCAGCTTCTATCCTTTCATTTAATCGAGACGTACCAGGCTCAAAGTATTTAATAATATGGTTATTATTAATACTAAAACGAAATCTTGTTCTCCCTTTATGATCCGCATCAAGTAAATGATCTACATGTGCAAACTTTGTAACAAATCGAAGTTTACCGTGTTCGCTTTTCCCAAAATACTCGATGGCATGTTTTAACGTATGCGTAAGATGATCAACACCTACAATATCGGAAGTACATGATGCTTCAAATCTTGTATCCAATGGAGCTCTTTCTTGCATATACCCTTCTGCAGCATCAAAAATTTCATCAATATTTACATACGTACGAATATAGGGCTTACTCCCCATAGTTGTTTGTAAATAACAATAATGACAATGTCCCATGCAACCAGTAGCAAAAGGAATTGCATATTCAGCAGAAGGTTTTGATGTATCAAACTTCAACGTTTTTCTTACACCGATAACTAAAGTAGATTTTGCGTTACGATACTTTTGAAAATCATTGTCTCCTGGCAAATTTCGAATTTGATTATGAGAAGTTGTTTCTCTAATTTCAATTCCCATATTTTCAAACTTCGTTACTAGTGATTTACCCAAGCTATACTCCATTGCTTTTGGTTCTACATATATTAATTGAGGGACAAAGGGTCTAACCATAAAATTGTCCCTCATCATCAGATAAAAATGCTTCTCTAAAAGCATTCTCTGCTGCTTCTTCTGAAGTAAATATTGCATATTCATCTGTAAGCGGGTAATACGACTCATGGACAAATAACGCAAGTTCTAATGGATTATCAGGATGCTGCACTACGGCAGCTTGTTGTACTTGCGCAACGTCCTGAGCATGGGGATTTCTTATAATCATATAAACGATATCACCAGGGAAAAAAGGATGATTCATATACATTTTCTCCTCTCTTATACTTATCCATTAGGACGAAAACGTTTATTTCTCTTGCCATTAACGTTAAGAAATTCGGTTTCTTCTGCAATTTCTACATCTTGTTTTGGTGATGTATCATACTTTCGTACGTTTCTTTGTTTACCTTTATCTTTTTCACGATTTTTGTTTTCTTCAGACATACATTTCTTCCTTTCAATCATTGACTTGTCAATATCTTTACCAGAAACGTCAAAATTATGAATATGAATACAGTCGAATGAAATAGCAAAAAATAAAAAATAAAGGAGGGGATTTAAGATGGCTAAAGGAAAAAAGAAAAAAAATAAGTCAAAAGAAGAATTAAATGAAATGAAAGATGATCATAAATATAAACAGAACAGACCACCCAGATAAAAAGAAACTTCATCCAGTGTTTCGTTATCCTCCACTAATTATTCGAATGATCCATGGGGTAATCTTAACTCCTTTAAATCAGGAAATCATTGCCCATGCGAAATAAACCAAAATAACCGAACTATAAAGGCAGCATTAGCTGATTTATAGTTCGGTTTTTATTCATTCTACTTAAATTGTTCAGTTACTATTAATTAACCACATACAACAAAGGAAGGTCATTTTTCAAACGTTGTACATTTTCTAAAGCAACACTTCCTGTACGTTTTATTGCTTCATTTGTAGCAGCGCCAATATGGGGGGTTACCGTTGTATTCGGTAATGTTAACAAAGGATGATGGGATGGTTCTTCTACAAATACATCTAAGCCAGCACCTTTAATCTTGCCGTTTGTAAGAGCTTCATACAAAGCATCTTCATCTACTAATGCTCCTCTTGAGACATTTATAAACAAGGCATCTTTTTTTATTTCATTTAGTGTTTTTGCGTTAATTAACTGATAATTATCTTTGCGAAGTGTTGTAGAAACAACTACAATATCACTTTCATTCAAGAGTTTATTAAGGTCTACAAATTCTACATTTAAACGATCGGCTATCGTTTGATCCTGGAAAGTACCATAAGCTAAGACTTCCATTTGAAATCCTGTCGCCCTCTGTGCAATGGCTTGGCCAATTGCACCAAATCCGATAATTCCTAATTTCTTTTGAAATATTTCAATTCCCATAGATAATTCCCAATTCCCATTCCGTAATTCCTCATTCTTTGCAGGAATATTACGTGCAGTGGCTAGCATTAATCCAATTGCAAGATCTGCAACAGCATCTGCATTCTGACCAGGAGTATTTGTAACTGGAATACCTTTCTCTCTAGCATACTTAAAATCAATATTATCGTAACCAGCTCCAAACTTCATAATATATTTTAAATTTGGAGCTGCATCAATTATTTCTTTATCAATTTGAACAACAGCTGTTATAATAACCTCTACTTCTCTTACTGCCTGCTTTAGTTTCTCTTTCTCGATACCATTATCCGTATCTAAAATAGTAACATTACCTAATCGATTTAAATTTTCTACAAAGTCTGGAACCGCTTCAATAAATGGAGTTCGCACCATCAATAATATGTTCATGTTGATTTCCTTTCTGTAATAAATAAAGGGAAGGAACCGAGCTCTGCTCCCTCCCCCAATATTAATTAGTAAGTACTTCTTCTATTCGCTGTATTGCCCAATCCATTTCATCTTTTGTAATTACTAATGGTGGAGCAAATCGTATCGTATTTACATGTGTTTCCTTACATAGGATTCCTTTATCTTTTAATTTTTCACAAATTTCTCGTACAGGTTGGTGAAATTCCATACCAATAAATAATCCTCTTGCACGAACTTCTTTAATCCCTTCAAAATTAACCGCTCGTAACTTATCTGCAAAATATTTCCCTGATTCTAATGACTTATTAACTAAGTTTTCTTCTTCAATAACATCAATTGCTGCCATTGATACAGCACAAGCTAATGGATTCCCGCCGAATGTAGAGCCATGAGAGCCAGGTGTAAATACATCCATAATTTCATTATTAGCTGCAATTGCAGATACCGGAAAGACACCACCACCTAAAGCTTTCCCCATAACATAGATATCTGGTTCTACATTTTCCCATTCACACGCAAACATTTTCCCTGTCCGTGCAAAACCAGTTTGAACCTCATCTGCTATAAATAATATATTTTTTTCTGAGCAAAGTTCTCTTACTTTTTTCAAATATCCTTCAGGAGGTATAATAATTCCTGCTTCACCTTGAATGGGTTCAAGAATGATGGCGGCAGTATTTTCTGTAATAGCTTTTTCGATTGCATTTATATCTCCATAGCTTACTTTATTAATTCCGGGAACAAACGGTCCGTAATTTTTTGTAGCATCTGGATCATTTGATAATGAAATTGCATTTAAAGTACGTCCGTGGAAGTTACCATCAGCAGCAATTATCTCCGCTTGATTTTCCGTAACTCCCTTCACTTGGTATGCCCAACGTCGTGCCGCTTTAATCGCTGTCTCAACAGCCTCCACACCTGTATTCATCGGCAAAACTTTATCTTTCTTCGTTAACTTCGCCATTCGTTTTGTCCACGGGCCTAGTAATTCATTATGAAATGCCCGGGAAGTCAATGTTACTTTATCAGCTTGATTTTTTAGTGCCTCAATAATCTTAGGATGACGATGTCCTTGATTCACCGCTGAATATGCACTTAACATATCCATATAGGAATTTCCTTCAGGATCTTTCACCCATACGCCATTAGCTTCAGAAACAACTATAGGAAGTGGGTGATAGTTATGAGCACCATAATAATTAGTTTCTTCAATAATATTTGTTGATGTAATTGTCATCAAATACCCCTCTCATTCAATTATTTCTATATTTAAGAATTATCATTAAGTTCAAGAAACGTCAACCTTAAAATAAAAATCAAGCACAACCCCATTTAAAAAAGCAATGAGTGCGTGCCCCGATTATTCAGAGGTGGTTTGATAATGCTAGAATTTCCTTTTGAGATAGCGGTAGCGAGCTGATGATGACGATAACACAAGAGTTAAAGTGGCACTAATCCTCATAAATAAAAGACCGAACTATTTATTAGTTCGGTAATCCAATGCTTAGATTTTTTCTATTAAATACTTCAATTTTTCTTGATAAATGCTATAGTCTCTTTCACTAAATAAAACGACCTTTACAAGCCCCACATCATTTTCTTGTAGAAATTGAATAATTGTCTGTAAAGCGATTGCTGCTGCTTCATGAATAGGATAACCATACACTCCTGTTGAAATCGAAGGGAATGAAATGCTAGATAATTTCTTTACTTTTACTAATTCCAAAGCATTACGATAACAGTTAGCTAATAATTCTTCTTGTAGGTCAGGAGTCTGATTCCAGATTGGCCCTACCGTGTGGATAATAAAACGAGACGGTAATTGGAATCCGGAAGTAATAATAACTTCACCCGTTGGTAATTCTTCACCATTAAGTTCGTTATTTCTCATCTCTTGACATGCTTTTAATAATTCTGGCCCTGCGGCATGATGGATAGCCCCATCAACACCTCCACCACCTAATAAGCTTCCGTTTGCTGCATTTACAATAACATTCGTTGTTTCCTTCGTTATATCACCAACAACTATTTCAAGCGTATTATCATTTATATTATGTTTCATCGTCTCACCTACCTAATCCTTTGTTTCGTTAAACAATAAATCCTGTATATCTTCATCTGTAAGCTGATAATTCACGGTAGATTTTCCGTTAACCAAATAGTTCATTAATTCGCGTTTCTTACGCTGTAACTCATACATTTTCTCTTCAATTGTTCCTTCAGAAAGAAGACGTATAACAGTTACTTCACTTTGTTGTCCAATTCGATGAGCACGATCTATAGCTTGTTCCTCTACAGCTGGATTCCACCAAACATCATACAAGATTACTGTATCGGCACCGACCAAATTTAGACCAGTTCCACCGGCTTTTAGAGAAATAAGACATACTTCTCTATTACCTTGATTGAAAGCACGACATATTTCTACTCTTTCTTCGGCTGGAGTCTCTCCATCAATATAATAATACAAAATATCCTTATTCCTTAATTCCTTACCAATTAATTGCAACATACTTGTAAATTGTGAAAAAATGAGTAATCGCTTATTTGCTCTACTAGCATCTTTTATTAACTGCTTGAGTCTTTCTAATTTTGCTGATTTATCATTATATTTTCTAACAAATAGAGACGGATGACAACAAATTTGTCTTAATCGTGTAATCCCAGCTAATATTTTTATTCGATTTTTTCGGATCGTTTCTTTATCTAAGTGCTTAAAAGAAGGATGTCTAAGTTTTGCTAAGTAAGACACATATAACTGCTTTTGTTCCTCTGTTAAAGAAATTCGCTCAACATATTCTACCTTTGTCGGCAGCTCCTGCATTACATCTTTTTTCTCACGTCGAAGCATAAATGGTGTAATACGTCGAATAACTTGGTCATTTGTAAGCCAGCTAAAATCTTTTATATTACCTAATAGTTCTGGAAATACAACATGGAAAATAGACCAAATATCTTCAATTTTATTTTCTAAAGGCGTACCGGTTAGAGCAAAACGGTGCTCAGAACGAAGCTTTTTTACAGTTCGAAAAGTGTGGGTGGCAGGATTTTTAAACACTTGTGCCTCATCAAATATTACCGTATGAAATTGATCCACTTGGTTTTGTAACCAATCTATTTCATTTCGTAACATCCCATATGAAATAATCCAAACATCATAATTACGTAATTCCGTTTTCTTTTGTTTTCTTTCTGCTTTCGTACCATCTATTATCATGACAGACCAGTCAGGAGCGAATGTCATCCATTCTTGTTTCCACTGATAACAGACAGAAGTTGGACAAACAATGAGAATAGGTTGCTTCTTATCCTTCCGCTCTTTTTCTATCGATAGACAATATGCAATACTTTGTATCGTTTTTCCCAGCCCCATCTCATCTGCAAGAACACCGCCGAATCCCATGTCTGCTACCGCTCTCATCCATCGAACACCCTCTAGCTGATAATCTTTTAAAAGAGATGAAATAGGTTTGGGAATAGGATAGGACTGTTCATCTGGTTGTTGAATTTGCAACAACATTTGTTTAAAAGAGTCTTCCGCTTCAAGTATACCGCGTTCTTCTAACCGATTAGCAATCGTAAATCCTTCATTTAATGGTTTTTCCAAACCTTCTAAGATCTCTGTAGATGACATCGGTGAATCAATTAAAAAGGATTGTAACTCCTCTAGTTCTTTTGTTTCAAGTGACAATAAGGATCCATCTTTCAAACGATAATATGGTCGTTTTTCTTCTAATGCATCCAAAACTTCACGAACCTCTTGATCTACAAAACCTTTCATTTGAAATGTGAATTCTAACCAATTTGTACGATCGCTTTTATGTCGTACACGTATAGTAGGTTGAAAATGTTTTTTACTTAATCTATTTCTAACTGCAGTGGTAGCGAAGACCGTTGCTTGATTTTGTAGATCAGATAAATGATGATATAAAAATTCGTATTCTAGTTTTTCATTTTGAAGCACATACCCACCGTCCATATGTGCAAATCCTTTATCTTGTAAAAATTGTATAATTTCCTCTTCTTTTTCCTCTTGCCGATATAATGTCATCGGAGAAGGTTCAAACGGTTGAAACTTTACTCCACCATAATGAAATTCTACGCCAGCCAATAAACGATTACTTATTCGATCTAAATATATTTTTGCAGTTAGCGGTTTTTTACTTTTAGCAATTATACCCGTCGTATCATCTATTTTTGCTATTTTAGTTATGAGAGGTATAAGTTGCTCTGCTTGTTCTAAAGAAATCAATAAACTATTTTCATTATTCTCTCTCCATAAACGATCACATAGATCGATGGTAGTTACTTCTTGTTCTGTCAAAATATGGACAGATTGCTGTGTAACAAAAAGCCGGTAAGAAGGTAAACATACATAGGACTGAAATTCCGTCCAAGTAATTCGAAGCAAGCTTGCCGCCTTCTCAATTTCAAAATGCAACGGAGGTAAATTATCAACTATAGAAAAGCTAGGTAATATCCAATTGCGATTTGCCTCTGCTATAATTAATTCCGTATTAACAGCAAGTTGAAATATTGTCTCTAGTTTATTCCAAATCGTTGGAGTAATGACAAGCTTACTTTTGTCATTACTTTTGAAGTTATTTGTTACATAATTCTCCTGATTTAATTGTATCAAATGATGTATTATAGCTTCATCATTTGAATTAAAATAATGATTTGATGGAGAATAGGTAATAGCATTCGAAATCTTATATGATTTACCTTGTTGAACTGCTAATAAAAAATCAGATAACTGTTTAACTTCATGGTGGTTTATGTCGATAGATATTGCTATTACTGGATTTTTACTTATTGTTAGTATGTGACAACGAAATAATGAATGTATTTCTTGTCTTTTTTCAAAATAGCCTTGATGTGTGTACTCATGATTTTCCGAATCGTTTTTCTGTAAAAATCCACGCATGATTTCATCCGTACGATTAATACTCTTTGTACTTGTTTCACAAATACCGATTAACACCGCAGCAATGTGTTGACAATCTTTTTTGAAAGAAGTTAACGATGGACAATTACATTTTGTTTCTTTTATTTCTCCATCCTTCCAAGTGATTTGCACTTGAAAATCTTTCGTACTTGTAACCGTAGCAGTTGTTTCATTCTGATTATTTACCATATGGACCCGATTACCATTCCATAATCGCTCACCATATTTAAATGAAACGTCTCCACACAGTTCTCGTATTTTCTGTTTGGTTAAGGAATACATATTTAATCACATCTTTCTTTTCCTTTACTACCATCGTAAAATATAAAATTCTATAGTATAGTATGGAGGTGTCTCTTTATTATAAAACATCTGAATAAGAACATCTATTTGTATATAGAAATGAAAGAAGGTTAAGACGGTATGTCGATAAATAATGAAGTATCAAAACGAAAAACGTTTGCAATTATATCTCACCCAGATGCCGGGAAGACAACGATGACGGAAAAACTATTGTTGTACGGAAATTTAATACGTTCAGCAGGTACTGTAAAAGGAAAAAAATCTGGTAAATTCGCAACCTCAGATTGGATGGAAATTGAAAAACAACGTGGGATTTCTGTTACATCTAGTGTAATGAATTTCACTTATGATGATTTGCATATCAATATTCTTGATACACCTGGTCATGAAGATTTTAGTGAAGATACCTATCGTACATTAACAGCAGTCGATAGCGTGGTTATGATTATTGACTCTACAAAAGGTATCGAGGCTCAAACCATTAAATTATTCAAAGTTTGTCGGATGCGAGGTATTCCCATTTTCACTTTTATGAACAAATTGGATCGCGAAGGAAAGGAACCCCTTGCTCTTTTAGAAGAACTTGAAGAAGTCTTAGAAATTGACACCTATCCAATGAATTGGCCAGCAGGTATGGGAAAAGGTTTCTTAGGAATTTTTGATAGACATGGAGAGCAATTTGTTCAGCATCATCCTGGTGATACAGAGACGTATATTCCAAACAACGAATTATCTAATCATAAAGATCTTGTAGAAAACCCAACATTTAAAGATGCACAACAAGAATTAGAATTAGTAACGGAAGCGGGAAATGAGTATTCTGAAGAAGCTATTTTGCGCGGGGAATTAACACCTGTATTCTTCGGTAGTGCTTTATCTCCATTTGGAGTACAAGTGTTCTTTGATACATTTATTCATCTTGCACCTAGCCCAACATCACGAAAAACGACAACGGGACCAATTAAACCAGACAATGAAGACTTTTCAGGGTTTATCTTTAAAATTCAAGCAAACATGAATCCTGCCCATCGTGACCGAATTGCTTTCTTACGAGTATGCTCTGGTAAATTTGAACGTGGTATGACTGTTCGCTTAGCACGAACAGGTAAAGAACTAAAACTAGCACAGTCACAACAAATGGTCGCTTCTTCTAGAGATACAGTTGATGAAGCATATGCTGGAGATATTATAGGTGTATATGATCCAAATGCCTATCAAATCGGAGATACACTTCTAGTTGGAAAAAACATGTATGAATACGATGAATTGCCACAATTCCCTCCGGAACTATTTAAAAAAGTTAGTGCAAAAAATGCTTTAAAATCAAAACAGTTCCGAAAAGGAATAGAGCAGTTAGTTCAAGAAGGTGCTATTCAATTATTCCGCGATCAAATGACAGATGCTTTTATATTAGGTGCTGTAGGAGAATTGCAATATCAAGTCTTTACTTATCGGATGCAGCATGAATATAATGCAGAAGTTATGCTGGAATCTATTGGTGAACGTATTCCTCGTTGGTTAAAAGAAGAACAAGTTGATAGAAAGTTATTTGATAGTGGTAATTTACTTGTTAGAGACCGAAACAATCAACCACTTGTGTTATTCCGAAATGAATTTGCGTTGAACTGGTTTAAGGACAAAAATCCTGAAGTCGACTTAATTGATCTTTTCGAAGTTAATGATTACACATAAGTTTCCATTACATGTTGGGATAAAATTCCCATTCATGATTATAGATCATTCTTTGCATAATAAGGTTATCTTTAATCAAAAGGAGTGGAAACTTATGGGAGAAAGATCTGAATTTCGAGCTGGTGAAAAAGCGCCGAATAATGGTGTTTATATGGAAATTGGAGAAACTGGTAGTAATGTAAATGACCCACAAATTGTAGAGTTGCAGGCAGGAGATTCGTTTCCAGATAATACGAATAAAGATCGTGTTTGGGTAAACAAGCGAAAACGCCATCACCCTGGAGTACAAGGATAAATATAAAATGGCTGGGACATAATTATTTAGAATTACCAATTGGTTTTAACCATAAAGGTCTTAGTTATGTCCCAGACCCTAAAACTCTAATTTCTTTCAAATATTGTTCTAAATGAGTATCTTTCTTTTGGTATTTCTTTTATAAATGGACTTGGTTTATCCATAAAAACTGTTGTTAAATCATGCATTGCTCTTGTACAGGCAGTATAGAATAAATACCTATCTTTTTCGGTGTGGTAGTTAGTTTCAGATGCGTCAGGAATAATGACAGCGTCAAATTCAATACCTTTAGCCAAATAAACTGGTATAAAAACTACACCATGTTGATATTCCTTCGTATTCGTACGAACAAGATTAATCTCTACATCCTCATCCAGTAACTTCTTATATTTCTTACATTCCTGCATTGATTTACATATCACAGCAATTGTTTCATGGCCCTCTTTTTTCCTGGTTTCAATCATCTCCAGCAGCGCATTCTTATAATTAGATTCTTCCGGTAGTTGAATTACAGAAGGTAGTGTTCCATGACGCTCAAAAGCACTTATACCTTCATTACTTGGTGCGAAATAAGTGGTGAAATCGGTTATAGGCTTAGTCGATCGATAACTCTTGGTTAATACTATACGTTCGATATCTTTTGAGTCTGCTTGTTCCTGAATTGGATTATCCTTAGACGCATAGGAATAAATTGATTGATTAATATCACCTAGTAACGTCATTCTTCCATAAGGATACACATGCTGTAAATAAGCGAATTGAAATGGTGTATAATCCTGTGCTTCATCAATCACAATCAATCGTGTTGGTTGATCAACATCATGACCTATTATTTCTCCTTTAAAAAATCGATATGCTACTGCATGCTCCCAGGGCAATTTATTCTGTTGAAGGTCACATAGTACATACTTCGAATATGTTTTCCATTCATTCTCTCTGTCCAAAGGCGCCCATTGGTTGAATAATTTTGTATACATTCGTAATGTGTGTACAAAACGATTTTGTTTTATACTCTTTGTTAACGGTGCAAATGCTTTATACACTATTTTTTTGCGTAAAATTAACTCTTCATCTTGAATGGAACTTTCCTCTTCCTCAGCTTCAGCCTCATGATAAGCTTCCATATAATCTTCTTTTTTTAATAATTCCATTTGATCTTGCACCCAATTTGCTGCAATTTCTTTGACCTGAATCTCTTTTATTTTTTGTAATAACCAACGTTGTATCTTTTCAATTTTATTTGATAACTTCATGGATTTAGGAAGCTCATGAAAGTACGTATTGATTTCTTCTTTTGAAATAAGGAGTTCATTTCGAAATCGAATATGTCGAAACTGCAAACCATCTTTATTTATAAAGGATAAATACGATTGAATATCTTTCATAAATTGTATGCTTGTAAAAAACTTTACTGCGTTTTCTTTTTGTTGTTTATCTTCACCTATTAATAATAGTTCCATTTGTTCAAAAGGTGTCTCCACTTTTAAGTTACTTTCCAGCCCTTTTATAAGAAAATTATAGAACGTTTGTTGATTCACTGGCTCTTCACCTAACTCGGGGAGTACGTTAGAAATATAACTTGAGAATATATCATTTGGTGATAGCAGCAGTACTTGATTTGCCTGTAAACTTGAACGATGGTGGTATAATAAATAGGCAATTCTTTGTAAAGCAGCCGCTGTCTTTCCACTTCCTGCTGCACCTTGTACAACTAAAATTTTACTACCTTGATGACGAATAATTCTATTTTGCTCTTGTTGAATAGTTGCAACAATTGACTTCATTGTTGCATTGGCCGACTGACTCAAGCTTTCTTGAAGCAATTCATCAACTATCGTTACAGCTGTATCAAAAATACCTTTCATTTTTCCTTGCCTTATAACAAATTGCCGTTTTAAAGTCATTTCCCCTTTTACGAATTCTTCTTCGGTTTCATACTCAACAGGTCCAGGTGCATAATCATAATAAATACTTGAAATCGGTGCTCTCCAATCATAAATGTAGAAATCAGAGCCCTCTTCATCCATTAAAGACGAAGTACCAATATAGATTTGATTTTCATCACTTTCAGTTGCATCCTTAAAATCTACTCTTCCAAAATAAGGTTGACTTTTTAATCTTTGCAATTGTTTTAGCCGCTGATAATTCTTACCGTAATGTCTCTCTTTTTGTGCTAAAACACTAGATTGTTGTTTAATACTTTCTTGTGTTTCTATTACATCATCCATTTCTTCTAAATTAATTGTAATATCATCCCAAAAGTTTTTTCTAAATTCTACGACTTCCTGTTTAATTTTTGAAGATTGCTGTGTAATTGCATTTTCCCTATCCTCAATTATTTGAAGAATACGGTCTAAACGTTGATGCTCAAAAATATGTTCATTATTGTTGGAAGAACTCATAAATATCCCCCTAATTAAATATGATGTATTTGTTGACAAATCATTTAATTGACCTTATAATATAATTAGGAATAGTTTATACAAAAATCAATTAATATGATGTAACTATATTATTGTAGCATTAAAGACGACAATGGTGCAATAAAAAAACCTGATGATTTTTTCATCAGGTTTTTTCTATATTTAAAATCTCCTGGTTTACTCATTCGATAATTTTAATACGTCGAGTAACTTAAAGAATAAACTTACAACAATTGCTATAATTGTTGCTAATCCCATCCCTTTTAATTCTACAGAACCTACGTTAATAGCAGCACCACTTACTCCAATCGCTAGAACTACACATGTCAGAATTAAATTCTGTGATTTACTATAATCAATTTGCTGTTCTACTAACATACGCAATCCACTAACAGCAATTATTCCAAATAGTAGTAATGAGATCCCTCCCATTACAGGTGTAGGTATAGAAGAAATAAGTGCAGCTAACTTACCACAGAAAGAAAGTACTACAGCAATGATCGCAGCTCCTCCAATTACCCATGTGGAATATACTTTACTTATTGCTAATACCCCAATATTTTCACCATAGGTGGTATTCGGTGTTGATCCAAGAAAACTAGAAATCATAGTTGAGAACCCATTTCCGAATAGAGAACGATCCAAACCTGGTTCTTTCACCAAATCTTTTTTCACGATATTACCTGTAACTACCAAATGGCCAATATGTTCAGGAACTAATACAAGAGCTGCAGGTAAGATGATTAATATATCCGACCAATTAAACTCAATTTGATAGTACGTTGGCATTTGTATCCAGGACGCTTCTCTAACCGCACTGAAATCTACAATACCAAACATCGTAGCGACAACATAACCAGTTATAATTCCCAGTAAGATAGGAATTATTTTCAAAAACCCGCGCATTGTTACCCAATAAATGATCGTTGCACCCAAAGTTATTAAAGATACCAAAATTGCGGTAGTATCTCTTGGTACATCTGCTTGTGGTAGTAAACCAGCCATGTCAGCAGCTGTCGGTACTAACTCTAATCCAATAACAGCTACGATTGCCCCCATAGCTGCTGGAGGAAATATAACATCAATCCAGCTGGTTCCAGCATAACGAACAATCAAACCAACAATGACTAGCACTAAACCTACTACAAAGAACCCACCTAAAGCTGCGCCATACCCTCCACCTTCTGTAAGTACCATAGTTACTGGAGATATAAATGCAAAACTTGATCCTAGGTAAGCAGGAATTTTTCCTTTTGTAATAAATATATATAACAATGTCCCAATACCATTCATTAACAAGATCGTTGCTGGGTCAACACCAAACAAAATTGGCACTAAAACTGTTGATCCAAACATAGCAAATAAATGCTGTAAACTTAAAGGAAAACTTTGTAATAATGGTAAACGTTCATCTACTTGAATTTCTCTATCCTTCAATGTCCTAACACTCCCTTATTTTATAAAAAACACCTTGCCCGTAAAAATTTGGCAAGGTGCAGGGGAAAGTATAAGATAACATCAACACAAATAACGATGAAGTGTTTACTTATACTATATTTATCTTTTCCGCACAACCTTGCCAGCCTCACAGGACTGAATTAAAGGTGTCTAGATTTCTTTTATATTATGACAAATTTCTAGAAAAAGTCAAGCACTACTTTTCAAATGCTGCTTTACAGCGATAAATTGGTTGTCCTTTTGTAGAAAATTTCTCTTCATATTCTGTCATAACATTAGTCTCATCTTGAATAGCATGTAAATCAACATTAATTTCGTTTATGTTCATTCCATTTTGTGAAAAGCTAACTACAGAGTACTCAAATAATCCTCGATTATCTGTCTTTAATATAACTTCTCCATTAGCACCCAAAATATCCTGATATTGTTCTAAAAATCGGCCGTAAGTCAAACGTCGTTTTTCATGTCTATTTTTTGGCCATGGATCTGAAAAATTCAAATAAATCATAGAGATTTCATCGTCAGCAAACATTTCACGTACATCTATAGCATTTTCATTTAACATAAAAACATTCGCTAAATTTTCTTCTTCTATTTTCTGAACAGCAGAAACAATAATACTTTTAGCTAATTCTATTCCAATAAAATTAATCTCTGGATACTGCTTCGCCATTCCCAAAATAAATTGCCCTTTTCCAGATCCAATTTCTACATGAATTGGATTATTATTATTAAAAAGCTGACTCCAATTCCCTTTTTTGCTTTTTGGATCACTAATGACAATATGATTATTTTCTTGTAAATACTCGTCTGCCCACGGCTTGTTTCTTTGCCTCATGCTGTATTACCTCACTTTTATTTCATTTTGTATAGAAAACTTTATTCAGAAAAAACTAGTTTAGAGGTGATAAAAAATGACATTAAATGTATCAAATCAATTAGCGTTATTATCAGACATACTCGACGAACAACATGGAGAATGCTGTGCTTCAATCAGCGAGTGTCAACAGATCGGAAGACTTGTTCAATCCATTCTTGATCAAGAGCAAATTACGGACGAACAACTATTAACTATTCTGCCTGAAATATATAATTATGGCAGACAAGGCGAATACGCACAAAGTCTGCCAAATCATGTTAGTTCAAATAAAAATAATATAAGACATTGGATAAATGCAATTGAACAGACTAACTTAGAATAAATTTCTTATTTGCGCATTTAATTCCTGTAAATCCCATAGACGTTGACGAACCTTCTCTGGTTCATTTCTGGAATTATGCCAACTTAAAAAATGCAAGGAATCATGCAATAAATACCAATACATGCGAGTAAATAAATTCTGGCTTGGTTCTATGCCATATTGTTTTAACCATGGAACCCAGTCTTCTTTTGGTAAGTACCATTTTAAAAGCATACCTATATCTGTTGCCGGATCAGCAATCATTGCGTTATCCCAATCAACTAAAAAGATATTTTTTTCACTAGTCAGTATAAGGTTATTATGATTAATATCACAATGACATACTGCAAGTTGCTGATCGCGAGTTTCCGGTAACAATTTCTCTAGGTAGTGGATAGCTTCAATTACTTCACTATAACTATCGATCATACCTTGTTTATGAAGTTTCTTTTTTATTGATTTTAAACTTTCATCGGAAGTAACTGGTTTCTTGCCCATTCTAAGCAGCATATGCAAAAGCTCTGTAGAGTGATGTATTTTATATAATAAATTAGCCACATTTTGTTGTTGCATTTCGTATACATTTAGCGAACGACCTTCTAACCACTCTTGCGCAGTAATAACATCACCATTTTCCATACGTTTTGTCCAAATTAATTTTGGGACAATTCCTTCTGCAGATAATACAGCAAGAAACGGTGAAGAATTACGTTTTAAAAATAAACGTCTCCCGTTTTTTTCCGCTATAAAAGCATCACCAGTGAGACCTCCTGCTGGTGTAATATTCCACCCTGTGCCTAGAGCTTGCTCAAGCCACTTAATCATAACTTCTTCACATCTTTCAAATTTAGCGTTCAAGTATACATTGTATCTAGATTTCGATTAAAATACAATTATTGCTTTTTTATTTCATTATAATTGAGATAAAACTTTCATTTTTCTATATGTGTGAATGATTATACCATACATTTATTTTTAGCATGGAATAATATTTTTAATCTTACTTCTTGCAATTGCAACGTTTAGATTTTGAATTATATATACTTGCACCAGGTTAAGTTACTGGTTAATAAATTGCTTTATAAATCGTTCTCCGCTTCCCATTCAGGACGTCGAATAGAGTGAGATATCGAATGTTTTAATAAACACTCTGCTACATGGAGTTGTGTTTTTTTCAAAGGAGATGAAAGGTTTCTTTTTTCATTTAACCAACTTTCAAAATCTAACCGATCAACTACTTTTGTTTGATATGGTGCTGTCGCGTATAAGATACGATTGGTCCGAGAAATTACCGTTTTCTTTATAGGAACCTCCATATTGTGTAGCCGAAGTATGCCTTGAATCCATCTCTCTGATCGTTTTAAAGAAATTAATGGATTAATGACTCTTTCGTTATCTTCACCTCTGGTCACCGTCCATGTACGTTCTTCTCCAGCCATAATAACAGCCTCATCATCTACTTCAATAAAATGGATAATTTCAATTTCTAAAGGACTAATTAGAAGAATATCTGACTCAACAGGAGCTTGTTTTATTTCGAATACAGGCATATACATGATGAAATATGTATCAGGGAAACGCTGTAATAAAAAACGAAGAAGTTCATCATGGTAGAACTTTGAATCTACAATTGAAACTCTAGAGACTGTAGAAGTTGCCCATTTCATTTGAATATCAAATAACCGATCCAAAAAATATTGCTTTAACTCTCTTTCAGTACCGGGAAGGGATTCATATTCATCTGTTTGATTGTTTATCGATTCAATGGACTCTACATATATATCTTTTCTTTTGATACGTTTTTTCCATCTTTGTATTATTCCTTCTTTAGATGCTTCTTCATGCTCTTCTACAACTGATTTTTTCATCTCAGGTTGCTGCCATATTTCATAGAGTCGTTCCCATTGACCTTTTTTTTGACGTATGTATCGCGTAGGATAACGATAAGTATCCCACTCATAACGTGATATATAATCTTGTAATTTAATTAATTGCGCCATATATACAACCCCTTAACCACGTAATGAAAAACTCCTATATTTTTGGTATTTTGGCATTTGTTGTGGATAAATTTTAAATAAATGAATGGTTTCTACTTCAAAACTCGTTTCAACAGATTGTCCAATCTGTTGCATGCGATCCAATTGGTTACTATCCAAGAGAATAGTTGAATCATTCCATTTCTTCGCTAAAGTAATATGCGGTCGATATGGCCGATTATCTTTAGATAATTCTAGCTGTGTTAACATATGACTAATCTGATGATGAAGTTCATGTAATTCATTAGAATGTTCCAGACCAGCCCATAGAACTCTCGGTTGCTTTTGATTACCAAATACACCTAACTGATCCAGGGTTAGAAAAAAAGGCTTCTTTTCCAAATTATTTAGATATTGCTCTACGTTCGTTAATTGTTTATCGTCTATTTCACCTAGAAATGTTAGTGTTATGTGAAAGTCAAATTTATGTGTCCATTGTTTATAAGAAAAGGAGGATGGAAGTTTTTGCTGAACTTCTATTAAGTTTTGTTTTACATGATTAGGCAAGTCTATACCGATAAAATAATGAGACAATATTTCCATCTCCTTTTTACTTTAGCTAATTTAATGATTTACAATACTGTAATTCATCTTCCGTTAAAGGACGAAAATCACCTATTGGCAAGCTATCATCTAATTGTAAGTTTGCCATCTGAACCCTTTTTAAATAAGTCACTTTACACCCGACAGCGATAAACATTCGTTTAATTTGATGATATTTCCCTTCTGTTATTGTAACTTTTACTTCCTTTGATTGTTTATTTAATATTTCTAATTTAGCTGGTTTCGTTTGATATCCATCCTCTAAAGTTAAACCCTCTTGAAATTGTTCAACAATATTTTCCGGGAATTCACCACTAATATGAGCAATATATACCTTTTCGACATGTTTTTTTGGTGAGGTTAATCGATGAGCAAGTTCACCATCGTTCGTAATTAATAGAAGTCCTTCTGTATCTTTATCGAGTCTACCTACAGGGAACGGTTCGAACTTCTTCTCATCGGCTGATAATAAGTCAATTACAGTACGATCTCGATTATCGACAGTCGCAGATACTACACCAGGCGGCTTATGCATCATAAGGTAAATATGTTTTTGATAAGATATTAATTGATCATCAACAAATATTTGGTCATACTCCGGGTCTACATGCATTCCACTGTCTTTTACTATAACTTCATTAACTGTTATTCGCTTTGATTTTAGGAGTTGTTTCACTTCTTTCCGAGAACCAACTCCCATGTTAGAGAGTAATTTATCTAGACGCATCATTCTCTCTCCTATCTTTTCATAAATTTGCCAAGCAACGGTACTTTTCCATCAAACACATGATCTAATAATGTTGATTTATAAGCTAATAGTAGGTAGACTCCGCCACCAACTGTTACTCCAATTATTAGCATAATAATTGCAGCCCATCTCTCTTCTTGGAACGGTAAGAAAATACCAAAAACTACTTTTAACGTTAAGATTACCACACACATAATTGCAGTAAATATTGTAATAAGCATCGTTCGTTTTATCGTTTGTTTAAACGAAAAATCAATGGTCGTTTTCAATCTCCATAAATTCATCATTACTGCGATTAATGCGGCTAGTGCTGTACCAAATATGGCACCCTTTCCACCGAACATATGAATAAGTTGACTATTTAAAAGTATTTTTACAAATAGTCCCGTAAGTAGACTAATTACCGCATAATTCTGCTGATCGATACCTTGTAACATTCCAGCAGTTACGGTTATAAATCCAAATAACAAGGCTACTGGTGCATACCAAGCCATTAATTCTGCTCTTGCTCCTAGATCATCCATTGTAAATAACGAACCATAAATTTCACTAGCTAACATTGCTATTCCTGCTGAAGCAGGCACAACTAATACAAGAATGACTTGTAAGGCTTGATTTAAAAGCTTTGTATACGTTTCTCGATTATTATTCGTATAAGCTTCTGTAAGTGAAGGCAACATTGCTAATGATAAACCTGTTGCAATTGTCATTGGAATAATGATTATTTTATGACCATAGTTCATAATTACAGAAGAAGCTAGTATCCATTCATCTTCTCCTCTTCCACTTGCGTTCATTGCTGGTTCAAAAGTAAACTGATCAACTAACTGATATAACGGTATAGCTAACCCGACTAAAACAAATGGACCTGCATATCGAAAAAGCTCTTTAAATAAATCATTTGTTTTGAAATCATACGTATACCGTTGTGTTTCGATTTGTTTTCGTAAATGTGTTTTTCTTTTTTTCCAATACAAAAACAATACAACACATGAAGCAAGTGCTCCCAATAATGCAGCAAATGCAGAGAATCCAACAGCTGTTGTTCTAGAACCGTTCAATACGTAAACGATTACGAATGACCCACTCAAAATAAATAGAATGCGAACAATTTGTTCAATTACCTGCGATACAGCTGTCGGTCCCATGGATTGATGACCTTGGAAAAACCCACGAACTATACTCATCGCAGGAATTATAATTAAAGCGAAACTAACCATACGTATTACGAATGCAACATCATCAGATGTAATGGCTGCATTATCTCCTCTAATTTGCAAACTAGCTATCCAGTCAGCAGTTGAGAACATAATAATAAATGCCATAAGTCCGGTAAATAACATTAATGTACTTCCTGCCTTAAACATTCGCATACCGGTTTCATAGTCACCTAATGAATTATATTTAGATACAAATTTTGACACTGCAAGTGGTATACCTACAGTAGATAGGCTAATAAATATACTATAAGGTGTGTAAGCATAGGTAAATAAAGTCCCGCCTGCATCACCAACAATATAATAAAATGGAATAACATAAATCATTCCTAAGAATTTGGATAAAAACGATGCCCCCGATAGAAGCATCGTTCCACGTACCATTTTTGACATTTAAATAGTTCACCCACAATTACGATTCACTCGTTAAATATTTCATTTCTATGTATTTCAATCCTTATTAATTTTATCATACTTTTAAACAGCTTTCTTATATAAGATTCTTCACTTAGGGGGATTTTTTGACAATATGTACTGGTATTTGTCGTCAGACTTGGGAAAATGGTAAGATACTAAAGAAAGGAATGAAGATAATTGAAATATGATGTAACTGTAATTGGTGGTGGTCCATCTGGTTTAATGGCAGCTTTATCCGCTGCAGAACATGGGGCAAAAACACTTCTTATTGAAAAAGGAAATAAACTCGGTAAAAAACTTGCTATCTCTGGTGGCGGTAGATGTAATGTCACTAATCGACTACCTCAAGAAGAAGTTATTCGACACATTCCAGGGAATGGTAAATTTCTTTATAGTGCTTTTTCTATATTTAATAACTACGACATTATTGATTTTTTCGAGAATTTGGGTGTTGCACTAAAAGAAGAAGATCACGGCAGAATGTTTCCCGCTTCCAACAAAGCGATGGATGTTGTTAACATTTTAATAAATGAATTAAAACGATTAAATGTAACAATTGAAATGAATACAAAGGTGAGCTCCATTTCTTATGGAAAAGATCAACATACTATACAATTGGATGATCATACAAATATACAAACGACTGCTATTGTGATTGCTTCTGGCGGAAAAGCAGTACCACATACTGGATCAACTGGTGATGGTTATGAGTGGGCGAAAGCTGCCGGACATACAATAACCAAACTATATCCTACCGAAGTTGCTTTGACTTCAAAAGAATCCTTTATTATAGAAAAAAAGTTACAAGGACTTTCCTTGAGAGATGTTAATCTCAGTGTTTGGAATAAAAGAGGAAAAGCTATAATTACGCATAAAATGGATATGATATTTACGCATTTTGGAGTATCCGGACCAGCAGTTCTACGATGTTCACAATTTGTTGTTAAAGAACTAATGCGGAAAAGAGAGTCCGTAACGATGCATTTAGACGTACTGCCTGATAAATCAGAACAAGAAATCAGACAGTGGGTGAAAAACCAAATAAAAAATCATCCAAAAAAATCGTTTAAAAATAGCATAAAAGGATTAGTGCCAGAAAGGTTTATGGAATATTTATTAGATAAATATGAAGTGACTGACGAGCAAAAATGTGCAAATATCTCTAATGAAATTATCAATGATATTATACATGATAT